>CBRG010000256.1 GCA_000470535.1 Streptomyces sp. AW19M42
GGGCGGTGGGCGGCGCGGTGGTGGTGGCGTGCATGACGGGCGGGGGCCTCTGGTACGCCTCCCTCGGGCCCGGAGCGGGCACCGGGGGAGACAGCGCGTCGCGCACGTCGGCGGAGCCCATCGCTGATCTCAAGGCGTCCGGAAGCCCGGCCACCACCTCATCGCCGCCCCCGGCACCCACGTCGCCCTCACCCTCGGCCTCGGCCTCACCATCCGCTAAGCGTCGCACCTCCGACGCCTCGGTCCCGAAGCCGTCCAGGAGCGTCGCCCCGGCGCCCGGGAAGACGGCCGTACCGCGTCCGTCGAGCGCACCCGCCACGCGACCCGCCCCCGCCGGCGACACGGCCCAGGTCGTCGCCCTGGTCAACCAGGAGCGGGCGACGGCCGGATGCGGACCGGTCGAGGAGGACGCGCAGCTCACGGACGCGGCGCTGCGGCACTCGGACGACATGGCCGACCGCGACTTCTTCGAGCACAGCAACCCCGACGGCGCCGACCCCGGACGCCGCATCACCGACGCCGGCTACCACTGGTCGACGTATGGCGAGAACATAGCCCGGGGCCAGCAGACTCCCGAATCGGTGATGGAGTCCTGGATGAACAGTCCGGGCCACCGCGCCAACATCCTCAACTGTTCCTTCGAGGACATCGGCATCGGCATCCACCAGGGACCCGGCGGACCGTGGTGGACACAGGACTTCGGCGCGAAGACATGAGCCGGTCCGGCTTCGCCCGTCAGCTCTCGACTTCGGTCTTGTCCCCGCCCCAGAGAGTGTGGAAGACGCCGTCGCGGTCGACCCTGCGGTAGGTGTGGGCGCCGAAGTAGTCGCGCTGGCCCTGGGTGAGCGCGGCGGGCAGGCGTTCGGCGCGCAGCGAGTCGTAGTAGGCGAGGGTGGCGGCGAAGGCGGGTGTGGGGACCCCCTGGGTGACGGCGGTGGCCACGACGGCGCGCCAGTCGTCCTGTGCGGCGGCGATCTCCCGGGCGAAACTCCTGTCGGCCAGCAGGCTCGGCAACTGGGCCTGCGCCTCGTAGGCGCTGGTGATGCGGTCGAGGAACGCGGCCCGGATGATGCAGCCGCCGCGCCAGATCGCGGCGACCCTGCCGAGGTCGATGTTCCAGTCGTACGTCTCGCTGCCGGCCGCGATCTCGTGGAAACCCTGCGTGTAGGAGACGATCTTCGAGGCGTACAGGGCCTGCTCGACCTGGTCGGCGAATGCCGCCGCCTCGTCCTTGCCGAGCTTGCGGGCGGTCGGTCCGGCGAGGTGGCGGGAGGCTTCGCGGAGCGCGGCGTGACCGGAGACGGAGCGGGCGAAGACGGCCTCGGCGATCGCGGAGACGGGAACGCCCAGGTCCAGGGCGATCTGCACGGTCCAGCGGCCGGTGCCCTTCTGCTCCGCCTGGTCGAGCACCACGTCCACGAAGGGCCTGCCGGTCGCCGCGTCCACCTGGGAGAGGACCTCCGCGGTGATCTCGATGAGGTAGGAGTCCAGGCGCCCGGTGTTCCAGCTGCGGAAGATGTCCGCGATCTGCGGGGCGGAGTATCCCGCAACGTCGCGGAGCAACTGGTAGGCCTCACCGATCAGCTGCATGTCCGCGTACTCGATGCCGTTGTGCGTCATCTTCACGAAATGACCGGCGCCGTCGGGGCCGATGTGCGTGACACACGGCGCCCCGTCCTTGGCCTTCGCGGAGATCTTCTCCAGCATCGGCCCGAGCGAGGCGTACGACTCGTCGCTGCCGCCGGGCATGATGCTCGGCCCGTTCAGCGCGCCCTCCTCGCCGCCGGAGATGCCGGCGCCGACGAAGTGGATACCGCGTTCGCGCAACTCCTGCTCCCGGCGCCGGGTGTCCTCGAAGTGGGCGTTCCCACCGTCGATGATGACATCGCCCTCCTCCAGCAGCGGCGCGAACTCCTGGATCACCGCGTCCGTTGGCTCGCCCGCCTTCACCATGACGACCAGGCGCCGGGGCCGCTCCAGCGCCTCGACGAACTCCTGCGGCGTGTACGCGGCGACGAAGGCCCCCTCGTCGCCGAAGTCCTCGACCAGGGCATCGGTCTTCGCCGCCGTACGGTTGTGCACCGCGACCGTGAAGCCGTTGCGGGCGAAGTTGCGGGCGAGGTTGCGGCCCATCACCGCGAGCCCGGTGACGCCGATCTGCGCGGTGCCGCTCATCTGGGTGCTCCTGCAATCTGTCGGGGGACGCCGGGACGCTGGATGTCGCGTTGTCGCGCGTTGCCCAGTATGGATGTTGTTGCGTTGTCCAGTATGGATACGGGACCGGCGGACGGCCTGTTCAGCCGTGCAGGCGGGTGCGGGCCGGTGTCGTGCCGGGGTGCCTCGCCCGGCCTCCGTTCTCTCCCGTTCCCTCCCGCCGCTCCCGCGACCTGCCCGCTTGTCTTGACACTCGCTGAGCGGCGGGGCAACACTGGTCCCGGTTGGGAGAGCGCTCTCCCGGCCGGGTCCCGCACCCGAGCCGGGCTGCTGATCCCACCGGGCCGCCCGCACCGTCCCATCCCCGCTGTCGGTGCGGTGAGGAAGTCCGCGGTGGTCACGGAAATCCGTGACCACCGCGGACCCATGCCCGGACCCGGCCGCGGGCCGATTCCCGCCGGAAACGCGAAACCTCCGGCCGCGGCGGTCGTCCGCCGCGGCCGGAGGCATGCCGGCCACAGGGGCCGGCCGGGGTCAGGCGGCCCTGCCCGAACGGCCCGCCCCGGCCTCGCGGATCAGCTCGGCGTAGCGCCGGCCACTGCTCTTGACGGTGCGGCGCTGCGTCGCGTAGTCCACGTGGACCAGGCCGAAGCGCTTGTCGTAGCCGTACGCCCACTCGAAGTTGTCCAGCAGCGACCAGGCGAAGTACCCGGCCAGCGGCGCGCCCTTGCGGACGGCGCGCGCACAGGCCGCGAGGTGCTCCTCCAGGTACTGGGTGCGCTCCGGGTCGTGCACCGAACCGTTGGCCAGCACGACGTCCTGGTAAGCCGAGCCGTTCTCGGTGACGTAGATGCGCTCGACGCCGTACTCCTCGGTCAGGCGCAGCAGCAGCTGCTCCAGGCCCTCGGCGTGCACCTCCCAGTCCATGTGGGTGTGGCGGGAGCCGGGGAGGTAGACCTGCTTGGCGTGCGGGACGGGCCCGCTCGCGTCGGCGGTGACGACCTGGCGGAAGTAGTAGTTCACGCCCATCCAGTCGAGCGGTGCCGAGATGAGGTCCATGTCGCCGTCCCGGACGGGGAGTTCGACGCCGTACAGGTCGACCATGTCCTGCGGGTAGCCGCGCCCGAGGATCGGGTCGAGCCACCAGCGGTTGATGTGTCCGTCACCGCGCACGGCGGCGGCCCGGTCCGCCTCGCGGTCGGTGGCGGCCTCCACCGGGCTGAGGTTGTTGACGATGCCGACGCGGGCGTCCGAGGACGCGGCGCGGATCGCCTGCACGGCCAGACCGTGCCCGAGGTGCAGGTGGTACGAGGCCCGGACGGCGGCGGTCAGGTCGGTGAGACCCGGCGCCATGGTGCCTTCCAGGTGACCGATCCACGCCGAGCAGAGCGGCTCGTTGAGGGTCGCCCAGTCCTTCACCCGGTCACCGAGGCGCTCCACGACGACCGAGGTGTACGCGGCGAAGTGCTCGGCCGTCTCCCGGACCGTCCAGCCGCCGCGGTCCTGGAGCGCCTGCGGCAGGTCCCAGTGGTACAGCGTGGCGAACGGGGTGATCCCGGCGTCGAGGAGCCCGTCGACCAGCCGGTCGTAGAAGTCGAGCCCGGCCTTGTTGACGGGGCCGTCGCCGCCCGGGACGATCCGTGGCCAGGCGAGCGAGAAGCGGTACGCGCCCGCTCCCACCTCCTTGATCAGGCCGATGTCCTCCGCCACCCGGTGGTAGTGGTCGCAGGCCACGTCCCCGGTGTCGTTGCCGGCGATCTTGCCCGGGATGTGGGAGAAGGTGTCCCAGATCGACGGGGCGCGGCCGTCCTCCGCCACGGCCCCCTCGATCTGGTACGCGGCGGTGGCGACGCCCCAGGTGAAGTCGGCCGGGAGGGCGCTGAGGTCGTTCACGGACTTCCTTTCCGAAGTGGTCACTTGACGGCTCCCGCCGTGAGGCCGGCGACGAGGTACCGCTGGAGCAGCAGGAACCCGGCGACGATCGGGACGCTGACGACGAGCGAGGCGGCCATGACCTGGTTCCAGTACACGTCGTTCTGGGTGGCGTAGCCCTGGAGGCCGACGGCCAGGGTGCGGGTGGTGTCGTTGGTCATGACGGACGCGAAGAGCACTTCGCCCCATGCCGTCATGAAGGCGTACACGGCGACGGCGACGATGCCCGGCACGGCGGCCGGCACGACGACCCGGAACAGGGCGCCGAGCGGTCCGCAGCCGTCCACCAGGGCGGCCTCGTCCAGATCCTTCGGGATCGAGTCGAAGTAGCCGATGAGCATCCAGATGGAGAACGGCAGCGAGAACGTCAGATACGTGAGGATCAGTCCGCCGCGCGAGCCGTACAGCGCGATGCCGGTGCTGTTCCCGATGTTGACGAAGATGAGGAACAGCGGGAGCAGGAAGAGGATGCCGGGGAACATCTGGGTGGAGAGCACCGTGACGGTGAAGACGCGCTTGCCGCGGAACTTGTAGCGGCTCACGGCGTACGCGGAGAACACCGCGATGATCACCGAGAGGACCGTCGCCGAACCCGCCACGACCAGCGAGTTGACGAAGTACCGGGCCAGCGGGACGGTCTTCCAGATGTCGAAGTACGGCTGGACCGTCAGCCCGGACGGTATCCAGTGGAACTTTCCCGAGACGTCCTGGAGCGGCTTGAGTGAACTGCTGACCATCACGTAGACGGGCAGCAGCGCGAAGGCGGCCAGGAAGGTCAGGATGATGCGGCGGGTCCAGAGGAAGGACTGCGGAGCGGCCATCGGGGACCGCCTCCGGGCCCGGGACTTCGACGCCCCGGGCAGCACGGCCGACTGGGCATTGCTAGGCATCGGCGCCCTTCCTTCCGCGTGAGGTGATGATCAGGTAGCCGGCCGTCACGAGCAGCAGGAAGAGCAGCAGGAGGACGGACATGGCGGATCCGGTGCCGAAGTTCCAGGTGACGAACGACGACTGGTAGATGTGGATCGAGATCAGGTCCGCGTTCTCCGGCGCCGCCTTTCCGAACAGCACGTACGGGGTGTTGAAGTCGTTGAACGTCCACAGGAACAGGACGAGCACGAGCACCTGGTTGACCGGGCGCAGCGCGGGCAGGGTGATCTTGCGGATCTGCTGCCAGATGCCGGCACCGTCGATCGCGGAGGCCTCGTACAGCTCACGCGGGATGTTCTGCAGCCCCGCCATCACGATGAGGAAGGCGAACGGCCAGCCCTTCCAGACCGAGACGATGATCAGGGCGTAGATGCTGTTGTCACCGATCAGCCAGAAGGACGGCTGGTCGGTCAGTCCGAGCTGGTCGTGCAGCACGTGGTTGACCAGGCCGTTGTCCCGCTGGAACATGAACGCCCAGGTGATGACGGCCGCGTAGACCGGCAGGGCGTACGGCACGAGGAAGATCGCCCGGAGGAAGCCCCGGCCGCGGAAGTTCTCCTGCAGCATGATCGCCGCCGCGACCCCGAACAGCCAGGCCAGGCCGACGGCGAAGAACGTGAAGACACAGGTGACGAAGAACGAGTGGAGCAGCGCCTCACCGATCGGGGCGTTGACGTCCACGGCGATCCTGTAGTTGTCGAAGCCGCTCCAGGGCGCTCCGCCCCAGTTGTTGATGTAGAACTGTGTGAGCTCGCGGAAGCTCATCACGATTCCGATGATCATCGGAATCACGTGGACGAGGAGTTCGAGCAGGACGGCCGGCAGGAGCAGGAGATAGGGCAGTCCGCCCTGGCGGATCCGGTCGGGGATGCGCGGCAGTCTCCTGCGCGCGCCCCCGTTGCCCCGGCTCGTCACCTTGTCCGACTTTTCCGTCCGGCTGTCGGTGGTCACGGTGGCGGTCATGAGGGAGCCTTACTGCTGCATCGTCTGCTGGGCCTTTTCGAGGCGCGCCTTGACGGATTCGGTGGTCACGGGGCGTCCGGCTGCGGCGTCGGCCCACAGCTCCTTGACCGCCGTACCCACGGCCGTCTCGAACTGCGACTCGTTCGGCACCTGCGGCAGCGGGGCGGCGCTCGTGGACAGGGTGTCGCGCAGGACCTTCAGGTCGGGGGCGGAGAACGCCTCATCGGCCTGGGCGGTCTTGACCGGCGGGATCGATCCGTAGGTCTTGTTGAGCAGCTTCTGCTCGGCGTCGCTGGTCATGAACTTCACGAACTTCTGGGCGCCGTCGATGTTCTTGGTGTTCTTGAACACCGCCATGTTGATTCCGGCGACCATGGAGTTGGTGCTCTTGCCGGTGCCCGGGGCGCCGGCGGCGACGGGGACCGGGGCCGCGCCCCAGTCCTCGGGCTTCATGCCCTGGGAGGCGAAGGTGGAGGCGGCGGCCTGCCACAGCACCATCGCGGTCTTGCCCTTGGCGAAGTCCGTCAGGGACTGGTTCTGCGCGTACTCCGCGTTGCCCGGAGCGACGATCTTGTCCTTGGCCATGAAGTCGATGTACTGCTTCACGGCCGCGACGGCACCGTCGGAGGTGAAGGTCGCCTTGCCGGACCCGTCGAAGAAGTCCGCGCCGTGCTGCTGGCCCAGGACGAAGGTCTGGTGGATGTTGTTGGAGAGGTTGGAGCCCTCGGCGCCCAGCCCCCACTTGCCGTCCTTGGAGAGCTTCTTACCGTCCGCGACCAGCTCGTCCCAGGTGGCCGGCGGCTTGCTGATGCCCGCCTCCGCGAAGCTCTTCTTGTTGTAGTAGAGGGCGTACGCGAGGGAGTACAGCGGCACCGCGGAGGGGTCCTTGCCCTCCGCGCCGGCCGAGGCGACCGCCGACTCGACGAAGCGGTCCCGGCCGCCGATCGCGTCGAAGTTCTCCTTGTTCCAGGGGAGCAGCGCGCCCGTCGCCTGAAGCGATGCCGACCAGGTGTTGCCGATGTTCAGCACGTCCGGGCCCTGACCGGACGTGGTGGCGGCGAGGATCCGGTTGAGCAGATCGGCCCAGGGCACGACCTCCAGCTTGACCTTGATGCCGGTCTGCTTCTCGAACTTCTTCAGCTCGGGGGTGAGGATCTTCTTGTCGGCCTCGATGCTGGGGCCCTGGTTGGACGCCCAGTAGGTGAGGGTCTTCGGCGAATCGTTGCTGCCGCCCGAGGCGGACGAACCGCCTCCGCAGCCGGTGACGCCGGCGGCGATGGAGATCGCGAGGGTGACTGCTGCTGCGGCTCTGACGTTGCGCATGCTGGATGGCCCCTTTCCGGGGAGGAAGGCCGTGTTCGAGAACCGAACGGTCTTCAGGACTTAATTTATGACGTGATTTAAGAGGTGAGAGAAGGTCGCGTCAAGTCCCGCGGTCACGGTATGTTGCGGGAAGGGAAGGAGCCACATGGCTGAGCGCAACAGACGGACCGTGCGTGACCTGCGACGGGGCAACCGGGCAAGGGTATTGCAACGGTTGTATTTCGACGGCCCGCTGAGCCGCCAAGAGCTCGGTCCCGCCACGGGGCTGAGCTCAGGATCCATCAGCAACGTCGTTACGGAACTCGACGCCGAGGGCCTCCTGGAAGAGGCCGGGGTCGTCGACTCCGACGGTGGCCGCCCCCGCACACTGCTGCGCGTCGCACCCGCGGGCGGTCTCCTGATCGGCATCGACATCGGGGAGACCCGGATCAGGGTGGAGCTCTTCGATCTCGCCCTCACCGAACTCGCCCGCACCGAAAGGCTGCTGGCCCAGCACGGTTACGACGTCAGCCGCATCGTCGGCCACGTCCGCAGCGGGGTCGCCGATGTGCTGCGCGACGCCGGGGCCGACCCGCGCAGGCTGCTCGGCATCGGGATCGGCGTCCCGGGAATCATCGAGCGGGACGCTCCGGAGGGCGCCGTCGGTGATGTGGGTTCCGTCGTCCACGGCCAGACGATCGACTGGAGCGCCGTCCCCTTCGAGCAGCTGCTCCGCTCGGCCGTCCGGGTCCCGCCGGAGGTGCCGTTCTTCATCGACAACGGCGCCAAGACGCTGGGCCAGGCCGAGATGTGGTTCGGCGGCGGCCGGGGCGCGGGAGCCTCGGCCATCGCGCTCATCGGCTCCGGTGTCGGCGCCTGCGTGAACCACGGCGACCTGCTCGACGAGGACCGCAGCAGCATGGCCCTCGAATGGGGTCACACCACCGTTCAGCTGCGCGGACGCCGCTGCCGGTGCGGCTCCATCGGCTGCCTGGAGGCGTACGCGGGCGCCGAGGCGATGCGCGAGCGCTGGCGCGAGGCGGGTGGCCCGCTCGCCGCCGACGCCGACGACGAGATGGCGCTCGCCGCGCTGCTGGCCGCGGCCTACCCGGGCCCCGGCGGCGAGCCCGACCCACTGGCGGTGTCACTCCTGGACGAGACGGCCGAATGCCTGGGCGCGGCGCTGGCAGACCTGATCAACCTCTTCCTGCCCGAACGCATCCTGCTCGGCGGCTGGGCGGGCCTGCTGATCGGACCGCACCTGCTGCCCGACATCCGCCGCTACGCCCAGGAGTACGCGCTCCGGCACGCCGCGGCCCGCACCACGATCGAGATGGGCCGCCTCGGCCCCGACGCGGTCACGGTCGGCGCCGCGACGCTCCCGCTGGCCGACTTCCTCGCCAGGGGCGGCAGCCGTCCGGCGCCCGAGCCCCGGACCAGCGTCCCGGCGCCGGGATTCCGGACCGCCGCGGATGCCGTACGCAAGCGGGAGCACCCGCAGACCGCTTCGGACGCGACGGGCTGAGGGGGCGTGAACGGCAGCGCGGGCGGCGCGCGGGCGGTGGTGTGGACGCCGGGGGAGTATCCGGTCGGCCGGACCCACAGGGAACTCCGATCAGGGGGCGAGCCGTCGCAGAGCCTCGCGCGGTGACCGCCCGATACCTTGCGCGGCGGCCGTGATCGCGCCACGCCGTGAGGACGTCGCGGACCCTCCCCGGGGTCGCGTCCGCGAAGACGCGACCCCGGGGAGGGTCCGCGAAGACGCGACCGGCCGAGCGGCGCCTCGCGGGCACTCCCGGGCACTCCCGGGCGCCGGACTACGCCGAGTCCCGCACCACCAGCGCCGGTTCGAAGATCACGGAGGTCGTCGCCCCGTCCGGCTTCGCCAGCCGTTCGATCAGCAGCCGGGCCATCTCGGCGGCCATCGCCTCGACGGGCTGCCGGATCGTGGTCAGCGGCGGGCGGCAGGCGGACGCCGCGCTGCTGTCGTCGAACCCGATCACCGCGACGTCCTCCGGCACCCGTTTCCCGTGTTCCCGCAGGACGTGGCAGGCGCCCACCGCCATCAGGTCGTTGGCCGCGAACACCGCGTCCACGTCGGGGTGTTCGACCAGCAGCCGCTCCATCGCGGCCTCGCCGCTCTCCTGGGTGAACTGCCCCTCCGCGATCGGGATGTACGGGTGCCCGAGCCCGGTCATCGTGTCGCGGAAACCTGCCAGCCGTTCCTGCCCGGCCGGTACGTCGAGCGGTCCGGTGATCGTCGCGATGCGGCGGCAGCCCCGTGACAGCAGATGCTCGGCCGCCAGTCGTGCCCCGTCCTGGTGGGCGAGGTCGACATAGCTGATCCGGACCGGGCGGGCCGGCCGCGCGTACAGCACCGCGGGCAGCCCCGCGTCGGTCAGCAGGCCCGGCAGCGGGTCCTCCGCGTGCGTCGAGACGACCAGGGCGCCGTCGGCGCTGCCCTGGCGGAGGAACGAGACGACGTCCTCCCGGGCCCGTGACGTCTCGGCGAACATCAGCACCGGGTGCATGCCGCGGGGCCGCAGGTAGTTGACCACCCCGGTCACCACCCGGCCGAAGAACGGGTCCGCGAAGACCTGCGCGGTGAAGGCGGAACCGCTGTCGGGCTCGCCGGTCTCCGCGGGCCCGGAGCCGGACGGGCGCGCCCCGTCTGCCGGTTCGGTCTCCACCCCCGCGCCCGAGACCACCAGCGCGATGGCGTCGGTGCGCCGGGTCACCAGCGAGCGCGCCGCGCGGTTGGGGGCGTATCCGGTGCTGGCGACCGCCCGGCGCACGGCCTCCTGGATCACCGGATCGACATTGCGTACTCCGTTGATCACCCGGGAGACGGTGGCGCGGGAGACTCCGGCCGCCCTCGCCACGTCCTCCAGGGTGGGTGTACCGGCCGAGCGCAGATCATCCGTCATGAGCGCATTTATAGCACCGACGGAGAGCGCTCTCCATTGCGGTGCGGTGCCTCCGGAACAGCGGTGCCCGGTGCGCAAGCCGCCCCGGTCGCCGTCAGCGTCGCGGTGAGCGGCAGTTCGCCCGCCGAGCGGCCGGCCAGCAGCGTGAAGCCGCCGGGCTCCGTCTCCCACCCGTGCCGCTCGGCCGACCAGTGCGCCAGGGCCCGCCCGGACACCCTCACCAGCGCGACCGCGCTCTCCCCGGGCCTCGCCCGGACGGCCGCGTATCCGATCAGCCGGCGCACCGGCCGCTCGACCGCGGACCCGCTCCTGGCGAGATAGACCTGGACCACCTCCCGGCCCGACCGCCGGCCCGAGTTACGCACCCGTACCCGCACGTCGAACGGTTCCCCGGCCCGTACTCCCGGCGGGGCGGTCAGTTCCTCGTACTCCCAGTCCGTGTAGCCCAGCCCGTGGCCGAACCAGTAGGCGGGCGCGGAGCCGGAGCGCAGCCAGGCGCGGTAGCCGATGTGCTGGCCCTCTTCGTAGCGGAGCCGCCCGTCGGCGGCGGGCAGGGTGTCGAGCACCGGTACGTCTTCCTGGGCGGCGCCCCAGGTGGTCGGCAGCCGGCCGCCCGGCTCTGCCCGGCCGAACAGCACGTCCGCCACCCCGCTGCCGGCCTCCTGCCCCGGGAACCAGGCGAGCAGCAGCGCGGGCACCCGGGTGTGCCAGGGAAGGGCGACCGGGCCGCCCGAGTTGACCACGACCACCGTGCGCGGATTGGCCCGCACCACGGCCCGGACGAGCGCGTCCTGCCCCGGTGGCAGGGCGAGGCTCTCGCGGTCGTGTCCTTCCGACTCGCTCTGCTCCGTGGTCCCCACGACCACCACCGCGACATCCGCCGCCCGCGCGGCGGCCACGGCCTCGGCGAGCGCGGCGGGCGCGTCCCCGGCGGGCGGGGCGGCGGCGAGGATCGTCGCGACTCCGGAACGCGGTGCGAGCGAGCGCCGCGCCACCACCTCCACCTCCTCGCCCGCCGCGAGTTCGGCCCGCGCGCCGTGCTCGGGCGGTGCGACGTGGACCCGGGTCGGATCGTCACTGTCCAGCGGGAAGGTCCCGGCCAGCAGCTCCCGGCCGCCGACGGACAGCGAGATGTCGCCCCAGCCACCCACCGCCCAGGTCCACGCCCCGCCCACGGGCGGCCGGACCAGCGCCCGGATCTCCACGGCCGCGGCGCCCTCGACCGTGACGGAGGGCTCCACGATCCGGCCGGACAGCCGGTGCTCCGCGTGGAGTTCGGCCCCGCTCGCGTCCAGCAGCCGTACGAGTACGCCCGGTTCCCCTGACCGGGGGTCGCGCGACCAGTCGCGGCCGAGGGGGCGGGGCAGCGGCGACGGCGGCAGTCCCGGCCGGTAGGTCACCCTCGCGTCCCCGCCCAGCGCCTTGCGGATGCCCGCCAGGGGCGTCACCACCGAGTCGGGAAAGACCTCCGCGCTGCCGCCGCCCTGGATCCGTACCGCCGAGGCGTGCGGGCCGATCACCGCGACCGAGCGCAGCGCCGCCGGATCGAGAGGGAGCAGCCGCCCGTCGTTGCGGAGCAGGACCGAACCGGCGGCGACGGCCCGGCGCAGCAGCGCCTGCCGGGCGGCCGGGGCCACCGCGGGCCGCCGTACCGGCTCCCCCCAGCCCAGCGCGCCCCCGCGGCGAGCCAGCCGCCGCAGCCGCCGCCCCCTGTCGTCCGC
>CBRG010000257.1 GCA_000470535.1 Streptomyces sp. AW19M42
GCCCCGGGCCCCTGTACTGGACGTACTGGGGTCTGGGGACGGTGCGGTGAGAGTGCGTGCATGGCGTCGCGCGGCAGCGGCAGTTTGACGACACGCCCTAGGGATGGTCAGGCGGTGCGCCGCCGGCCGGCCAGGACGCCGAAGGCGACACCTGCGACGCCGATGACGATGCCGACGATGCCGAGAACGCGGGCCGTGTTGTCATTGGAGGAGGACGCCGATGCCGTCGTCTTCTCGTCCTTCGACTGGTCCGCGGCAGCGTTCTTGTCGTCGGAGTCCGTGGCCGCGGCGCCGTGTGCTTCGTCGGCGGCGGCCGTCAGCTTGAGGACCGGAGCGGGGCTCTCGGGCTCGTCGGCCCCGTCCTTCTGCTCCTCGATCCAGCGGACGACTTCCTTGTTGTCGTACGTCTGGATGGCCTTGAACACCAGCTGGTCGGCGTCTTCGGGGAGCTGACCGACGGAGAGGGGGAACTGCTGGAAGCGGCCGGGCTCGATCTTGCCGCCGTCTGCGGTCCAGGTGACCTTGGAGACGGCCTCGTTGATCTTCTTGCCGTGCATGTCGAGCGGCTTGGCCAGCTTGCTCGTGGTCACCTTGATGTCCCAGCCGGGTACGGGCTGCGGCATGACGGAGGCCAGCGGGTGGTCGGTCGGGAAGTTGACCTCAAGCTTGGTCGTCGCCGCGTCGTCGCGCTCGTTGGGGACCTTGAAGTTGATGACGGCGTAACCGCCCTTGGCGGCCTCGCCCTCCGGCTGGACGCTGACGTGGGCGGAGGCCGTACCGGCGAGGATCAGCACGGTGGACGCGGCGACGCCGCCGGCGAGGGCGATGCGGGAAACGTTCATGTCAGGGATCACTCCACAAAGCACGAAGGAAAAGTGCTCCGCCGCGCGGGTGCGCGACGGCATCGCGACACCTCTTCCCCTCACGAGCGGTTGTGTGTGCGCAGAGCCGCGCCCGCACCGGTGAGGTGCCTGCGAGGGTCGTGCACGCGTCGTGTGGAGGGCGTCGCGTCAGGCTGCGAGAGCGAACGCGGGTGGCGGTCCGCGCCTGATCACCATGTGCTGAAGGGGGTCCCCGGTGGCCGGGGCCGGTGCGTCAACCGCCGTACGGAGCGTGCGCGGCCCGGTCGCCGGACCGTCCGGAAGCCCGGTCCGCAGAGCGGATACGAGGACGAGCGCCGCGCGCAGCGCCCGCAGCCGGGCTCCGGCCGCGACCTGCTGGGCGCCGTGCGCCGAGAGCAGGGCGAGCCGGAACAGGGCGATCTCGCCGCGTCGCAGCAGCCAGCCGGTGGCCAGCGCTGCCAGCAGGTGACCGAGCAGCATGGGCAGGCTGGGGAACATTCCGGCGAGGCCGGCCGCTCCGGAGCCGGCCATGCCACCGGAGGGGGCGGCGGCCATGTCCTGATGCGCCCGCGCGGTCACCGATGCGGGGTCGATGCCCGCGGTGGTGACGATGCGATGGGCGTCCGCGGCGTTCAACTGGGCGGGGCCCGCGCCGCAGACGAGGCTCGCCGCGAACCGGATCAGCGAGTCGTCACCGGCGGCGGGTCGCGGCGTCGCGGCGTGCGTACCTACACCGAAGAGTGTGTGCAGCGCGATCTGTCCGGCGGCCAGGGCCGCGGCGATCGACGGCAGCGAGCGTTCGCGGCCGGCCAGTGCCGCCGCCACCGCCAGGATCCCGAGGAATCCGGCGAGCAGGGTCCACCCGGGCACCGCCGCGCAGGCGGCCAGTGCGTGCCCGGCCGCGGACAGCGCGACGCAGACCGCGGCGAACATCGCGGCCCTCAACAGCCGTAGACCGGCTCCGGCGCGTCCCACAGACGTAGACATGGCCGGGACATCATCGCACTGAGCCCCCGGCCGCCGTACGGCAGGTCCGGAAGGTCACCTTCCACCCGATTGGCTGCGTGCCGGGCTGTTGGGGATGGTTGCGGACGGGGTAGGAGACGCCCTGTGGGCCGGGCATGCACAGGTGTGCCGAGCCCGGGTATCCGCCGAATGAGCGGTCTCACATCCCGTCCGTGCTTACGAACGGCATCGGGCGGCAATACGTATCGGTATGTCGAGCCGCAGCAAGGAGGCTGGAGCATGAGCATCTGGTGGTCACTCCATCTGCGGCGCGAAGCTGCGAGCGTTCCGCTCGCCCGTCGTTTCCTGCTCGGCAGCATGGAGTCCGCGGGCGTGGACCCGGATATCTCCTTCGACCTGTCGGTCGCGCTCAGCGAGGCCTGCGCGAACGCCGTCGAGCACGGCGGGGGCAGTGGAGGCCCGGAGGACACGGGGGAACACCGGGACACGACGGATGTTCTGGAAGCGTGGGAGGAGCCGTCCGGTACGGCCTGCGGGCAGTACCGGGTCACCGCTTATCTGGACGGCGAGAAATGCCGTATCGAAGTCGCCGATTCAGGACCCGGATTCCCCACGCGACGCACGCTTCGCGATGCCGCACAACAAGAGCAGCATCAACAGCAACCGCAGCATCAACAGCAGTACCAACTGCAGCAGTGCCAGTCGAAGCAGGCCGGGCACCCGCCGCTGGCCGCAGAGGGCGGGCGCGGCCTCTGCCTGATCGAGCAGCTCGCCGACCATGTCCACTTCGGCAACCGGCCGGGGCGCGGCGGCGCGGTGGTGAGCTTCGACAAGATCCTGAAATGGCGGGAGGGCGCCCTGCTCATGGTGTCCTGAGCGGGGCGCCCTCCGGCGCGGGTGACGGGGCGGACGGTCAGCCCTTGACCCGGGCCATCCAGGCCTCGACCTCGTCGGCCTGACGCGGCAGCTTGTCCGAGAGGTTCCGGTTGCCGTCCTCGGTGACGAGGATGTCGTCCTCGATCCGGATGCCGATGCCGCGGTACTCCTCGGGGACGGTCAGATCGTCTGCCTGGAAGTAGAGACCGGGCTCGACGGTGAGGCACACGCCGGGCTCCAGCGTGCCGTTGACGTACGACTCCGTCCGCGCGGCGGCGCAGTCGTGGACGTCCATGCCGAGCATGTGACCGGTGCCGTGCAGGGTCCAGCGGCGCTGCAGTCCCAGCTCCAGGACCTCGTCCACGGTCCGGTCTCCGAGCAGGCCCCACTCGACGAGCTTCTCGGTCAGGACGCGCTGCGCGGCATCGTGGAAGTCCCGGAAGCCCGCGCCGGGCTTGACCGCCGCGATACCGGCCCCCTGGGCCTCGTACACCGCGTCGTAGATCTTCCGCTGCAGCGGCGTGAACGTGCCGCTGATGGGAAGGGTGCGGGTCACGTCGGCGGTGTAGAGGTCGTTGGTCTCCACACCGGCGTCGAGCAGCAGCAGCTCGCCGGAGCGCACCGCACCGTCGTTGCGCACCCAGTGCAGGGTGGTGGCGTGCGGGCCGGCGGCGCAGATCGAGCCGTAGCCGATGTCGTTGCCCTCGATGCGGGCGCGCAGGAAGAACGTTCCCTCGATGTAGCGCTCGCTCGTCGCCTCGGCCTTGTCGAGGACCTTCACGACGTCCTCGAAACCACGCGCGGTGATGTCGCAGGCCTTCGCCAGCTCGGAGATCTCGAAGGCGTCCTTGACCAGGCGTGCCTCGGAGAGGAAGACGCGCAGTTCCTCGTCGCGCTCCGCGGTGACCTTGTCGGTCAGGGCTGCCTCGATGACGGCGTCGTGGCCACGGACGTTACGGACCGGGCCGGTGGCTTCGGTCAGCGCGGCGGGCAGCTCCCGTACGTCCTTCGCCGGGATGCCGAGCAGCTGTTCGGCCTCGGTGAGGGAGTGGCGGCGGCCGACCCACAGCTCGCCCTGGCCGTCGAGCCAGAACTCGCCGTTCTCACGGTCGGAGCGCGGCAGCAGATAGACGGTCGCCTTGTGACCGCCGTCCGTCGGCTCCAGGACCAGGACGCCGTCCTGGGTCTGGTCACCGGTGAGGTACGCGTACTCGGTGGAGGCGCGGAAGGCGTACTCGGTGTCGTTGGACCGCGTCTTCAGCCGGCCGGCCGGGATGACCAGCCGCTCGCCGGGGAAGCGCGCGGAGAGTGCGGCGCGGCGGTCGGCGGTGTGCCCGGCCTGCGCGATCGGCTCCAGGCCGTGCAGCTCGGTGTCGGCCCAACCGGACTTCATGCTCGCGGCGAGCTCGTCGGAGACGCCCGGGTACAGGCCGTTCTTCCGCTGCTTGACCGGCTCTGCCTCTTCGGTCTCCGGGTTCTCCGGGGTGAGCTCCTCAGACACGACTTCGTCTCTCCTTGATACGACACTGGACCCCCTCCATCGTACGGGCGTACGGAAGGGGGCCCAGGGCCGGAAGACCTCTTACCGGAAGACCCCGTACCGGGACGGTCCGGATCACGGGGAGCCGGGCGGCTCAGTCGAACCGCGCCGCCAGCAGGACCACGTCCTCGGTGTCGTCGCCCTGCTCGGGCCCGTCGGGGAACACGGTGCGCAGTACGTGGTCGGCAACCGCCGAGGCGTCCTGGCGCAGCGCCCTCGGGACGCTCGCCGCCGCCGAGTGGAGCCGGGTGAACGCCCGGTCCATCGAGTCCCCGGCCCGGCGCAGCAGGCCATCGGTGTACAGCAGCAGGGTCTCGCCGGGGGCCGGTTCGATCTCCACGCTCGGCGCCTCCCAGCAGGCGAGCATGCCGAGCGGCGCGGACAGGGTGGTCTCGACGTACTCGGTGCGCCGGTCACCGATGATCAGCGGCGGGGTGTGCCCGGCCCCGGCCAGCAGGATCTTGCGACGGGCGGGCTCGCAGTAGGCGAAGAGCGCGGTCGCTGACCGGGCAGGCTCGGTCAGCCGCAGCAGGAGCTCAAGATCGGAGAGTACGGCGACCGGGTCCTCGCCCTCCATCACCGCGTACGCGCGCAGGCCGGCCCGCAACCGGCCCATCGCGGCCAGGGCGCTCGGCCCGGAGCCGCTCACCGAGCCGACGGCGAGGCCGAGCGCACCCGCAGGCAGGGCCAGCGCGTCGTACCAGTCGTTGCCGCCCTGCGGTGCGGCGTGGTGGCGTACGGCCAGCTCCACGCCGGGAATCCGGGGCATCCGGCTGGGCAGCAGCTCCTCGGTGACGGTGGCGACGTCGGTCCTGGCCCGTTCCAGCTCCAGCAGCCGGGCCAGGTGCTCGGCGGCGTACCCGGTGTACAGACCGGCCAGGTGGCGCTGGCGCTCCAGCGGCTCGGCGGGGTCGTCGTAGAGCCAGACGGCGGCGGCGAGCCGGCCGGTCCGGTCGGTGGTGATCGGCAGCGCGTAACTGGCGGCGTAGCCGAGCCGGGCGGCGACCTCGCGCCCGCGGGGGTCCAGGCTGCTGTCGCTGAGCAGGTCGGGGGTGGTCAGCGAGTCCTCTGAGCCGGACAGACCTTCAAGGATGCGGCCGTAGGACGTGGCGCTGCGCGGCACCGTCTCGATCTGGCCGAGCTCCGCGTGGGCCAGCCCGAGACCGATGGTGCTGACGGGGCCACGGCGGTCCGAGGGTTCGAACATGATCAGCCCGCGACGGGCGCCCAGCAGAGCGGCTCCGGCATCGAGCAGCTCGTGGAGTGCGTCGTCCAGGTTGCTGGTTCTGGCCAGCCGCTCGGTGAGTTCGTGCAGCGTGGTCAGGTCGGAGACCCAGCCCGCCAGACGGTCCTGGATGAAGGAGCTGGGGGCGGCGGGCACCTCGGAGAGAGGCCCGTCAGTGTACGAAACCGGAACTGTAGGATCGATTCCAGCCACTTTCGGCAGGTGCGGGACGCTCATGGACGCCGTCTTTCCGACCGGTGCGTTTCGTCGAATAGCATCGCAAACCCCCATGTCATTCTGCGCCGCTATCAATGCATCCACATGTACACGCACAAGTAACGTGATGTCCAGCATTGTCCCCACGGGATTTGTGGTGTCCAAGTGATAACTAACTTGGCCAAAAAATGCACCCTGTGGAAGCTAATTGCGGTCGACTGGGTCTGCTCGGCAGGGGGTGCTCACGGGGTGAAGTCCCGACGGGAGCGTCATCGCGGGCATGCTGGGTACGTGATCGATGGATGTCCAGGGACGGTTTCGACCGCCCCCGGAACCTGGCAGCGGGCCCGGACGTCCTCATCTGTGACGCCTACGCCCCACCCCCGAGTGGCGAGGTTGTACGTACGGATGGCAGGCGCGATACGCGCTTCGCGCCTGGCCACGTTTTCGACTGGAACCGGCTCGATTCGGCTCAGCACAGCTCACGCTCGGTAGCGACGACCAACCCGTACCGCAGGCTCGACGAGCATGTACACACAGTGAAGTTCCGCACACGCGATGTGACGCACGCGTGGTGTGATGTGGACCCTCGGCGTTCAACGGAAAGGAACGAGCGCTCATGCGCGAGATCCTCGGAAGGCGACGCAGGCTCCGGTTCCGGGACAGGCCCGCCCAGCTCGACGCGGCCCTGACCTGTGCTACCGAGTGGCAGTGGCCCGTACTCCCCGGAGTGGGACTGCAGACGGCCGACGGCCGCGGCGAGCGCGGCTGCGCCTGCCCCGACCCCGAGTGCGCCGTGCCCGGCGCGCACCCCTTCGATCCCGGACTGCTCGCGGCGACCACGGAGCCGCGGATGGTGCGCTGGTGGTGGACGAACCGGCCCACCGCGCCGGTCGTACTGGCCACCGGCGGGCGGGCGCCGTGTGCGCTGAGCCTGCCGGCGGCGGTCGGCGCCGGAGCGCTGGCCGAACTCGACCGGATGGGGGTGCGGCTGGGCCCCGTGGTGGCGACGCCTACCCGGTGGTCGCTGCTGGTCGCCCCGTACACCCTCGAACGGCTCGGTGAACTGCTGCACGCGCAGGACTGGGTGCCCAGCTCGCTGCGGTTCCACGGCGAGGGGGGCTACCTCGTCCTTCCGCCGTCCGGAACCGGCGCCGGGCAGGTGCGCTGGGTACGGGCGCCGGCCCAGGTCTCCAGGCTGCGGCTGACGGGCGGAGCGCCCGTCGCGGCGGCAGCCTCGCCGTGGCTGCCGGATGTGGGGGCGGTTGTGGACGCCCTGGTCGAGGCGAGCAACGGTGCTCCGGACGGTGGAAGCCGGCTCGCCTACTGACGAGGTAGGGGGCGACGGCGGGGGCAGGGCGGCGGCGGGGCGCGGAATTCCCGGCGCACCGTCAGGAATTTACGCGCGCCGGGGGAGGCACGCGTCCGTCAGGACGTAGCTGACATCCGGAACGGTGTGCTGCTGGATCTCCCGGCCCCGTTCGCCGTCGCCGTCGCCGTCGCTCGTACCGGGTGTGGACAAGGCCGGTCGCCGCAAACGGGCCGCCGCAAACCGGTCGCTACAAACCGGTCGCTACAAAGGCGTTCGACAGTCGGATTTCTGATGCCTCATCCGATAGTTCGACTGATGACTGTTACGTCGCCCGATACCTCGCCCGACTTTTTGCCCGGCGACTCATCCGAACCTCGTTCGAAGAATGCTCGGGGCTCTCTTCAGGAGATCGCCCCGGTGGCCGTCCGGGTGCCGTCGGACCCGTTGAGGTCGCCGCGAGACGCCGAGAAGCCAGCGGGATGCGGGGGAAGCCAGGGGGGATTGGTGAGGTGGAGCCGGTGTCGCTGGGGGCTCGTCCGGGGACCTGCGTCAGGTCTGTGCGCGGTGCGTGCGCCGTGCGGTGCATCGGTGGGCGCCGTACCCGGAAATGAGGATGCCCGATCGCTGGCGACGGGGGATGCACCAGCGACCGGGCTTCTAGAACGGTAACAAGAGATCTGCCGTTCGCAAATTCGATCTCGCGTATTCGGACAGCGATTTACCTGTCAGTACGGTGAGTTGTGACGCGAGTCACCGTACGGTCCGGGGCGTGGTCACTGTCAGCTGAGAGTCACCTGGCGGTTGGTGAGCCCGCCGCGCGCCCGGCGCTCCTCGGGGGTGAGAGGCGCGTCGGAAGCGAGCGCCGTGGCCAGTCGCTCCGCGAACACCGCCGCGGGCTTCTCGCACTCCTCGGCTCCCATCGCGCTCGGCAGATCCCAGACGGGGACCATCAGGCCGTGCGCGCGGAAGGAGCCGACGAGCCGGGTCCCCTCGCCGAGGGACGAGGCTCCGGCGGCGTGGAGCCGGGCGAGGGCGTCGAGGAGCTGCTCCTCGGGGTGGGGCATGACCCACCGCAGGTGGTTCTTGTCCGGCGTCTCGCACCAGTACGCGGCATCGACCCCGGTGAGCAGGACGGTCGGGATCGCGGCTTCGTTCGCGCGCTCCAGGGAGGCGGACACCTCGGCCGTGGCGTTCTCCGAGTCCGGCACCCAGAACTCGAAGCCGGAGTGCACGACGGGCGCGAACGGCGCATCCGGGTCCAGGGCATCCTGCAGCCGGGGGCCGTCGGCCGGAACCCGCCGGGCGGCGACGGGAGAGCCGGGCTTGGTCTCCAGCGCCCGCTGCAGGGTGTCGGCGAGGTCCCGGCTGAGGTCACCGGAAGAGGTGTCGTTCTGCAGGGCGAGCAGGACCGAGCCGTCGTCACGGCGCAGGGCGGGCCAGGCCATCGGGAGCACGGTCGCGAGCGTCACGGACGGCACGCCCTCGGGCAGCCCGCCCTTCAGCGTCAGCTCGACCGTGGCGGCGGGGACCAGCTCGCGCAGCGCGACCCAGTCGCATTCGCCGGCCAGCCCCTCGAAGGGGCGCTGGACGAGCTCGGTCACGGCCTGGGCGGCGGCGCGGCCGTGGCAGGCCTTGTAGCGGCGGCCAGAACCGCACGGGCAGGGCTCGCGAGCCCCGACCACCGGGATCTCGCCGTCCTTGAGCTGCTGCTTCCCGGCCTTGGTCTGAGGGCGCTTCTTGGCCATGGTGGGCTTTCTCCCGGTTGCGACGGTTGCGACAGTGCGGTCTGGGCCGCGAGCCTAGCCGTCCTCGCGGTGCCCGGTGCGCAGCTGACCGGCCGCAGGGGGGCGCGGGCGCGGGAACGCGGCCTGCAGAGGGGGTCTTCCGGCCGGAGCCTTCCCGGTTGCCCCCAGCGCCGGCTTCGCCCAGGGGCCGGCCGACGAAGCTCTGTCCGGGTCGGCCAAGGGCCG
>CBRG010000258.1 GCA_000470535.1 Streptomyces sp. AW19M42
CGCGGCCCCGGTCAGTCCTGCCGGACGCCCAGGACCGTGGCCTCCAGATACTGCTCCGGCTCCTCGTACTGGCCGACGTCGGCCGGGTTGTAGCGCGGCGTCAGCCGGGACCAGTCGAGGTTGCCGCGCATCCAGCTCCGCATACCGTCCAGATACGGCTCCAGCATCCAGGCGAGCTGCGGATACGTGGCCAGCAGCTCGGCCTCCGCGGTGAGGAAGCGCTCGGTCTCGGCGGCGATCTCCGCGCAGACGTGGTCGAGCGACTCCTGCTTGCCGTACCCGCGGTGGTGCCGGACCAGGTGGACGAGATTGTGGATCTCGCCCAGGACCTGCTCCTTCTCGTACGAGTACACGTCATTGGCCCAGCACACGACGTTGCACGAGGCCTCCAGCGCGGTGATGAACCGGGGATCGTTGTGGATCGACTCGGGCGCCTCGATGCCGGCCACGATCTCTATCAGGTCCATGCAGACGTGTATCGCACCGGTGTGCCGGCGCTTCTCGATGTACGTCGCCTCGGCCGGGACCACGCCGTCGGCCCGGTTCCCGGCCTCCCAGGTGGTGGCGGTCGTGAGGTACGTCATCAGGTGATACGTGAACCGTCGCCGCCACTGCGGTGCGGCGGCCGGCACCGTGCGTTCCCACAGGTCGACCAGGGCGACGACGGCGGCCGGCAGCTCGTCGTCCGTGGGCCTGCCGCCACCCTCGACCACGGAACGCATCAGCTCGACCACGCTGCGCACCCGGTCCGGACTGCGGCCGAGGTGCCCGTCGTCCAGCTGGTCGTCGACGAGGAACAGCCAGACGAACCAGTCGGCGACGAGGTCCAGGTTCTCGCTGTCGGCGGTCGGGTACACCATGCCGACGAAGGCCCCGAAGTCGGCCTGCTCGAAGCGGTCCCTGGCTGAATCCCGGTGTACCAGACCGGTCTTGCGGGTCCAGCTGTCGAGGTGTTCCCGTACGTGCGCGACGTGCGGGTTCGTGTGCTGGGGGAACGGGCAGTAGATGTCCGGCAGTTCGCTCTCCACGGGTGGGTCGTGATCCTCTCCGGTCGTGCCTGCGACGGAAGTTGCGGGTATTCCGTCTGCTCCTCCGGGGTGTCTGGCTGACCCGCCGGACCTGCGCGTTTGAAGCTACCGGACCCCTTGTCACCAGGTCCAGGGATGATGATCCCGAATGATCGGGAAGCGGTACGGGTAGGGTCTGTGGGTACGGCAGGTTCCACTTGCCCGGGACTCCCGACCCTGTTCCTCGGAGGAACATACGAAGGTGGGAGTCGTTTGTCGTGTCTTCGTGGAAACGACCTGCGCCATTTCGTATGAAAAAATGAGTGTTATGCGTTTTCTTGAGCCCGGCACCGGTCGATACACAGAGTCCCCCTCGGTCCCGTACGACCTCACGTACGACGATGTCTTCATGGTCCCGGGCAGGTCGGCGGTCGGATCCCGCCAGGGCGTGGACCTGTCCTCGCCGGACGGCACCGGCACCACCATCCCGCTCGTCGTCGCGAACATGACGGCCATCGCGGGCCGCCGGATGGCCGAGACGATCGCCCGTCGCGGTGGTCTCGTCGTCATTCCGCAGGACATCCCGATCGAGGTCGTCACCGAGGTCATCACCTGGGTCAAGACGCGCCACCTCGTGCTCGACACGCCCATCGAGCTGGCCCCCGGCCAGACCGTCGCCGACGCCCTGTCCCTGCTGCCCAAGCGCGCCCACGGCGCCGGTGTCGTCGTCGACAGCGGCCGTCGGCCCGTCGGTGTGGTCACCGACCACGACCTGACCGGCGTCGACCGCTTCACCCAGCTCTCCGAGGTCATGTCCAGGGACCTGGTGCTGCTCGACGCGGACATCGACCCGCGCGACGCGTTCAACAAGCTCGACGGCGCCAACCGCAAGCTCGCCCCCGCGGTCGACGCCGAGGGCCGTCTCGTCGGCATACTCACCCGGAAGGCCGCACTGCGCGCCACTCTCTACACCCCCGCCACCGACGCGAACGGCAAGCTGCGGATCGCCGCCGCCGTCGGGATCAACGGTGACGTGGCGGGGAAGGCCAAGCAGCTCCTCGACGCCGGAGCCGACACCCTGGTCGTCGACACCGCGCACGGCCACCAGGAGTCCATGATCAACGCGGTCCGCGCGGTGCGGGCACTGGACCCGCAGGTGCCGATCGTCGCGGGCAACATCGTCGCCGCCGAAGGGGTGCGCGACCTCATCGAAGCCGGCGCCGACGTCATCAAGGTCGGAGTCGGCCCCGGCGCCATGTGCACCACCCGGATGATGACCGGGGTGGGACGGCCGCAGTTCTCCGCCGTCCTGGAGTGCGCCGCGGAGGCGAAGAAGTACGGCAAGCACGTCTGGGCGGACGGTGGCGTCCGCCACCCGCGCGATGTCGCCATGGCGCTCGCCGCGGGCGCGTCCAACGTGATGATCGGCTCCTGGTTCGCCGGGACGTACGAGTCGCCCGGCGACCTCCAGCAGTCCGCCGACGGCCGCTTCTACAAGGAGTCCTTCGGCATGGCGTCCGCGCGCGCCGTAAAGAACCGCACCTCCGACGAGTCGGCGTACGACCGGGCCCGCAAGGCGCTCTTCGAGGAGGGCATCTCCACCTCGCGGATGTTCCTGGACCCGACCCGTCCCGGCGTCGAGGACCTGGTCGACTCGATCATCGCGGGCGTCCGCTCCTCCTGCACCTACGCCGGTGCCGGCTCGCTCGCGGAGTTCGCGGAGAAGGCCGTCGTCGGAGTGCAGAGCGCCTCCGGATACGCGGAGGGCAAGCCGCTGCACTCCAGCTGGAGCTGACCCCGGGCCACCGCACCATCCGTGCCCCTTCCGGCCGTTCGTGCCGGAGGGGGTACAGGTGTTTCCGGGGAGCTCACAGGCGTTCGCGGGGGTCGCTGCGGTGTCCGGATGCCGGTGCCCGGGAGGGCCTCCACGCTTTCCAACTCAGTTGAAAATTCAGTAACATGAAACCCAATCAGCTGCCCGCCTCTCTGCGGTAAGGGATCTCATGTCCTTCTTCACTGACCTGGCCCATCAGTACATCGACGGCGAGTGGAGGCCGGGCAAGGGCTCGTGGGACATCATCGACTTCAACCCCTTCGACGGGGAGAAGCTCGCCTCGATCACGGTCGCCACGGCCGACGAGGTGGACCAGGCCTACCGGGCGGCCGAGAAGGCTCAGCAGGCGTGGGCCGACACCAACGCCTACGCCCGGCGGGCCGTGCTGGAGAAGGCGCTGCGGATCGTTGAGGACCGCGAGGCAGGGATCGGTGACGCGATCGTCGCGGAGCTGGGCGGCACCCGACTCAAGGCGGCCTTCGAGCTGCACCTGGCCAAGGAGTTCCTGCGCGAGTCGATCCAGCTCGCGCTGCGGTCCACCGGACAGATACTGCCCTCACCGACCGAGGGCAAGGAGAACCGCGTCTACCGCGTGCCCGCCGGCGTCGTCGGTGTCATCAGCCCGTTCAACTTCCCCTTCCTGCTGTCGCTGAAGTCGGTCGCCCCCGCCCTGGCGCTCGGCAACGCCGTGGTCCTCAAGCCGCACCAGAACACGCCGATCTGCGGCGGCACCCTGGTGGCCAAGGTCTTCGAGGACGCCGGGCTGCCCGCCGGACTCCTCAACGTGGTGGTCACCGACATCGCGGAGATCGGTGACGCGCTGCTGGAGCACCCCGTTCCGCAGGTCATCTCCTTCACCGGCTCCGACAAGGTCGGGCGGCACGTCGCGACCGTGTGCGCCACCAACCTCAAGCGTTCCGTGCTCGAACTCGGCGGCAACAGCGCGCTCATCGTGCTCGACGACGCCGATGTGGACTACGCGGTCGACGCGGCGGTCTTCAGCCGCTACGTGCACCAGGGTCAGGTCTGCATGGCCGCCAACCGGATTCTCGTCGACCGCTCCGTGGAGCGGGAGTTCACCGAGAAGTTCGTGGCGAAGGTCGCCTCGCTGCGCGTCGGTGACCCGGCCGACCCGGCGACCCAGATCGGCCCGCTGATCAACTCCACCCAGGCCGAGGCGATCACCACGCTCGTCGACCAGACCGTGGCGGCCGGTGCGACCGCACTGCTGCACGGTCGGGCCGTCGGCAACCTCGTCAGTCCCTCCGTACTGACCGGCCTGGCCGCCGACTCCCCGGTGCTCTCGCAGGAGATCTTCGGCCCGGTCGCGCTCCTCGTGCCCTTCGACGGTGAGGACGAGGCCGTCCGGATCGCCAACGACACCCCGTACGGACTGAGCGGCGCGGTGCACACCGGCAACGTCGAGCGAGGCGTCCGGATCGGGCAGCGGATCCGCACCGGCATGATCCACATCAACGACGGCACCGTCCACGACGAGCCGATCGTCCCCTTCGGCGGCGAGAAGAGCTCCGGACTCGGGCGGCTGAACGGCGACTCGATGCTCGACGCCTTCACCACCCTGAAGTGGATCTCCGTGCAGCACGGGCGCTCCCAGTTCCCCTTCTGACCCCGCTCCACCTGCGGTGAGCGCGCCTGCCGGGCGCGCCCGTGGTCTACTTCGGGGGCGGCACCGCCGCCCCCGAACCGGCCCTCGCCGTGGCCGTCACCCGGCTACGCCATCGCAGAGAAGTGACCCGTACGACGTGCGACTGAACGACCTCGACGAACGCATCGTCCACGCCCTCGCCGAAGATGCGCGTCGCTCCTACGCCGACATCGGCTCGATCATCGGCCTGTCCGCGCCCGCCGTGAAGCGCCGGGTGGACCGGCTGCGCGCCGAGGGCGCGATCACGGGGTTCACCGTGCGGGTGGACCCGGCGGCGCTCGGCTGGGAGACCGAGGGGTTCATCGAGATCTACTGCAGCCGCAACACCTCGCCTGAGTCGATCAAGGACGGCCTCGCCCGTTACCCGGAGGTCGCGTCGGCATCCACGGTGACCGGGGACGCCGACGCGATCGTTCAGGTGTTCGCGGCCGACATGCGCCACTTCGAGCAGGTGCTGGAGCGGATCGCCGGCGAGCCGTACGTGGAGCGGACGAAGTCCGTACTGGTGCTCTCCCCGCTGCTGAGGCGGTATTCGTCGGGGGCGCCGGGGTAGCGGCCGGGGACGTGGGACAGCCGGGTCCTTCGGCAGGGGTTCGTCCTCAGCGCCGGACGGGCTGGATCCGGCCGGTCCGGGTGGGATCGGGAGACCTGGGTCACGTTCATGGGCTGCGGCGAACCGGGGCGCAATGGATCGATGCGTAGGGCCGGTCGGGCGCAACGGATCGACGGTCCATGCGCAACGGTCGCGCCTTGCCCGGAGGGAATCGCGGACCGTACCGTCAATACGTCCCCGCCCCACCCGCACCGCCCGAGGTCAGCCATGCCGCCGTTGCGCACCGCCCTGCTCCAGAGCTCCGGAATTCCGGGCTCGGTGGCCCGGAACACCGAGGTGCTCGACACCGCCGCACGGCGCGCCGCCGCCGCCGGGGCCCGGCTGCTCATCTGCCCCGAGATGTTCCTGACCGGGTACGCGATCGGGGGCGATGTGCCCCGGCTGGCCGAGGCCGCCGACGGGCCCGCCGCGCGGGACGTCGCCGAGATCGCCGTACGGCACCGGATCGCCGTTCACTACGGCTACCCGGAGCGGGACGGCGACACCCTGTACAACGCCGCCCAGCTCATCGGCCCGGACGGCGCCGCGCTCGCGAACTACCGCAAGACCCATCTCTTCGGCGGCTTCGAGCAGCGGTGGTTCACCCCCGGTGAGCAGCCGGTCGTCCAGGCAGAGCTGGACGGCGTCCGCGTCGGGCTCATGATCTGCTACGACGTCGAGTTCCCGGAGAACGTCCGGTCGCACGCGCTCGCCGGCACCGATCTGCTGCTGGTGCCGACCGCCCAGATGCACCCGTTCCAGTTCGTCGCGGAGTCCCTCGTCCCCGTCCGCGCGTTCGAGAACCAGCTGTACATCGCCTACGTCAACCGGACCGGCCAGGAAGGCGAGTTCGAGTTCGTCGGGCTGAGCTGCCTGGCCGGTCCCGACGGCGTGGTCCGCACCCGGGCCGGACGCGGCGAGGAACTCGTACTCGCGGACGTGGACCCGGCACTGCTGGCCGCGTCCAGGGCCGCCAACCCGTATCTGCGCGACCGCCGCCCCGGCCTGTACGGCTCCCTCGTCTGAGCCCGCCGCTCCGCTCACTCACACCTTTTCCCGCAAGGAGTCGGTACCCCATGACGTCCACGGTGCCCACCGCCGTCCCGCACCCCGAGGCAGCCCCGCAGATCACCATGTTCGGGCCGGACTTCCCGTACGCGTACGACGACTTCCTCGGGCACCCCGCCGGGCTCGGCCAGATACCGGCGACCGAGCACGGCGCGGAGGTGGCCGTCATCGGCGGCGGGCTCTCCGGGATCATCACCGCCTACGAGCTGATGAAGATGGGGCTCCGGCCCGTCCTGTACGAGGCCGACCGGATCGGCGGCCGGCTGCGCACGGTCGAGTTCGACGGCTGCACGGTGGACGGCGAGCCGCTCACCGCCGAGATGGGCGCCATGCGCTTCCCGCCGTCCTCGACCGCGCTCCAGCACTACATCGACCTGGTCGACCTGGAGACGAAGCCCTTCCCCAACCCGCTCTCCCCGGTCACCCCCTCGACCGTCGTCGACCTGAAGGGCGCATCGCACTACGCCCGCACGATCGATGACCTCCCGCAGATCTACCGGGACGTGATGGACGCCTGGAACAGCTGCCTGGAGGAGGGCGCCGACTTCTCCGACATGAACCGGGCGATGCGCGAGCGCGACGTGCCGAGGATCCGGGAGATCTGGGCCCGGCTCGTCGAGAAGCTCGACAACCAGACCTTCTACGGCTTCCTCTGCGACTCCGAGGCCTTCAAGTCCTTCCGGCACCGCGAGATCTTCGGCCAGGTCGGCTTCGGCACCGGCGGCTGGGACACCGACTTCCCCAACTCCATCCTGGAGATCCTGCGCGTCGTCTACACCGAGGCGGACGACCACCACCGCTCCATCGTGGGCGGCAGCCAGCAGCTTCCGCTGCGCCTGTGGGAGCGCGAACCGCAGAAGCTCATCCACTGGCCGCTGGGCACCTCGCTGGCCTCGCTGCACGACGGCGAGCCGCGCCCCGCGGTGACCCGGCTGAACCGTACCGCCGGGAACCGGATCACCGTCACCGACGCCTCCGGCGACATCCGGACCTTCCGGGCGGCCGTCTTCACCGGGCAGTCCTGGCTGCTGCTCTCCAAGATCGCCTGCGACGACGCGCTCTTCCCGATCGACCACTGGACGGCGATGGAGCGCACCCACTACATGGAGTCGTCCAAGCTGTTCGTCCCCGTCGACCGGCCGTTCTGGCTGGACACGGACGGGGCCACCGGACGCGACACCATGTCGATGACGCTGACCGACCGGATGACGCGCGGCACGTACCTGCTCGACGACGGCCCGGACAGGCCCGCCAGCATCTGCCTCTCGTACACCTGGTGCGACGACAGCCTGAAGTGGCTGCCGCTCTCCGCGACCGAGCGCATGGACGTCATGCTGAAGTCGCTCGGCGAGATCTATCCGAACGTGGACATCCGGGGGCACATCACCGGCAACCCGGTGACGGTGTCCTGGGAGAACGAGCCGTACTTCATGGGCGCGTTCAAGGCCAACCTGCCCGGCCACTACCGCTACCAGCGGCGGCTGTTCACCCACTTCATGCAGGACCGGCTGCCCGCCGACAAGCGGGGCCTGTTCCTGGCGGGCGACGACATCTCCTGGACGGCCGGCTGGGCCGAGGGGGCCGTGCAGACCGCGCTGAACGCCGTCTGGGGCGTGATGACCCAGTTCGGCGGCGCGACCGACGCGGCCAACCCAGGCCCCGGCGACCTGTTCGACGAGCTCGCTCCGGTCGAACTCCCGGAGGACTGAGGCCGGTTACGCGGGCCGGCAGACGCTGCGCTGCCCGCCCAGGCCGGAGATCTCGACCTCCATCACATCGTCCGGACCCAGGTACGGGAAGCGTCCGGACAGCGCCACGCCCTGCGGCGTACCCGTGTTGATGATGTCTCCGGGCTCCAGCACCAGGTACCGCGACAGGTGGTGCACCAGATGCGCCACGCTGAACGGGCACGGGTACGGGTGGCGGTCAGCGCAGCCGGACCAGCGCCTCCGCGGTGACGGCGTGGACCGGCGGGCGCCCGGCGAGCAGCCGCAGCACCTCGTTGACGGCACTGGTGCCCAGGCGCTGCCGGCACTCCACGCTGCCGGCCGCCTGGTGCGGGGTGAGCAGTACGTTCGGCAGCGCGCGGAAGGGGTGGCCGAGGGGCAGCGGCTCGGCGTCGTAGACGTCGATCGCCGCGTCCAGCCGGCCGGTGGTCAGCTCGGCCAGCAGCGCGTCCTCGTCGACCAGCCATGACCGGGCGGTGTTCACCAGGCCCGCCCCGTCCGGCATCAGTGCCAGCTGTTCGGCACCGATCATCCGGTGGGTCTCCTCGGTGACCGGCGCGTGCACGGCCACGATCCGGCTGCCGGAGAGCAGCGACTCCAGCGGTACGGACTTCACGCCGAGCGCCTCCGCGTCGGCCTCGGAGAGGAACGGGTCCGTGACGCTGACCCGTGCGCCCATCGCCCGCACCATCCGGATGTACGCCCGTCCGGTGCGGGAGGCGCCGATCACCCCGATGTCGCTGCCGTGGATCTCGTGGCGCGGCGGTGCCGTGCTCGCCGCCGCCCAGTCCTGCCCGCCGCGCAGGGCGTGGTCGAAGCGCTGGATGCGGTGGAGCAGCGAGAGGGTGAAGGCCAGGGCCACCTCGGCGACCGGGCGGGCCATCTCGTCGCCGGCCTGGGTGACCAGGATGCCCCGCCGGAACACGTCCTTGGTGACATAGGGCGCGACCGCGGAGCCGGTGTGCGCCACCAGCTCCAGCCGGTCCGCGTGGGCGAGGAGTCCGGCGTCCACCTTGGGCGCCCGCCAGGACAGGATCAGCGCGCGGGCGCCGGGCAGCGCCGCCTTGAGCGCTTCCCGGTCTCCGTGGTCGTCGAGGACGGTCAGTGCGGCGACCCGCTCCAGCTCCCGCCACACCTCGGCGGTGAAGAACTGTTCGCGCAGGTGCGGGGGGACGGCGACGACCACCCGGGAGGAGCGGTCGGCGGTTTCAGGAGAGCCAGGCATCGAGGTGCTCCGCAACGAAGGCGTCATCGGTCAGCCAAGGGTAGGCCGAGGCCACCCGGGTGATCTCCTCGGCTTGTCCGCAGGAGAGCGTCTCGGCCGGCTCCAGGCAGCGGATGTTCGCCAACAGGGCCTGGAGGCGCGGCACTTCGTGCACTTCGGCGATACAGCCGCGGAACGCGTTCGTGACGTCGAAGACCGCGCTGTCGGCGTCGGTCTGCTCGGTGCGGCGGGCCAGGCAGCGGACCATCGCGTCATGGTCCCCGGCGCGGGCCAGCCGGACGTCGTCGAGGAGGGTGACCGCGGAGCTCGTCCACACCGCCCGCTGGCCGAGCAGCCCACCCGCGAACCAGCGCCGAGGGCCGTCCGCAGTGCCGTACGGGGTGAGGAGGGCCGATGATGTCGTCGTCGTCGCCGGTGTACAGCGTCACCTCGCCGGCCCGGTCCGAGGATGCCGTAGCGCAGGTCGACCGCGTAGTCGAGGCGGATGTGGGCGACCCTGGTGCCGAGGGTCAGCGCCGCGTGGCCGAAGATCCGCTCCCGGCCGGGGCACGACATGGCGTACTCCCCGCCGGGTCGGCGGCATCGGCAGCGTCGCGACCCGCCCCGAAGCCAGGGGACAGGGACTGGTGCGACGGCTCCTGGTGGCGGCGGAGCGGACCATGACTGCCGAACAACGCGCCTGGTCCCTGCTGTTCACCGGGACGCCCGGCGTCTACCGGGGCTCGGGATGGCAGGAGTTCGCGAGCACCTGCACCGAGGGGACGCTCGCCCCCTCGTCCGCTCCCGAGGCCTTCCCGGTCCGTGCGGCCACGGCTCGGGACGCCGTGGAGGTGGCCGCGCTGCACCACGCGTACAACGCGAGGCGGCCGCTCAGCTCGCTGCGGGCCCGGAGGACTGGGCGGTGCGCGTGCCCGCCTGGTACGGCGCGCTCGAACAGTCGCTCGTGGCGCGGGACCCGGTTTCCGGTGCGCTCACCGGCTGGCTGGCGGCCCGGCACGAGGGGGACCGGGTGGAGGTGCGCGAGTTCGCGGGTGCGGAGGCGTGTCTGGGGGCGCTGTTCGCCGCCGTCGGCTCCCGGGCCCGCGCGGCGGGGCTCACCCGGGCCCGGGTCCGGGTTCCCGTCACTTCCGGGGTGCGGGCCGCGCTGCCGGTCCTGCTGGCGGACGCGGGGCAGGTCACGGAGCACGTGGGGATGGCACGGCCGCTGCACGCCCCGGCCGAGTCGGTACGCGCCACGGCCACGGCGCCCGGCGCGGTCCACTGGTACGGCGACTGCTTCTGACCGCGCTGCCTGTCGACGGCCCCGGCCATGCGTACCGGGCTGGGCCGCCGGGCTTTCAGGCTCCGTCGGCCGGCGGCTTCCCGTCGTAGCCGGACGTCCCGGAGTCGAGCAGCGGCTCCTGGGTCTTGAGGTGGGCCGGGGCGAAGGCCCGCAGCACGTGGTAGCCGGTGATCACGACGATGGTGCCGAGCGCGATCCCGCTCAGCTCGAAGTCGTCGGACACCTTCAGGCTGACCCCGCCGACTCCGATGATGATGCCCGCCGCGGCCGGCACCAGGTTCAGCGGATTGCGCAGGTCGACCTTGGCGTTCAGCCAGATCTGGGCACCGAGGAGACCGATCATGCCGTAGAGGATCACCGTGATGCCGCCGAGGACCCCGCCGGGAATGGCCGCCACGACCGCCCCGAACTTGGGGCACAGGCCGAACAGCAGGGCGAAGCAGGCGGCCGCCCAGTAGGCCGCGGTGGAGTACACCCGGGTCGCGGCCATCACGCCGATGTTCTCGGAGTACGTCGTGTTCGGCGGACCGCCGACCGCGGTCGACAGCATCGAGGCGGCGCCGTCCGCGGCGATCGCGGTACCGAGCCTGCCGTCCAGGGAACGGCCCGTCATCTCGCCGACCGCCTTCACATGGCCGGCGTTCTCCGCGATGAGCGCGATGACGACGGGCAGCGCGACCAGGATCGCGGACCACTCGAAACTCGGGGCGTGGAACGACGGCAGCCCGATCCAGTCGGCCCTGCCGACGCCCGACAGGTCCAGTCGCCAGTGGTCCACGGCCTCTGCCCCGCCCGCGGGAGAGTGGATCTTCCCGAACACCCGGTCCAGGACCCAGGACAGCACGTAGCCGAAGACCAGACCGAGGAAGATCGCGATCCGGGACAGGAAACCGCGCAGGCAGACCACGGCCAGTCCGGTGAACAGCATCACCAGCAGGGCCGTCCACTGGTCCTGCGGCCAGTACGTGGACGCGGTGACCGGCGCCAGGTTGAAACCGATCAGCATCACGACCGCACCCGTCACCACCGGCGGCATCGCCGCGTGGATGATCCGTGCGCCGAACCGCTGCACCGCGAGGCCGGCGAGGAAGAGAGCCGCCCCCACCACGAAGACCGCGCCGGTGACCACCGCACTGCTGCCGCCGCTGGCCCGGATGGTCGCGGCAACCCCGACGAACGAGAGCGAACAGCCCAGATAGCTGGGCACCTGCCCGCGCGTGGCCAGCAGGAAGATGGCCGTCGCGACACCCGACATCATGATCGCCAGGTTCGGGTCGAGACCCATGAGCACCGGGGCGACGAACGACGCGCCGAACATCGCGACCACGTGCTGGGCGCCGAGCCCGAACGTCCGGGGCCAGGACAGCCGCTCGTCGGGGCGGACGACCGCTCCCGGTGCGGGTGTCTTCCCGTCGCCGTGCAAGGTCCAGCGCACGCCGAGGCCGCCCATCGTTGCTCCCTGTGTGTAGGTGCGGCAGGCCGGTGCCTCACGGGCACGGCACGGACCGCGGAAATGATCAGCGCCATGTTAATGCCGGTTCGTCACCCGCCCCCGGCCGGGATGCGGGCACGAAGGCGCGGGGCGGGGTCCAGTGGCGCAGGCGCTTCAGTGGAGCGGCTCGGACTGCGCCGCTGCCGGCCTACCGGCGTCGGAGGAGGCCCCCTTGCGGTCGCCCGCCCGCAGCACACCGGCTCCGAGCACCAGCCCGAAGGCCAGCACGGAGACCAGGCCGAAGGAGACGACCAGCGAGGTCGCCTCGGCCAGCGAGCCGATGGCCGACGGGGCGATCAGCCCCGAGGTGTAGGTGATCGTCGCGACACCCGCGATCGCCTGGCTCGGGTTCGGGCCGCTGCGTCCGGCCGCCGCGAAGGCGAGCGGTACGACCACGGCGATGCCGAGGCCCATCAGGCCGAACCCGCACATCGCCAGGGCCGCGTTGGGCGCGGTGACCACCAGGACGCCGCCGACCGTGGCCAGCACGCCGCCGGTCCGTACGGTCCGCACCGCGCCGAAGCGGTCGACGACCCGGTCGCCGGCGATCCGGGCCACCGCCATCGTCAGCGCGAACGCGGTCGTCGACGCGGCCGCCAGACCTGCGGAACTGTCCAGGACATCCCGGAGGTAGACCGCCGACCAGTCCAGGCTGGCGCCCTCCGCGAACACCGCGCAGAAGCCCACCGCGCCGATGATCAGGGCCGACCTGGGCGGCAGGGTGAAGCGCGGCGGAGCCTTCGCGTCCGGCTCGCTGCGCAGATCCAGCACCTGCCGGCAGGCGATCAGGCCGAGCGTGGTGAGTGTGAGCGCGGCGATGGCGTGGTGCAGTCGCGCGTCGGCCCCCAGATGGGCAGCCACCGTGCCGGCCGCCGAACCGATCAGGGCGCCCATGCTCCACATACCGTGCAGCCCCGACATGATCGACTTGTTGAGGCGGTTCTCCACCTCGACGCCGAGCGCGTTCATCGCCACGTCCGACATGCCCGCCGACGCCCCGTACACCATGAGGGCCGCGCACAGCGTCAGCAGGTTGGGGGCTATGGAGGGCAGGATCAGCGCCAGGGTCCACAGCATCAGCAGGCCGCGCAGCGCGGTACGGGCGCCGAAGCGGTGGCTGACCGCGCCGGCCAGCGGCATCGCGAGCGAGGCGCCGATCGCCGGGAAGGCCAGGGCTATGCCGAGCTGTCCGGCACTGAGCCCGGCGTGGTCCTGGATCCACGGCACCCGGGTGGCGAAACTGCCGGTCACCGCTCCGTGTACCGCGAAGACCGAGGCGATGGCGTACCTGGCGCGCCTCACCTGCTCCGAGCTGAAGACCGCTGCCGTGGAATCCGTCGTCATGCCGCCGTGCCCTCCCCTGGGAATTCTCCGATGCCGCGGTTCCGACGCTTCCCGGCGCCCTTCTCCACGATGCGGGCAGTAAACTATCAGGAACCCTGCCTGATAAATAGGCCGTGCCGCGTCGATCGCGGCGACGGTCTGGAAGGATCCCGGCATGCCCGCATCACCGAGCACCGCCAGGGCCATCAACGACCGCCTCGCCCTGCGGCTCCTCCAGCAGGACGGCCCGTTGACGGCCACGCAGTTGAAGACCCTGACGGGACTCTCCCGGCCCACCGTCGCCGACCTGGTCGAACGGCTGCAGGGGGCAGGTCTGGTCCGGGTGGTCGGAGAGGCCGGGGCCGATCGCCGCGGTCCCAACGCCCGGCTCTACGGGATCGTCGCGGACCGCGCCCATCTGGCCGCCCTCGACGTCCGCACCGACAGCCTCGCGGTGGTCGTAGCCGACCTCCTGGGCGCGACCCTGGCCGAGGCCACCCTGCCGATCGGCAGCGAGACCACCACCGACGACGCCGTCGAACAGGCCGTCGCCCTCCTGGAACGCACCGCGCGTCGGGCCGGCACCGCGCCGCTGCACAGCGTCGGCATCGGCGCCCCCGGCCTGATCGACCCGGTCACGGGGGAACTCCACGACACCACGGGACTGCCGGCCTGGCACCGCACCCTGGTGCGCGCTCTCCAGCTGCGGCTGCCCGCGACGGTGCTCGTCGAGAACGAGACGAATCTCGCCGCCGTGGCCGAACACCGCGCCGGAGCCGCCCGCGACCACGACACCTTCGTCCTGCTGTGGCTCGGACACGGCGTCGGGGCGGCCGTCATGCTGGACGGGAAACTGCGTCGCGGAGCCTCCGGCGGCGCGGGCGAGATCGGCTTCCTGCCGGTCCCCGGCACCGTCGGCATCCCCTCTGCCGTCAGTTGCGACGGCGGCTTTCACTCCCTGGCCGGGTCGGTGGCCCTGTGTGAACTGGCCGCCACCCACGGCATTGCCGTCCCGGCCGGCGGCCGGGGGCCGGGCGCGGCGGTCGCCGTCCGCGCGGCCCTCGCGGGGGAGGGCGACGGCGAGGCGTTCCTCGACGCGCTCGCCGACCGGCTGGCTCTGGGCACGGCAGCCGTGGTCTCGGTCCTGGACCCCGGGTGCGTGCTGCTGTCGGGCGAGGTCGGCCTCGCGGGCGGCGACGCGCTGGC
>CBRG010000259.1 GCA_000470535.1 Streptomyces sp. AW19M42
GAGCCATGGAGCGGGCGACGGGAATCGAACCCGCGTAGCTAGTTTGGAAGACTAGGGCTCTACCATTGAGCTACGCCCGCATGCATCGCACCGCAGGTCACCGGGACCGCGGCACGAGAAGCATCGTAGCGGGTCACGGGCGCTGCCCGCACACCCGATCCCGCACCCGGTGTCGCATCGGGCGACGCCTTCGGAAAAGCGGCCGACGTACTGCCGGTCTGCATGTACCCTACGTGTCGCACCGACGGGGTGTGGCGCAGCTTGGTAGCGCGTCCGCTTTGGGAGCGGAAGGTCGTCGGTTCGAATCCGGCCACCCCGACCACCGGCAAGATCGCATTGTGGGAGTTCTCCACCTTGCCGTTACTATGCAAAATGCGTGCCCGTGTGTCTGATGTACCGGGCTCGGTCCGCGAAGCCGCCTCGTGTGCGGTGGAGCAGAACCCCAAGAAGTCAGCCACAAGGAGACCGAACCGTGAAGAGCGCCGTGGAGACCCTGAACCCGACCCGGGTTCGGCTCAGCATTGAGGTGCCCTTCGAGGAGCTCAAGGACAGCCTCGACGCGGCGTACAAGAAGATCAACCAGCAGGTCACGGTGAAGGGGTTCCGCAAGGGCAAGATCCCCAACCGGGTCATCGACCAGCGGTTCGGCCGTGGTGCTGTGCTGGAGGAGGCCGTCAACGACGCCCTCCCGAAGTTCTACACCGAGGCCGTCAACGAGGGAGAGCTCAACGTCCTCGGCCAGCCGGAGGTCGACATCACGGAGCTGAAGGACGGCGAACTGCTGGCCTTCACCGCCGAGGTTGACGTACGCCCCGAGATCGAGATTCCGGACTACTCCGGCATCGAGGTCACCGTCGACGCCCTTGAGGTCAGCGACGAGGACGTCGAGAAGGCCGTGGAGCAGCTCCGTGAGCGCTTCGCCTCGACCAGCCCGGTCGAGCGCGCCGCCGCCGACGGCGACGTCGTGACGATCGACCTGACCGCCAAGGTCGAGGGCGAGGTCCTGGAGGACGGCGTGGCCGAGGGTGTCTCGTACACCATCGGTTCCGGCGAGCTCCTCGAAGGCATCGACGACGCCGTGACCGGCCTGGAGGCGGGTGGCGAGGCCACCTTCGCCTCCGAGCTGAAGGGCGGCTCCGCCGAGGGCAAGGAGGCCGAGGTCACCGTCAAGGTCACCGCGGTCGCCGCCCGTGAGCTTCCCGAGCTGGATGACGAGTTCGCCCAGATGGCGAGCGAGTTCGACACGCTCGACGAGCTCAAGGCCGACAGCCGCAAGCGGCTGGAGAGCACCAAGCAGTACGACCAGGCCACCCAGGCCCAGGAGCGGGTCCTGGAGGAGCTCCTGAAGCTCGCCGAGGTCCCGATCCCCGAGAAGCTGCTCGCGGACGAGGTCCAGACCCGCAAGCACAACCTGGAGCACCACCAGCTCGGCCAGATGGGTCTCGACCTGGAGAAGTACCTGGAGATCCAGGGCAAGACCCTTGAGGAGTTCGAGGCGGAGACCTCGGAGCAGGCCGTCAAGGGCATCAAGACCCAGTTCATCCTTGACGAGCTCGTCAACAAGGAGAAGCTGAACGTCAACCAGGAGGAGCTCACCGAGCACCTCATGCGGCGCGCGCAGTCCTCCGGTATGAGCCCCGACCAGTTCGCCCAGGCCGTCGTCGAGGGTGGCCAGGTGCCGATGCTCGTCGGCGAGGTCGCCCGCGGCAAGGCGCTGGCCGTGGTCGTCGAGGCCGCCAAGGTCGTCGACACCAACGGTGAGACCGTCGACCTTGAGGACGACGAGGACGTGGCGGAGGAGGGCACCGAGGCGGCCGAGGCCACCGAGGGCACCGCCGATGCGGCGGCCGAGGAGAAGACCGAGGCCTGAGCCTCGCGCTGAACCCAGACGGGCTCCGGACGCAATCGCGTCCGGAGCCCGTCGTCGTACCTGTGGACGCTCCCCACAACCCGGGTGCGGACTGCGGACCTTGCGCTCCCAGCGAACAGTTGCGGAAGCGGGATGGCGTTGTCCCACCTGCGCGTTAGGGTCCATGAATAGGAAGGGTCGGGGAGTCCCGGCCCACCCGGTACGAAGACGCTGAGACGGCCGGAGCCGTCAGAGACGAGCAGGTGGATACGTGACGAATCTGATGCCCTACGCCGCCGGAGAGCCGTCCCTCGGTGGAGGCCTCGGTGACCAGGTCTACAGCCGACTGCTCGGCGAGCGCATCATCTTCCTCGGTCAGCAGGTCGACGATGACATCGCCAACAAGATCACCGCGCAGCTGCTCCTCCTTGCCGCAGACCCGGACAAGGACATCTACCTCTACATCAACAGCCCCGGCGGTTCGGTGACGGCCGGCATGGCGGTGTACGACACGATTCAGTACATCCCCAACGACGTGGTCACCATCGGTATGGGCATGGCGGCCTCGATGGGCCAGTTCCTGCTCACCGGCGGCACCGCCGGCAAGCGCTTCGCGCTCCCGAACACCGACATCCTCATGCACCAGGGTTCGGCCGGTATCGGCGGTACGGCCTCGGACATCAAGATCCAGGCCCAGTACCTGCTGCGCACCAAGCAGCGGATGGCGGAGATCACCGCCCGCCACTCGGGCCAGTCCGTGGAGACGATCATCCGCGACGGCGACCGCGACCGCTGGTACACCGCGGAGGAGGCCAAGGACTACGGCCTCATCGACGAGATCATCACGGTCGCGTCGGGCGTTCCGGGCGGCGGCGGCACCGGCGCCTGATCCGGTTCCCACCGGATCGCGTCACCGCACCGCATCTCTCGTACGCCGAGACACCCAGCCCACAGAACGCCACCAGGATGGTGAACACCCACATGAACAACTTCTCCGGCGCCTCCGCGAGCGGCCTCTACACCGGCCCGCAGGTGGACAACCGCTACATCGTCCCGCGCTTCGTGGAGCGCACCTCGCAGGGCGTGCGTGAGTACGACCCGTACGCGAAGCTCTTCGAGGAGCGCGTGATCTTCCTCGGGGTGCAGATCGACGACGCCTCCGCCAACGACGTCATGGCGCAGCTGCTGTGCCTGGAGTCGATGGACCCGGACCGGGACATCTCGATCTACATCAACAGCCCCGGCGGCTCGTTCACCGCGCTCACCGCGATCTACGACACGATGCAGTTCGTGAAGCCGGACATCCAGACGGTCTGCATGGGCCAGGCGGCCTCCGCTGCGGCAGTGCTGCTCGCCGCCGGCACCCCGGGCAAGCGCCTGGCGCTGCCGAACGCGCGTATCCTGATCCACCAGCCGTCCTCGCAGACCGGCCGTGAGCAGCTCTCCGACCTGGAGATCGCGGCCAACGAGATCCTGCGGATGCGGACCCAGCTGGAGGAGCTGCTGGCCAAGCACTCCACCACGCCGATCGAGAAGATCCGCGACGACATCGAGCGCGACAAGATCCTGACGGCCGATGACGCCCTGGCCTACGGCCTGGTCGACCAGATCGTCGCGACCCGCAAGAGCGCGGCCGGGGCGGCCGCCTGACGTCGGCCTTTACCCCTTGGTACGGCAGGGTCACCCGGCCCCGGCCGTGTGAACCGTGCCAAGGGGGGCCCGAGCGGGGGGCCAGGCAAGGTACCGTCGGACAGAGGCACCAGGAGGCGCTGAACCAGGCGTCTCCCAGGCGAAGGGGAAGCACCTCGTGGCACGCATCGGTGATGGCGGCGACCTGCTCAAGTGCTCGTTCTGCGGAAAGAGCCAGAAGCAGGTGAAGAAGCTCATCGCGGGACCCGGTGTGTACATCTGCGACGAGTGCATTGATCTCTGCAACGAGATCATCGAGGAGGAGCTCGCGGAGACCTCCGAGGTGCGGTGGGAGGAACTTCCCAAGCCGCGCGAGATCTACGAGTTCCTTGAGGGGTACGTCGTAGGCCAGGAGCCCGCGAAGAAGGCTCTCTCGGTCGCTGTGTACAACCACTACAAGCGGGTCCAGGCGGGGGAGAACGGCGGCGGGGCGAGCCGTGACGACGCGATCGAACTCGCCAAGTCCAACATCCTGCTGCTGGGCCCCACGGGCTCGGGCAAGACCCTCCTCGCGCAGACACTGGCCCGGATGCTCAACGTCCCGTTCGCCATCGCGGACGCGACGGCGCTGACGGAGGCCGGCTATGTCGGTGAGGACGTCGAGAACATCCTGCTGAAGCTGATCCAGGCGGCCGACTACGACGTCAAGAAGGCCGAGACCGGGATCATCTACATCGACGAGATCGACAAGGTCGCCCGCAAGAGCGAGAACCCGTCGATCACCCGCGATGTCTCCGGCGAGGGCGTCCAGCAGGCCCTGCTGAAGATCCTGGAGGGCACCACCGCCTCCGTACCGCCGCAGGGCGGCCGGAAGCACCCGCACCAGGAGTTCATCCAGATCGACACGACGAACGTGCTGTTCATCGTGGGCGGCGCGTTCTCCGGCCTGGAGAAGATCATCGAGTCCAGGGCCGGCGCCAAGGGCATCGGCTTCGGCGCCACGATCCGCTCCAAGCTGGAGATCCAGGCGAGCGACCAGTTCCAGGAGGTCATGCCGGAGGACCTGGTGAAGTTCGGGATGATCCCCGAGTTCATCGGCCGCCTCCCGGTCCTGACCTCGGTCCACAACCTGGACCGCGAGGCCCTGCTCCAGATCCTCATCGAGCCGCGCAACGCCCTGGTGAAGCAGTACCAGCGGCTGTTCGAACTCGACGGCGTGGAGCTGGACTTCGAGCGCGAGGCCCTGGAGGCCATCGCGGACCAGGCGATCCTGCGCCAGACCGGCGCACGCGGTCTGCGCGCGATCATGGAGGAGGTCCTCCAGTCGGTGATGTACGAGGTGCCGTCCCGCAAGGACGTCGCCCGGGTCGTCATCACGTCGGACGTGGTCCGCAACAACGTCAACCCGACCCTGGTCCCGCGCGAGCCGCGGACGATCGGGAAGAACGACGACGGCAGGCACGAGAAGTCGGCGTAGCGGTGGCATAGACGCACACGCGAAGGGGCGCCCGGCCGGATCAATTCGGCTGGGCGCCCCTTCGCGTGGCGTGGTGCCGGGATCAGATCTTGGTGCGGGAGGTGTTGTAGAGCTTGGCGGTGAGGTCCGCCACCTCGTCCTGCGACATGGGCTTGTTGGTCATGGCCATAGCCATGTCGAGGCCCGAGACGATGCCGACCGTGCTGAAATCGGCCCAGATGCAGATCGGCATCTCAATGGCCTTGGGCCCCTTCTCGACGCTTCCGTCGCCCTCGGGGTTGTCCATCTTGAGGTTCTGGCACCGCATCAGCGCGCCCTTGAAACCGGCCGGGGTGACGTCCTTCGGTGAGCCCACGAACTCGGCCTTGGTCTTGCTGTCACCCTTGGTCATATTGGCCTTGGCCTCGTCGAACGACTTGTTGATCACCGCGGCCGGATCGCTGACATCACCCCAGTACCCCTGCAGGGTGATGTACTTCAGGCTCATGTCCTTCTCGGATCCGCCCTGGTAGGAGGCGCCGGCACCGTTGGGGTTCTTGATGCCGGACGCCTCGATCTTCGTCTTCTCGGCGCCGCTCAGCGGGCCGTTGGTGCTGCCGCCGGTGTCGCCCTTCTTGTAGTCCTCCAGCGTCGCCGCCGGCGTCAGCTTGTACCCCTTCGTGGAGTCCGCCACGTCGCTGTTGCTCGCGCCCCCGCCCGACGTCAGGAAGTACACGCCGCCGCCGATGACCGCGAGCGCCACGATCACGCCGCCGATGATCAGGCCGGTCTTCTTCTTCGGCGGCTGGGCCGGGGGGAAGCCGGGCTGCTGGCCGTAGGCCGGCTGGCCGCCGTACGGGGGAGTGGGGGGCTGCTGGCCGTACGGGCCGGGCTGCTGGGCCTGCGGGTAGCCGTAGCCCGGCTGCGGGGGCTGCTGCGGCGGCACGCCCTGGGGGGCCTGCTGCGGGTACCCGTAACCGGGCTGCCCCTGCGGCTGGCCCTGCGGCGGCGGGCCGCCGTAGGGGCCAGGCTGCTGGCCGTACGGACCGGGCTGGCCCTGGGGCTGCTGTCCGTCGTACGGGCCCGGCTGGTTGAAGCTCATCTGCGGATCCCCTGTTCGTGAAGCTCATACGTTCTTATGCGTTCCGAACATCCTGACGGACGTCCCACTCACGTGGGGCACCGGGAGGCACACCGTTACCGAACAAACCGGTTTCGGCGCATGACTGTGGCGGCCCTAAACTGTGTCGCGTGACCGAGAACGCAGCGCAGCAGCCAGCCAGCCACCCCGAACTGCCGACCCAGTACACGCCGGCCGAGGTAGAGGGGAAGCTGTACGAGCGCTGGGTGGAGCGCGGCTACTTCGAGGCCGACGAGCACAGCGAGAAGCCGCCGTACTCCATCGTCATCCCGCCGCCCAACGTCACCGGCTCCCTGCACCTGGGGCACGCCTTCGAGCACACGCTGATCGACGCGCTGGTCCGCCGCAAGCGGATGCAGGGCTTCGAGGCGCTCTACCAGCCCGGCATGGACCACGCGGGCATCGCCACCCAGAACGTCGTCGAGCGCGAGCTCGCCAAGGAGGGCAAGTCCCGCCACGACCTGGGGCGCGAGGCGTTCGTCGAGCGCGTCTGGCAGTGGAAGAACGAGTCCGGTGGCCAGATCTCCGGCCAGATGCGCCGGCTGGGCGAGGGTGTCGCCTGGTCCCGTGAGCGGTTCACCATGGACGAGGGCCTGTCCAAGGCCGTCCAGACCGTCTTCAAGAAGATGTACGACGACGGGCTGATCTACCGCGCCGAGCGCATCATCAACTGGTGCCCGCGCTGTCTCACCGCGATCTCGGACATCGAGGTCGAGTACCAGGAGGACGACGGCGAGCTCGTCTCCATGAAGTACGGCGAGGGCGACGAGACCATCGTCGTCGCCACCACCCGCGCCGAGACGATGCTCGGTGACACCGCCGTCGCCGTCCACCCCGACGACGAGCGCTACAGTCACCTGGTCGGCAGGCAGATCAAGCTGCCGCTGACCGACCGCACGATCCCGGTCGTCGCCGACCACCACGTCGACCCCGAGTTCGGCACCGGCGCCGTCAAGGTGACCCCGGCGCACGACCCGAACGACTTCGAGATCGGCAAGCGCCACGACCTGCCCTTCCTCACCGTCCTGGACGAGCGCGCCGTCATCACCGTCCCCGGCCCCTTCCAGGGCCTGGACCGGCTGGAGGCCCGCTCCGCCATCGTCGCCGCCCTGCGCGCCGAGGGCCGGATCGTGGCCGAGAAGCGACCCTACGTCCACTCCGTCGGGCACTGCTCGCGCTGCAAGACGACCATCGAACCGAGGCTGTCCCTCCAGTGGTGGGTCAAGGTCGAGCCGCTCGCCAAGGCGGCCGGTGACGCCGTCCGCGACGGCAAGGTCAAGATCCACCCGCAGGAGATGGAGAAGCGGTACTTCGACTGGGTCGACAACCTCCACGACTGGACGATCTCGCGCCAGCTCTGGTGGGGCCACCGCATCCCCGTCTGGTACGGCCCGAACGGCGAGGTCGTCTGCGTCGGACCGGACGACGAGGCGCCGACGGGCGAGGGCTGGACGCAGGACAGCGATGTCCTGGACACCTGGTTCTCCTCCGGCCTGTGGCCGTTCTCCACGCTCGGCTGGCCCGAACAGACCGACAGCCTCGCGAAGTTCTACCCGAACTCCGTCCTGGTCACCGGCTACGACATCCTCTTCTTCTGGGTCGCCCGGATGATGATGTTCGGCCTGTACGTCAACGACGGCGTCCCGCCGTTCGGGACGATCGTGCTGCACGGCATGGTCCGCGACGAGCACGGCAAGAAGATGTCGAAGTCCTTCGGCAACGTGGTCAACCCGCTGGACTGGATGGACAAGTACGGCTCCGACGCGCTCCGTTTCACCCTGGCGCGCGGTGCCAACCCCGGCACCGACGTCCCGATCGGCGAGGAGTGGGTCCAGGGTTCCGCCAAGTTCTCCAACAAGATCTGGAACGCCACCCGCTTCGCCCTGATGAACGGCGCGACGATCGAGGGCGAGCTGCCGGACGCCGCCGAGATGTCGGTGACCGACCGGTGGATCCTGTCCCGACTCAACAAGACCGTCGCCGAAGTCGACGCCTACTACGACGACTTCCAGTTCTCCAAGCTCAGCGAGGCGCTCCGGCACTTCGCCTGGGACGAGGTCTTCGACTGGTACGTCGAGCTGTCCAAGACCACGTTCTTCGGCGGCGGCCGCGCGGCCGAGGTCTCGGGCCGGGTCCTGGGCGAGGTCCTCGACGTGATGCTGCGCCTCCTGCACCCGATCGTCCCCTTCGTCACGGAGACGCTCTGGACCGCGCTCACCGGCCGCGAGTCGGTCGTCATCGCCGAATGGCCGGGGGACAGCGGCTTCCGGGACGACGCCGCGGAGAAGGAGATCGAGCTCGTCCAGCAGGTCGTCACCGAGGTCCGCCGCTTCCGCTCCGACCAGGGGCTCCAGCCCGGCCAGAAGGTCCCGGCCGAGCTGAACCTGACCGGCACGCCGCTCGCCGCGCACGAGGCGGCCATCCGGCAGCTGCTGCGTCTCCAGCCCGCCGGGGACGGCTTCCACGCCACCGCGTCGCTGCCCGTCGCGGGCGCCACCGTCGCGCTCGACCTGTCCGGCACGATCGACGTCGAGGCCGAGCGCAAGCGGCTGACGAAGGACCTGGAGGCGGCCCGCAAGGAGAAGGCGCAGGCCACCGGGAAGCTCGGCAACGAGGCGTTCCTGGCCAAGGCCCCGGACAACGTGGTCGACAAGATCCGTGGCCGGCTCACCAAGGCCGAGGCCGACATCGAGCGCATCACCAGCCAGCTCGCGACCCTGCCCACGAGCTGACGTCTTCGGTACGGGGCCCCCGCGAACCCGGCCGGTCCGGGAGCGCGGGGGCCCCGCCGTACCCGGGCCGCCGGGCGCTGCGCGCGATGTCCGTGCCCATCCGTAGACTGGTCCTGTGAGTGAGCCCCGCCCTTCCGACCGGCACGACGCGTCCGACTCCGACGAGACCTTCGCGGAGATCGTCGACGAAGCGACCCAGCGCGACCCCGACCTGGCGGTGATCGAGGCCGGGAGCCGGACGCTGCGCGCCGCCTCCGGCCCGCCACAGGGCGACGAGGTCCCCGCCCGCCCCACCGATCCGGAGGTGGACAGAGCGCTGCGCGCGGTGGAGCAAGAGCTCGCCGGGCGCTGGGGCGAGACCAAGCTCGAACCGTCCGTGGCGCGCATCGCCGCGCTGATGGACACGCTCGGTGACCCGCAGCGCGCGTACCCCTCCATCCACATCACCGGGACCAACGGCAAGACGAGCACGGCCCGCATGATCGAGGGCCTCCTCGGCGCCTTCGAGCTGCGCACCGGCCGCTACACCTCGCCGCACGTCCAGTCGATCACCGAGCGGATCAGCCTGGACGGCGTCCCGATGGACGCCGAGCGGTTCGTCGAGACGTACCAGGACATCAAGCCGTACATCGAGATGGTCGACGCGCAGCAGCCCTACCGGCTCTCCTTCTTCGAGGTGCTCACCGGCATGGCGTACGCGGCGTTCGCCGACGCGCCGGTCGATGTCGCCGTCGTCGAGGTCGGCATGGGCGGCAGCTGGGACGCGACCAACGTGATCGACTCCACGGTCGCGGTCGTCACCCCGATCTCCCTGGACCACACCGACCGGCTGGGCTCCACGCCCGGGGAGATCGCGGTGGAGAAGTCCGGGATCATCAAGCAGGGTGCGACGGTCATCCTGGCCCAGCAGCCGGTGGACGCGGCCCAGGTGATGCTCAAGAAGGCCGTCGCGGCCGATGCCACGGTGGCACGCGAGGGCATGGAGTTCGGGGTCGTCTCCCGGGAGATCGCGGTCGGCGGGCAGTTGCTGACGCTGCGCGGCCTGGGCGGCGAGTACGACAACATCTTCCTTCCGCTGTACGGCGCCCACCAGGCGCGCAACGCCGTGGTGGCGCTCTGTGCCGTCGAGGCGTTCTTCGGGATCGGTGCCGAGCAGGCCGGATCGCTCGACGCCGAAATCGTCCGCAAGGCCTTCGCCGCGGTGATCTCGCCCGGCCGCCTCGAAGTCGTCCGCTCCAGCCCGACCGTCGTTTTGGACGCCGCACACAACCCGGCCGGCGCCCGCGCCGCCGCCGAAGCGCTCTCCGAGGCGTTCGGCTTCTCCCGGCTGATCGGGGTGGTGGGTGCCAGCGGCGACAAGGACGTCCGGGGGCTCCTGGAGGCCTTCGAGCCGATCTTCGCCGAGGTCGTCATCACCCAGAACTCCAGCGGCCGCGCCATGGACGCCGACGAGCTGGCCTCCATCGCCGTCGAGGTCTTCGGCAACGAGCGGGTCCAGGTCGAACCCCGCCTCGACGACGCGCTGGAGGCGGCGATCACCCTCGCCGAGGAAGAGGACGAGTACGCGGGCGCCGGGGTGCTGGTGACCGGATCCGTGATCACGGTCGGCGAGGCCCGGCTGCTCCTGGGAAGGCACTGACCCACGTGCGTACGCTCTGTGCATCGACGCTGCTCGGTGAGTTCTTCGTGATCGGCTTCGCCGGACTCGTCGCGATGAAGTCCGATGACCTGTCGTCCGCGACGGTGTGGACGGTCTGCGGTATCGGCATGCTGCTCTCCGTGCTGCTCTGCGGTGTGATCACCCGCCCCGGTGGCGTGCAGCTCGGCTGGGCGCTCCAGATCGCGCTGGTCGCCAGCGGCTTCGTGGTGCCGATGATGTTCATCCTCGGCGTGGTCTTCGGCGGCCTGTGGTGGGCCTCGGTGCACTACGGCCGCAAGATCGACGAGGTGAAGGCGCGCTGGGCCGCGCAGGAGGCGGCGCAGGCTCCGGCCGGCACCTGAGCCGGCAGGCTGTCGTCCCGCGGTCAAACCCGGCCGTGTGGCCTTCACCGCGCCCCTGTAACCTCGCTTCACCCGCACCCGTATGCCTGACCCGTATGTCTGCAAGGAGCCGCACATGACCCAGCGCACCCTCGTTCTTCTGAAGCCCGACGCCGTCCGTCGCGGTCTGGTCGGCGAGATCGTCGGCCGCATCGAGCGCAAGGCCGGCTGGAAGATCACCGCGCTGGAGCTGCGTACCCTCGACCGGGCCACGCTGGAGCAGCACTACGCCGAGCACGTCGGCCGCCCGTTCTACGAGCCGCTCGTCGAGTTCATGCAGTCCGGTCCGGTCGTCGCTCTGGTGGCCGAAGGCGAGCGGGTGATCGAGGGCGTCCGTGCCCTGGCCGGTCCGACCGACCCGATCGCCGCCGCGCCCGGCTCGATCCGTGGCGACTTCGGCACGATCACCCGGGAGAACCTCATCCACGCCTCGGACTCCGAGGAGTCCGCAGAGCGAGAAATGAAGCTGTTCTTTCCGGGACTTTCTTGACCTTCGCTCCGCCAAACAGCGCTCATGACCTGGGGCGACCGAAGTAATTCGGTCGCCCTTCGGTATAGGGCCACCGATCGCGGGAACGCATCCCTCCGACGTAACGTCACCATGAGTGGGACGGCCACCCGTTCTGCTCAGCAAGGCGAAGGACCCTCGCGCTGTGTCGGCGTGTCCGGCACTACGATGGAAGCTTCCACGCCCGCAGCGCTCATCTCGCCTACCAAAACAAGCCATCACCGCTTTCACTTGGGAAGGCCCGACGCATCCTCATGGGGAACAAGGGGAACTCAATGTCGTTCATCGGCCGTGACATGGCTATCGACCTCGGGACTGCCAACACGCTGGTGTACGTCAGGGGGCGCGGCATCGTTCTGAACGAGCCGTCCGTCGTGGCCATCAACACCAACACCGGCGGCATCCTGGCGGTCGGCGCCGAGGCCAAGAAGATGATCGGCCGTACACCGGGCAACATCGTTGCCGTACGGCCACTGAAGGACGGCGTGATCGCCGACTTCGAGATCACGGAGCGGATGCTCCGCTACTTCATCCTGAAGATCCACAAGCGCCGCTACCTGGCCCGCCCGCGGGTCGTCGTCTGTGTGCCCTCCGGCATCACAGGGGTCGAGCGACGCGCCGTCATCGAGGCATCGACGCAGGCCGGCGCGCGCCAGGTGCACATCATCGAGGAGCCCATGGCGGCGGCCATCGGCTCCGGTCTGCCGGTCCACGAGGCCACCGGCAACATGGTCGTGGACATCGGTGGCGGCACCACCGAGGTCGCGGTCATCTCGCTCGGCGGGATCGTCACCGCCCAGTCGATCCGGGTCGCCGGTGACGAGCTGGACAACGCGATCATCCAGCACATCAAGAAGGAGTACTCGCTCCTCCTCGGTGAGCGCACCGCCGAACAGATCAAGATCACCATCGGCTCGGCGTTCGAGCTGGAGAAGGACGAGCACACCGAGATCCGCGGCCGCGACCTCGTCTCGGGTCTGCCCAAGACCGTGGTCATCTCCGCGACCGAGGTCCGCAAGGCCATCGAGGAGCCGGTCAACGCGATCGTCGACGCGGTCAAGACGACGCTCGACAAGTGCCCGCCGGAGCTTTCCGGCGACGTCATGGACCGGGGCATCGTCCTTACCGGCGGCGGCGCGCTGCTGCGCGGACTGGACGAGCGGCTCCGGCACGAGACGGGCATGCCGATCCACATCGCGGAGGACCCGCTGGACTCCGTCGCGCTCGGATCCGGCAAGTGCGTCGAGGAGTTCGAGGCGCTCCAGCAGGTGCTGGACGCCCAGCCCCGACGGTAGAAACTCACGCGAGCCTCCGCGCGGACGCTGCCGCTCCGCGCGGAGGATCGTTGATATACAGGCACGAACATTCCTACGAGGAAGGCACGGCCGCCGCACGTGAGGGACACACGAGAGAGCCGGCTGCTCCTGGTGCTGCTGATCGCCATCGCGTTCGCACTGATCACGGTGGACATCCGCGGTGGCGAGGCGTCGCCGGTGGACGGTGCCCGGCAGGCCGCCTCCACCGTCTTCGGACCGGTCGAGAACGGGGTCGCGGCAGCCGTCGACCCCGTGGGCAACGCCATAGGGGCGGTACGCGCCTCCGGCGCCCGGCACGACAAGATCGCCGCACTGGAGCAGCAGAACGCCGCGCTGAAGGCCAAGCTCGGCAGCGACGACCAGAACCGCAGCAGGGTCCGCGAGCTCGACAAGATGCTCAAGAAGTCGGGCGCCGGACAGTACGGCATCAAGGCCGCCGAGGTCATCGCCATAGGAGCGGCCCAGGGCTTCTCCTGGACGGTCACCATCGACGCCGGCTCCAAGGACGGTCTCAAGCGCGACATGACCGTCCTCAACGGCGACGGACTCGTCGGCAGGGTCACCACCGTCGGCCCGGACACCGCGACGGTGCTCCTCGCCAACGACCCCGACTTCACCGTCGGCACCAGGATGGAGTCCACCGACGAACTCGGCTTCGCCACCGGCCAGGGCTCGCGCCCGATCGCCGTCCAGTTCCTGAACGGCAAGGCGAAGGTCAAGAAGGGCGACCGGCTCGTCACGTTCGGGTCCAGCAAGGACAAGCCGTTCGTGCCCGGCGTACCCGTCGGCGAGGTCGTCCGGGTCGACCCGTCGGGCGGCGACCTGACCCGCACGGTCTACGTCCGCCCGTACGTCGGCTTCACCAAGCTCGACATCGTCGGCATCGTCGTCCAGGCCCCGCGCGAGGACCCCCGCGACGCGGTCCTGCCGAAGAAGCCGGCCAAGTCCGCCAAGCCGAAGCCCACCCCGACCGTCACCGTCACCATCTCGCCCAACGGCGACATCGTGGACACCGGCGGCAACGTCGTCGGGAACATCCACGAGAGCGCGAACCCCAGCGGCAGCCCGGACCCCAGCCCCAGTGGGAACGCGACACCGAACGCCGACAACGCGGTAAACGAACAGAGGTAGAGCTGATCCCCATGCACGTCAACCGGACTCTGCTCTCCATCGCCCTGGTCGTGCTCGCGCTCGTCGTCCAGGTCTCCGTACTCGCACGGCTCCAACTGCCCGGCGCCGTGCCCGATCTGCTCCTCATGGTCGTTCTCGGACTGGCCTTCGTCTACGGCCACGTCAGCGGCGCCCTCATCGGCTTCGGTGCGGGGCTGCTCGCCGACCTGGCGCCTCCGGCCGACCACGCGGCCGGCCGGTACGCCCTGGTCCTCTGCGTCATCGGCTACCTCGCCGGACTGGTCAAGCCGGAGAACGGCCAGCTCAAGTCGGCCCTGATGCCGATGGCCGTGGTCGTCGCGGCGGCGATCGGATCGACCCTGCTGTACGCGGGGGTCGGCGCGCTCGTCGGGGACACGGCCGCCCGCCATGTGGGGCTCGGCAGCCTGCTGTTCACCGCGGCCGTCTACGACCTGCTGCTCGCACCGTTCACCGTGCCCCTGATCATGGCGATGGCCAGACGCACGGTGAACGACCCGCTCACCGAGTCCTCCTCCGGCGGCAAGGACGCCACGGCGGGCTGGCTCGCCGCGGGCACCGGCCTGCGGATCGGCAACCAGCGCGGCGGACTGCGCGTCAAGGCCGCCCGGAACCGGGCGGCGCGCGCCGGACGGATCAAGGGAGTCAAGCGACTGTGAGCCCGCAATTCCCGGGGACCGCCCCCCGCCCGACCACCACCTGGGGCGCCCCGTGACCAACATCCCCGAGACGGGCCGGACCCAGCGGGTCCAGATCCGCCTCGTCGTCATCCAGGTCCTCGTCTTCTCCCTGCTGCTCACCCTCGGCGGCCGCCTCTGGTACCTCCAGATCCGCAACGGTCAGGAGTACTCCGACGAGGCGAAGAACAACCACGTCCAGCAGGTCGTCCAGCCCGCCGCCCGCGGCTCCATCCTCGACGCCCGTGGCGTGCCGCTGGCCGATAACGAGACCCGGCTCGTCGTCTCCGCCAGCCGCACCGAGCTGCTGAAGATGGACGACGACGGCAAGGGCGTGCTGACCCGGCTCGCGGACGTGCTCGGGATGAAGCCGAAGGACGTCATCGACAAGGTCCGGCTCTGCGACGCGAAGACCCCGCAGCCCTGCTGGAACGGTTCGCCCTACCAGCCGATCCCGGTCACCGACGAGGCCACCACCCAGCAGGCCCTCCAGATCCGTGAACGCGCCGAGGACTTCCCGGGCATCACCGCGGAGCCCACCGCCGTCCGCCGCTACGCCGCACCCGGCAAGGCCAACACCGCACAGGTCCTCGGCTACCTCTCGCCCGTCACCGACGAGGAGATCACCAAGGCCCAGGACAGCGACTCGCCGTACCTGCGCTCCGACCAGGTCGGCCGCTCCGGTCTTGAACGCACGTACGACAAGGAACTGCGCGGCAAGGCGGGCGTCACCCGCTACGAGGTCGACAACCTCGGCCGGGTCATCGGCCAGGCGAAGAACGACGAGGCGGAGCCCGGCGCCAGTGTCGTCACCTCGATCGACGCCCGGGTCCAGGCCGTCGCGGAGTACGAGCTGAACCAGGCCATGAAGACGGCCCGCACCGAGTTCGACACCAACACCGGCGAGAACTACAAGGCCGACTCGGGCGCCGTCGTCGTCATGGAGGCCAAGACCGGCCGGGTCGTCTCGATGGCCTCGCTGCCCAATTACGACCCCAACGCCTGGGTCGGCGGCATCTCCGGCAAGGACTACGCCAAGCTCACCGGCAAGAACTCCAACTTCCCGCTGCTGAACCGGGCCATCCAGGGCCAGGCCGCCCCCGGCTCCATCTTCAAGGTCATCTCCTCGACCGCCGCGGTCAACGCCGGATACCCCTTCGACGGCAACTACCCCTGCCCCAGCTCGTACTCCATCGGCGGCCAGACCTTCAAGAACTTCGAGTCCCAGGGCTACGGCGACATCACCATCGGCCGCGCCCTGGAGGTCTCCTGCGACACCGTGTACTACGGCATCGCGCACAAGGAGTGGCAGAGGGACGGCGGGAACAACCCGAAGAAGAAGCCCAACGACTGGTTCTACAAGACCGCCCATCAGTTCGGCCTCGGCAAGGAGACCGGCATCGACCTCCCCAACGAGGTCAGCGGCCGGGTTCCGGACCGCGAGTGGAAGAAGAACTTCGCCAAGGCCAACCACGACTCCTGGTGCAAGCAGGGCAAGAAGGACGGCACGTACGTCGAGAAGATCGCCTACGAGAACTGCCTCGAAGGCGACAAGATGCGTGCCGGTGACTCCGTCAACTACTCGATCGGCCAGGGCGACACCCTCGTCACCCCGATACAGATGGCGACCATCTACTCGGCGATCTCCAACGGCGGCACCCTCTACAACCCCGCCGTCGGCAAGGCGATCGTCAGCGGCGACGGCAAGAGCGTCCAGGAGATCAAGCCCAAGTCGCACGGCAAGCTGCCCTTCACGCAGAAGACCCGCAACGAGATCGACGGAGCCCTCGCGGGTGTCGCGACCCGCGGCTCCGCCGCCTGGCGGTTCGGCGGCTGGCCGCAGGACAAGATCCCGATGCACGCCAAGACGGGTACGGCCGAGGTCTACGGCAAGCAGACGACCTCGTGGTTCGCCACATACACCAAGGACTACACGGTCGTCATGACGATCTCCCAGGGCGGTACGGGCTCCGGCGCCTCCGGGCCCGCCGTGCGCAACATCTACAACGCGATCTACGGTCTCGACGCCACGGGCAAGCAGGACCTCAAGAAGGCCCTGCTGCCGGCCCCGCAGAAGTCGCTGCCGAAGATCCAGCAGGACGGCACCATCGAGACCCCGAAGATCAAGCCGTACGACCCGAACTCGGGTAAGCCGCCGACCGAGCAGACGCTCGCCGCGATCGTCGGGAGGCGCGACTGATGGCCGGCTTCTCCGTCCAGCGGTACGCCCCCGAGCGCTCGGCCTGGGGCCGGTTCACCGCCCGGGACTCCGTGGTCCGCCGACTCGACTGGCCGCTGCTCGGATCCGCGCTCGCGCTCTCGCTCATCGGCTCGATGCTGGTCTACTCGGCCACCAGGGGGCGGGATTCGCTCACCCACGGCGACCCGTACTACTTCCTCTTCCGGCACGCCCTCAACACCGGCATCGGCTTCGCCCTGATGGTCGGCACGATCTGGCTCGGCCACCGCACCCTGCGCGGCGCGGTGCCGATCCTGTACGGGCTGTCCGTGCTCCTCGTGATGGCGGTCCTCACCCCGCTCGGCGCCACCGTCAACGGCGCCCACGCCTGGATCCTCCTGCCCGGCGGCTTCTCGCTCCAGCCCTCCGAGTTCACCAAGATCACGATCATTCTCGGCATGGCGATGCTGCTCGCCGCCCGGGTCGACGCGGGCGACCAGCCGCACCCCGACCACCGGACCGTCGCCAAGGCCCTCGGCCTGGCGGCGCTCCCGATGATCGTGGTCATGGGCATGCCGGACCTCGGTTCCGTGATGGTCATGGTCGTCATCGTCCTCGGCGTGCTGCTGGCCTCCGGGGCGTCGAACCGCTGGATCTTCGGACTCCTCGGCGCGGGCACCGCGGGTGCCGTCGCCATCTGGCAGCTCGGGCTCCTCGACGACTACCAGATCGCCCGGTTCGCGGCCTTCGCCAACCCGGCGCTCGACCCGGCCGGCGTGGGCTACAACACCAACCAGGCCCGTATCGCGATCGGCTCCGGCGGCCTCTCCGGCACCGGCCTCTTCCAGGGCACCCAGACCACCGGCCAGTTCGTCCCCGAGCAGCAGACCGACTTCGTCTTCACCGTCGCGGGCGAGGAGCTCGGCTTCCTCGGCGCCGGACTGATCCTGGTCCTGCTCGGCGTCATCCTGTGGCGCGCCTGCCGCATCGCCCGGGAGACGACCGAGCTGTACGGCACGATCGTCGCCGCCGGAATCATCGCCTGGTTCGCCTTCCAGGCCTTCGAGAACATCGGCATGACGCTCGGCATCATGCCGGTCGCCGGACTGCCACTGCCGTTCGTCTCCTACGGAGGGTCCTCGATGTTCGCCATCTGGGTGGCCATCGGACTGCTCCAGTCGATCAGGGTGCAACGACCGATAACGGCCTGAGCCGTCGCGGGCCCCCTGCCCAAGTGCGGACATCGCGTCTAGATTCGACTCATGGCGGAGTCGAAGCGCGAGATCGAGCGGAAGTACGAAGCGACCGACGCCACCCGGCTGCCCGACCTGAGCCGGGTGGCCGGCGTCTCGTCCGTCGACCACCTGGGCGTCAGCGACCTCGACGCCGTCTACTACGACACCGAGGACCTGCGGCTCGCCGCGGCCTCCCTCACCCTGCGCCGTCGAACCGGCGGGGGAGACCCCGGCTGGCACCTCAAATTCCCGGTCACCACCGGCATCCGCGACGAGATCAGGGCCCCGCTCTCCGACACCCTGCCGCCCGAGCTCGCCGCGCTGATCCGCTCCCGGGTCCGTGACGCCCCCGTCGTCCCCGTGGTCCGGCTCCGCTCCGCCCGCGACGTCCACCACCTGACCGGCCCCGATGGCGGGCTGCTCGCCGAGGTCAGCGTGGACCGGGTCCGGGCCGACCGACTGCACGGCGGCAGCGCCCGCACCGCCTGGACCGAGATCGAGGCCGAACTCGCCGACGACGGCGACCCGGCCTTCCTCGACGCCGTCGAACGGCGGCTCCGCGAGGCCGGGGTACGGCCCTCCGCGTCACCGTCCAAACTGGCCAGGGCACTGGCCGAGACCGGCCCGAAGGGGAAACCGGCCGGCGAACGGCCCCGGCCGCGCACCGCGGGCGACCACGTCCTCGCCTACGTACGCCACCAGATCACCGTGATCGTCGCCCTCGACCCGGCCGTGCGCCGAGGTCTGCCCGACTCGGTGCACCGGATGCGGGTCGCCACCCGCAGACTGCGCAGCGCCTTCAGGACGTACCGCAAGATCCTCGACCGGACCGTCACCGGCCCGGTGGCCGAGGAGCTGAAGTGGCTCGCGGCGGAGCTCGGCGTCGACCGCGACCAGGAGGTCCTCGACGAACGGCTGCGCACCCGGCTCGACGGGCTGCCCCGCACCCTGGTCCTCGGACCGGTCCGAGGCCGGCTGCGGATCTGGTCGGTGGCCCGGCGCACCGGCTCCCGCTGCCGCACCGTCGCCGTACTCGACAACAGCCGCTACCTGACGCTGCTGGAGACCCTGGACGCGCTCCTGGCGGCCCCGCCCCTGCTGCCCGCCGCAGCGAAGCCGCCCGGGAAGGCGCTGCCGCGCGCCGTGCACAAGGACCACCGGCGCCTCACGCACCGCATCGCCCACGCCCTGGAGCTGCCACCGGGGCCGGAGCGCGACATCGCCCTGCACGAGGCGCGCAAGGCGGCGAAACGCGCGCGCTACGCGGCCGAGACCGCCCGCCCCGCGCTCGGGAAACCAGCCCGGAAGTCCGCCAGGCGGCTGAAGGCCGTACAGGGCGTCCTGGGCGACCACCAGGACAGCGTGGTGGCCCGCGAGGCACTGCGCGCCCTCGCCATCCAGGCACAGCTGTCCGGCGAGCCGTCGTTCACGTGGGGACTGCTGTACGGGCAGGAGGAGCAGACGGCGGCGGCACGCGAACGGGAGCTGCCCGGGGTGTGGGCCGGGGCGTCCCGGGCGGAGATCCGGGCGGCACGGGAAAGCTGAGCGTCGCGGTACGCTGGATGGTCATCCTTGCCGGCTCTCGAAAGTTCGCGATGTCTGTCGATTCGGTCTTCCCACAGCTCGAAGCTCTGCTCCCGCATGTGCAGAAGCCCATCCAGTACGTCGGCGGTGAGCTCAACTCCACCGTCAAGCCGTGGGACGAGTGCGACGTCCGCTGGGCCCTCATGTACCCGGACGCGTACGAGGTCGGACTCCCCAACCAGGGCGTCATGATCCTCTACGAGGTGCTCAACGAGCGTCAGGGCGTCCTCGCGGAGCGCACCTACAGCGTCTGGCCGGACCTGGAGGAGCTGATGCGCGAGCACAGGGTGCCCCAGTTCACGGTGGACGGACACCGCCCGGTCAAGGCGTTCGACGTCTTCGGACTGAGCTTCTCCACCGAGCTCGGATACACCAACATGCTCACCGCCCTGGACCTGGCCGGCATCCCGCTGGCCGCCAGGGACCGAGGCCTCGACGACCCGATCGTGCTCGCGGGCGGCCACGCCGCGTTCAACCCCGAGCCGATCGCGGAGTTCATCGACTGCGCGGTCATCGGTGACGGCGAGCAGGCCGTCCTGGAGATCACCGAGATCATCCGTGCCTGGAAGGCCGAGGGCCGCCCCGGCGGCCGCGAGGAGGTGCTTTTCCGCCTCGCGAAGACCGGTGGCGTGTACGTCCCCGGCTTCTACGACGTCGAGTACCTCCCGGACGGGCGCATCGGCCGCGTCGTACCGAACAAGTCGGGCGTGCCGTGGCGCGTGTCCAAGCACACGGTCATGGACCTCGACGAGTGGCCCTACCCCAAGCAGCCGCTCGTCCCGCTCGCCGAGACCGTCCACGAGCGGATGTCCGTGGAGATCTTCCGCGGCTGCACCCGCGGCTGCCGTTTCTGCCAGGCCGGCATGATCACGCGCCCCGTGCGGGAGCGAAGCATCACCGGCATCGGCGACATGGTGGAGAAGGGCCTCAAGGCGACCGGCTTCGAGGAGGTCGGGCTGCTCTCGCTCTCCTCCGCGGACCACAGCGAGATCGGCGACATCGCCAAGGGCCTGGCCGACCGCTACACGGACGACAAGATCGGGCTCTCGCTGCCCTCCACCCGCGTCGACGCGTTCAACGTGGACCTGGCCAACGAGCTGACCCGCAACGGTCGCCGCTCCGGTCTCACCTTCGCCCCCGAGGGCGGCTCCGAGCGCATGCGCAAGGTCATCAACAAGATGGTCTCGGAGGAGGACCTGATCCGGACCGTCTCCACCGCGTACGGCAACGGCTGGCGGCAGGTGAAGCTGTACTTCATGTGCGGTCTGCCCACCGAGACCGACGAGGACGTCCTGCAGATCGGTGACATGGCGGTCAAGGTCATCGCCAAGGGCCGCGAGGTCTCCGGGCAGAACGACATCCGCTGCACCGTGTCCATCGGCGGCTTCGTGCCCAAGCCGCACACCCCGTTCCAGTGGGCCCCGCAGCTCGGCGTCGAGGAGACCGACGCCCGGCTGGCCAAGCTCAGGGACAAGATCCGTGGCGACAAGAAGTACGGCCGCTCGATCGGCTTCCGCTACCACGACGGCAAGCCCGGCATCGTCGAGGGCCTGCTCTCCCGCGGCGACCGCCGGGTCGGTTCCGTCATCCGCGCCGTCTACGAGGCGGGCGGCCGCTTCGACGGCTGGCGCGAGCACTTCAGCTACGACCTGTGGATGAAGAGCGCCGAGAAGACGCTGCCCGGCTTCGGTGTCGACGTCGACTGGTACACCACCCGCGAGCGGACGTACGAGGAGGTCCTGCCCTGGGACCACCTCGACTCCGGCCTCGACAAGGACTGGCTCTGGGCGGACTGGCAGGACTCGCTCGACGAGACCGAGGTCGAGGACTGCCGCTGGACCCCGTGCTTCGACTGTGGGGTGTGCCCGCAGCTGGACCTCGACATCCAGATCGGTCCGACGGGCAGGAAGCTCCTCCCGCTGACGGTCAAGAAGCCCTAGTGACCAGTGGAGATGCCGTCCGGCGGATGCCTGAGTCGTCGGCCGGCACGACCCGCGCTGAGCGCGCCGAGATCCTTCGGGGGGCTCGGAGCCAAGGAGCGTGAGAAGCTTCCTCTAGCCTCCCATCATGCTCACTGCCGTCCTTGTGTTCGCCGGTGTCGCCGCCCTCGTCAACATCACCCCTGGTCTCGACACGTTGTTGGTGCTGCGGGCCTCCCTCGCTCACGGCCGGAAGACGGGACGGACCGCCGCGCTGGGCATCCTGCTGGGGTGCCTCGTGTGGGGTCTGGCTGCCGCGGTCGGGCTGACGGCCCTGCTGACCGCGTCCCACATCGCCTACGACGGGGTGCGGTTCGCCGGTGTCTGCTACCTGGCCTGGCTGGGCGCCTCGGCATTGTGGCGGACCAGACGCCGCCCCTGTGACGGGGCCAGGGACAGCACGGCCCCGGCCGAGGTCCCGGATGGACGGCTCGCCGCCTTCCGCTCCGGCCTCGGGACGAACCTGCTCAACCCCAAGGCCGGGATCTTCTATATGAGCCTTGTCCCCCAGTTCCTGCCGCACGGGGCACCCCTGTTCGGCTCGACGCTGCTGTTCACCGCGATCGACGTCATGGAACTGGCCCTGTGGTACTGGGTGGTCAGCGGCGCAGCCGCCGCGCTCGGCGAGCGGGTCCGGAGGCCGTCCTTCCGGCACCGTACGGAACAGGTCAGCGGCCTCGCGCTGCTCGGCTTCGCTGCGGGCCTGGCCGTGGAGAGCACCTGACGAGCACCCGCCCCCTCAAGGGGCGTGCCGATAGCGCATCCTCCCTGCGGGCCTCGGTCCAGGCACTTGCTGAGTGCGGACAGGCGGATGGAGGGGACGACGGAAGTGACACCGTCCGGCTCAGGCCGGGTGACAGCTCGATGACGAAGGGCGGCCCCGGAAACCCCGGAGCGGGGCCTTCGCGTCATGGAGTGCATGGACTACGCAGAGCGCCAGGCCCCCGCGCGGTACGAGAGCGGCGACGGCTGTCTGACCATCCTCATCAGGATTCCGGTGCGGATCGTGGTCCTCGTGCTCGTCCTCCCGGTCCGGATGGTGTGGGACGCGCTCGCCGCCTGCGCCCGTGCCGCGGACCGGGCCCTGCTCCGGCCACTCGGGCGGGCGCTGTCCTGGCTGTTCCAGGTCCTGGTGGTCGTTCCGGCCGGATGGCTGCGGGAATGGGTACTGACGCCGCTGGCCCTCGGGATGCGGTGGCTGGCGCGGGCGGTGTTCGTGTGGCCGTGGACCGCGCTGTGGCGGTACGTCCTGGTGCCCGGGGCGCGGTACGGGATCGTCGTCCCGCTCGGGTGGCTGTACACGGCGGTCCTCACCCCGCTCGGGCACGGGCTGCGGTGGGTGTACCTGGCGCTGCTCGCCCCCGCCGCACGCGGTATCCGTACGGCGGCCGGATGGCTGCTGTCCGTCATGCTGGTGTGGCCGGTGGTGGGCGTGTGGCGGTACTTCCTGGTGCCACTGGGGCTGGCGGCCGCCTGGTCGGTGCGCTATCTGGCGGTCCTGCCGGCCATGTGGGTGTACCGGCAACTGATCACCCCGCTGGGCCACGGGACCGCCCGGCTCCTCGACCTGCTGGCCCGTGGCGTCGCCGCCGGGTCCCGGGGACTGTGGGCCGGTCTCCGTCTGCTGGTGCTGGTGCTTCTCGTCACTCCGCTGGTCTGGGGGTACCAGCGGGTGCTCGCCCCCGTGGGCCGGGAGGTCGCGGCCGCGTTCGGGTTCGCCTGGCGCGCCGCCGGGTTCGTCTCGCGGGCCGTCGGCCGGGTGCTGGCCCGGCTGGCGTGGTATCTGGTCGGGGCGCCGGTGGCCCGGGCCTACCGCACGGTGTGCGCCCCCGTCGGACATTTCGTGCGCGGAGCCGTGTGGGCCCCGGTCCGGCGGGCAGCCGTCGCGGCGGGCCGGACGGCCCGGGACACGCTGCTCACCGCCCGCGAAACCGTGCGGCAGGCGCGCCGCGACGCGTGGCGGGCTCTGGCCGGCGGGCCGCCCGTGACCGAGCCCCGGGAACTGGACAGGCGTGTTGCGCGTACTCTGGGTAGTGCAACGACTGTGCCCAGCGCGGCGCCCGAACCAGAGATCTCCCTGCACGGCGGGAAAGCCGCCCAGCGGGGGTGAGCCGGAGCGGACACCCCGGGCCACCCGTACTTCGAGGGCGGTGCGCCACCGCGTCCGCCCCGCACCGAGGAGAAGAACCACTGGGCAAGCGACAGCCCGAAGGCCCGCCGCCCGCACCGGCAGTGCAGCGCATTCGTCTGCGCTACACCAAGCGCGGCCGCCTCCGGTTCACCAGTCACCGTGACTTCCAGCGTGCCTTCGAGCGGGCGCTGCGCCGCTCAGAGGTGCCCATGGCCTACTCGGCGGGCTTCACCCCGCACCCCAAGGTGTCCTACGCCAATGCCGCCCCCACCGGCACGGGCAGCGAGGCCGAGTTCCTGGAGATCGCCCTCACAGAGGCGCGTGACCCCGACGTCCTGCGCGAGCTGCTGAACGACTCGCTCCCGGACGGGCTCGACATCACGGACGCCGTGGAGGCCCGCACCTCCGGCCTCGCCGACCGGCTGACCGCCTCCGTCTGGGAGATGCGGCTGGGCGGGGTCTCCACGGAGGAGGCCGAGAAGGCCGTGGCCGCCTTCAACGGGGCCGAGACCGTCGAGGTCCAGCGCCGCACGAAGAACGGCGTGCGCAGCTTCGACGCCCGTTCCGCCGTGGTGGAGCTGCGGGCCCTTGACCAACAGCCTGATAGGCCCGAGGTCAAGGCCTGTGCGATACTGCGGCTGGTTGTTCGGCACGTGACACCTGCCGTACGACCTGACGACGTCCTGTCCGGTCTCCGCGTTGTGGCCGACCTGGCGCCGCCGGTCCCCGCAGCGGTGACCAGGCTGGCGCAGGGGCTCTTCGACGAGGAGTCCGGCACGGTGACCGACCCGCTCGCGCCTGACCGCGAGGCAGCCCCGGCCGTCCTACCCACGGCCACCGGGACCGCCGTCGCGACGGCGCCGGAAGGTGCGGGCACCGCGTAAGGCGGTCGTTGTAGCGCAGCCCTCGGACTCGGGAGCCACCTGGTCCGGGCCGCGCGCAGACCCATAAGACTTTCGCCAGGCCGTGCGCACACCGTGTACGGAACCGGCGAGCCAGACATTCAGCCCCCGTGCGGCGCCCGCGCCCCGGACGGCGGTACCGCGTACACATGCGGACCGTGCCGGACCGGAATCAGACGCGGCGCCCGGGAGCGCGACGGGAGAACCGCCCGCATGCCAGAGCACACCGAACCCGGCACGACCGGGAACGCAGAAGACAGCAACACCCCCGGGGACAAGCTGCCGCCGCGCCGCAGGCGCCGCGCGGCGTCCCGCCCGGCCGGCCCGCCCTCGGGCG
>CBRG010000260.1 GCA_000470535.1 Streptomyces sp. AW19M42
CCCCCGCCGCACCCGCCTTTCCGCAGTAGCCTGGAATGACGGCGGGGGCGGCCCGGAGGAGGCCAGCACACATGGAGACCCTGATCACCGTGCTGGTAGTCATCGGCATGATCGCCGTGGTGGCGCTCGCGATCCGTCTGCTCAACGGACGCCACCGCCACCGGCACCTGGCCAGGACCACCGCCCCCCGGGACCACGGGCTCACCGTGTTCCGCGCGCGCCGCTGACCCGGCCCGTCACTTGGCGTCCGAGTACCGCTGCACCACCGCCGTGGTGAACGGGAAACGCACCGGTGTCTCACCGAAGGCCGTCCGGCCGGCCAGTTCACCGGCGGCCCGGATCGCCTCCACCACCGTCTCCGCCTCCTCCAGAGGGCAGTGCACGATCACCTCGTCGTGCTGGAAGAAGACCAGTTCGGCCCGGAGCCCGGCGGCGGTGAGCGAGTGGCGCAGGGCGGCCAGGAGCAGCAGCGCCCAGTCGGCAGCGCTGCCCTGCACCACGAAGTTACGGGTGAAGCGGCCGCGGGCACGGGCGTCGGACGAGGCGTAGCCGGGCGTGAAGCCGCCGTCCGCCGAAGAACCGGAGCCGTCCCCGGTGAGGCCGTCGTCGCCCTCCTGCGGTATTCCGGCCTCCCCGTCGTCCCCGCTGCCGGCCGCCGGCGGGCTGGTCCGGCCGAGCCAGGTCCGTACGAGACGGCCCTCCTCGCCGGCCTTCGCGGCGTCGTCCACATAGGCGACGGCGAGCGGGAACCTCCGGCGCAGGGCGGCCAGATTCTTCAGGCCGTCCCCCGAGGTCTGCCCGTAGACGGCACCGAGCAGGGCGATCTTGGCGTGGTCGCGGTCGCCGTGGAAGGCCCGGTCGGACAGCGCGGTGTAGAGGTCGCCGTCGTGCCCGGCCACCTCCATGAGGCCCCGGTCGCGGGAGATCGCGGCGAGCACCCTCGGCTCCATCTGGTCGGCGTCCGCGACGACCAGCCGCCAGCCCTCGTCCGCGACGACCGCCCGCCGGATCACCTTGGGGATCTGCAGCGCCCCGCCGCCGTTGGTCGTCCAGCGGCCGCTGACCGTGCCGCCCGGCTGGTACTCGGGGCGGAAGCGGCCGTCGCGGACCCAGTCCTGGAGCCAGCTCCAGCCGTGGGCCGTCCAGATCCGGTACAGCTTCTTGTACTGGATGAGCGGCCGCACCGCCGGATGGTCCAGCTCCTCCAGCTCCCAGCGGCGGGTCGACTTCACCTTGATGCCGGCCCGGCCGAACGCCCGCACCACCTCGGCGGGGAGGTCCGGGCGGACCCGGTGGCCGAAGGCGGCGGACACCTCGTCCGCCAGCTCGGCCAGCCTGCGGGGCTCGCCGCCGCCCGCGTACCGCTCGCCCAGCAGATCCTGGAGGACGTCCCGGTGGACGTCGGCCCGCCAGGGCAGCCCCGAGCGGTTCATCTCGGCGGCGACCAGCATGCCGGCCGACTCGGACGCCGTCAGCAGGCGCATCCGGTCCGGCCGGGCCGTGGCGTCGTGCCGGGCGAGCTGGTCCGCGTAGACCTGGAGCAGGGCGTCGAAGGGCAGCTCGGTGCCGGAGCGGGGTTCGAACAGGGAGGACTGGGAGCCGGGCACCGCCTGGCGCGGCGCCGGATCGGGCGGCACCGGGGCGCGCGTCAGCCGGGCATGGGCGGCGGCCGCGGAGCGGGGTTCGCCGAGCCGTCCCTCGTGCCCCAGCAGGAGGGACTCGGCTGCCTCGACGTCGTAGCAGCGCGCCACGGGCACTCCGGCGGCGAGCAGCCGGGGGTAGATCTCGGCGGTCGAACGCCACACCCAGCGGGTTACTCCGGGGCGGCCGCGGACGGCCTCGGCCAGGTCGGGTTCGGTCACGGCCGGGGCGGCGGGCAGGCCGGCACCGTCCAGCGGGACGAGGTGGGCGCCGCCGCTCTCCGTCGCGGCCAGGGCCCAGCGTTCGGTCATATGACCGAGTCTGGCACCCGGCACTGACAGCGCGAGGCGACGTGCACGGGCGGGTCGCAGACGGGAAGATCGACAAGGGCCTGCTCCGGGGCTCCGGAGCACCCACCGAGGGGACAGGCGCGATGGAAGCGATCGTTTTCGAGGAGTTCGGCGGACCCGAGGTCCTGCATCCCGCCCGGGTCGAGGACCCGCACCCCGGTCCGGGGCAGGTGCGGGTGAAGGTCATGGCCGCCGGGGTGAATCCGATGGACTACAAGATCCGGCGCGGCTGGATGCGGGAGATGTTCCCCACCTCGCTCCCGGCGATCCCGGGCGTCGAGTTCGCCGGAGTGGTCGACCGGACCGGCGAAGGGGTCACCGGTGTCGAGGTGGGCGACGAGGTGCTGGGCCGCAGTGCCACCGGTTCCTACGCCGAGTACGTCCTGGCCGACGCCACCCGCGTCGCGCCCAAGCCGGCCGGGCTGAGCTGGCAGGACGCGGCCGCGCTGACCATCGCCGCGGACACCGCCCAGCGCGTCCTGGACGGGCTCGCGGTGGGCGAGGGCGACACGCTGCTGCTGCACGGGGCGGCCGGAGCCGTCGGATCGGCCGCGGTGCAGCTGGCGGTGGCCCGGGGCGCGACCGTGATCGGTACGGCGTCCGCCGCCAACCACGACTACCTGCGGGTGATCGGCGCGACCCCGCTGGAGTACGGGGACGGGCTGGTCGGCCGGGTCCGCGAAGCCGCTCCCCAGGGTGTGGACGCGGTCTTCGACGTGGCGGGGCGCGGTGCGCTGCCGGACTCCATCGAGCTGCGCGGCGGCACGACCGACCGGATCGTCACCATCGCGGACCCGGCGGCGGCCGAGCACGGCGTCTCCTTCTCGGCGGGCGCACCCGGGTCCGCTGAGCAGCTGGCCGAGCACGCCCGGCTGGCGGCGGACGGCGAGCTGAGGGGGGCCCTGCCGCTGGTCGACGCGGCCGACGCGCAGCGGCTGAGCGAGGCGGGGCACGTACGGGGGAAGCTCGTCCTCCTGCCGTGACCCGCTCCGGACGGGCGCTGGCTCGCGATCGGAGGAGTTCGTCCACAGGCTGTGGACGAACTCCACCCGCTCCGCCGCTCCATCAACCCCACCCGCTCCACCCGCTCCGCCGCTCCATCGACCCCACCCGCTCCGCCACGCCTACCCTGACCTCATGGAACCGGTGATCGACCAGGCATTCGCGGCCGCCCTCTACTCGGACGGCGACGCCGGTCTCGACACCGGCGCCTCCCTCCTCGCCGCGGACCCGGCGAGCGACGGTGAGCTGCTGCGGCGCGGCGAGGAGTTCGTCCGGCGGGCCTGGGAGCGCGGCTGGCTGCCCGCCGACCTCGTACGGGTCGTGCGCCGCGAACTCGACGAGCACGGGGCCGCGCTGGCCGCCGGACTGATCACCTCCGAGGTGCGGCGGTACGAGCGGCTGCCGCCCCGCTGGCAGTCCCAGCTGGACGAGCTGCCGCCTCCGCCGCAGCCGGGCCGGCCCGACCGGTTCTCGTACGCCTCCGCGTTCCTCGGGCTCTGTCGGCTGCTGCTGCGGCTGCCCGCCATCGAACCCGTCGGGCCCCCGCCCGGGGCGCCGCGCGACGGGCTGAGCCTGCCGCCCGCGCACGACGAACCCCGCATGCTGACCCGGATCAGGGCGCTGCTGGCCAAGGCGGAGGCGACCGGGTTCCCCGAGGAGGCGGAGGCACTCACCACCAAGGCGCAGGAACTGATGGCCCGGCACAGCATCGACGAGGCGCTGCTCGCCGCCCGTACCCACAGCGACCGCGTGCCGGGCGCCTGCCGGATCGGGGTGGATGCCCCGTACGAGACGGCGAAGGCGATCCTGCTCGACGCCGTCGCCTCCGCGAACCGCTGCCGGGCCGTGTGGAACAGCGATCTCGGCTTCTCGACGGTCGTCGGCTTCGAACCGGACCTGGAGGCCGTGGAGCTCCTGCACACCTCGTTGCTGGTGCAGGGCACCGCGGCGATGACCGGGGCGGAGGCGGGCCAACGGGCCGGCGGCCGCAAACGGACCAAGACCTTCCGGCAGTCCTTCCTGATGGCGTACGCCCAGCGGCTGGGCCGCCGACTGGCGGAGGGCACCGCCCGCGCCACCGCGGAGGCCGGCGCCGAGGGCGCCGCGGCCGGACCGTCCACCGCGACGGACCCCGGGCTGCTTCCCGTGCTGGCCGCCCGCGACATGGCGGTCACCGACACCGCGGAGCGGATGTTCCCGCAGACCACGACCACCCGGGTCCGGGGTGCCGTCGACCCGGACGGCTGGACCCACGGCACGGCCGCCGCCGACCGGGCCAGGATGGGCGAGGACGCGCCGGAGATCTCCGGCCGGGGCCGCCGGGCCCCGCGCACGTGACAGCCGAGGCCGCCGGATTCCGCGCCCGGGGCAGCCGGGGCCGCCGGGGCCGCCGGGTCCCGCGCACGTCATCCCAGTAACTCCGATAACGCCGACAACTCGGGCATAACGGCAAATCCGGTTAGGCTCTCGGCATGAGCTGGCTCCGGGCGCTGAAGGAGACCGCCCGCTCGGGGCTGACGATCGAGCGGCGGCGCCTCGAACCGCTGATCGCCATCCGCGGCGCGGCCGGTCTCGCCCTGGTGATCGGCGTGAGCCTGACCCTGTTCGGTCCGGTGGTCGCGGCCAGCTCCGCCTTCGGCGCGTTCCAGGCGGCCATCGCCACCTTCCAGCGCAGCTGGCGGCCCCGGCCGGTGCTCGCCCTGGTCTCCGGCGCGAGTCTCGCCATCTCCACGTTCCTCGGCTACGTCACCGGCTCCCATCTGCCGCTCTTCATGCTCCTGCTGGTGCTCTGGACCTTCGTCGCCGGCCTGGCCTGGGCGGCGGGCCCGACCGGCGGCATCATCGCCGCGTCCAACGTCGCGATCATGCTGGTGACGATCACCCTGCCCACCTCCGTAGCCCAGGCGGCCCTGCACGGGGCGATGATCGCGTTCGGCGGGGTGGTCCAGGCGGCGCTGATCGTGCTGTTCCCGGTCCGCAGATGGGGTGCCCAGCGCGACGCGCTGGCCGACGCGCTGGCCGCGGAGGCGGACTACGCCCGCAGGCTGCGCCACGACCCGGTCGCCCACTTCGACCCGCTGCCGCTGATGGAGGCCCGCAGCGCGGCCGCCGTCACCCCGCGCCAGGCCCGCCGCCGCCCGGCCGAACTGCACGGCTCACGCGGGGTCGCGGAGCGGATCAGGCCGGTGCTCGCCTCGCTAGCGGACCCGGCCATGGGCGTACCGGCCGAGGGCCCGGAGCGGGACAGGGTCCGTGAGCTGCTCGCCGCCGCCGGATCGCTGCTCGACGCGGCGGCCAGAGCGATCCGGCACGGCGATCCGGTGCGGCTCCCCGCGCCCGCCGTCGCCGCGCTGAAGACCCCCGACACCGGGGCGCTGCTCACCGGCCCGCCGCTGCGCGCCGCCGACCGGCTCGCCGACCTGCTCTCCGACGTGATCGAGGCGGCCGAGGGCGACGGCACCAAGGAGGAGCTGGCCAAGGCCGAGGAGACCGCCGACGCCATCACGGCGAGCCGGGGCCGGCGCCAGGTCGAGCACCAGCGGCGCCCCACCCTGCTGCGGCTGGTCCCGGTCGTGATCGGTTCGATGCGCCGCGAGCTGCACCACGGCTCCCCGATCCTGCGGCACGCCATCCGGGTCTCCGCCGTCGCCGCCGGCGGCTACCTGCTGGGCACCGCGCTGCCCTACGGCCACGGCTACTGGGCGCCGATGACGGCCGTGATGGTGATGCGGCCGGAGTTCTCCCGGACGTACGAACGCTCCGTGGCCCGTTTCGGCGGCACCGTCGTCGGGGTCTCCGTCGCCACCGCGATCGTGCAGACCGCCCACCCCGGCGTGGGGCTGTCCGCCGTGCTCGCCGTGGTCTGCGCCCTGCTGATGTACCTGCTGATGCGCACCGGCTACTCGGTCGGACAGGCCTGCGTCGCCGCGTACGTCGTCTTCCTGCTGGGCATGGCGGGGGACGACTGGTCGCAGACCGTGCTGGAACGGCTCGTCCTCACCCTCGGCGGCGGCCTCCTCGCGATGATCTCGTACGCCGTCTACCCGGCGTGGGAGACCCCGCGGCTGCGCGGCCGGCTCGGCGACTGGCTCAAGGAGGACGGCCGGTACGCCGCCGCGGTCGTGGACCAGTACGCCGATCCGGCCGACCGGGGCCACGACGGCGTGCGCGAGGCGCTGCTGCGCACCCGGGCGGCCCGGGTCGCCTGGCAGGAGGCGGTGGCCACCGCCCAGCACGAACCCGTGCGCCACCGCGGTCTGTCGCACGCCGCGGCCGGCGACACCCAGCACGCCCTCTCCCAGCTCGGCCGGGTCGCGATGCTGATGGAGGCGCACCTCCCGGAGGGCGGCGCCACCCCCGTACCGGAGGCCGGACCGCTGGCCGAGGCGTTGCGCCGGGCCACGGACCAGGGTGCGAGAGCGGTGCGGGAGCGGCGGGGG
>CBRG010000261.1 GCA_000470535.1 Streptomyces sp. AW19M42
GCAGCAGTAGTGGTCGTGGCGGCGGCGCAGGTGGCGGGGTCGGGGGCGGTCACCCTGCGCGCGGATGCCGGGGCGGCGCCGGCGGGAGCCGTGATGAGCGCTGTGCCGCCGAGGGTGAGGGCCATGGTGGCCAGGGACACGGCAGCGATGCGGTGGATCGGCATGCGGAACTCCAGGGGACGAGGAGCGGGGGTTCTCGAGTACCCGGTGGGACAGCCGGAGCGCGGGGACCCGGGGCGGCCCGGGACCGGGCCGACTCACACTGAGAAGAAGATCAGTGAAAGTCCCTCATGTCCTCCTGAGGGTCGCGGCCGCGCTGGCGAAAGTGCCTTGGTCGAACCTGTTTTGACCACACATAGGGGATGGTTCAACATCCTGCTGGGCATGCCAGCCCTTGGTGGGGCGGTGATTTGCGCCGCACCACACGCCGTGGTCGTGGCCGTCGGGACAACCGCGGCGTTCCTGGCCCGCTGTGCAACAGTGGTGGCAACTCAGAGCCGGATGGCGGCGCCAGCGGGACCGCCGGATTCGGCGCGACGGGTGGGCCGGGCAACTCCGGCGGCCGGCGCGGAGGGCGGATTGGCGTGAGAGACGGTAGTCAGGGTCTGGCGGGATGCCATCACCCGCCGTCGGCGGGCCGGTGCTGGCAGGTGGCTCAACCTCACCCCAACTGCGGTGTCAACGTCGGTTGGCTTCGCCGTTTCACTGACGTGAGATCGGTTGCTGGCCGTGAACGCGAAAATGCCTTCTGAGCTGGGATGATGAACCTTGTCGAGGGGTTCTGCCCGTCCAGGTGGAAGGCAGCTTTTCTGCGTGCAGGGTATCGGTTCGCGTCCCAAGCTTCATGTTTCCGCTGACGGGGCGGGAGTGGTTGGTCACGCCGGGGCGCGGCTACTGGCTGATCTTGCCGATGTCACCGGGCTGACCAGCGCGTACTCCACCGCATTGAGACCGCTTCGGCCACACGGCACCGGCCATGACCCGGACCGGATCGCCACCGACCTCGCTGTGATGGTGGCTGATGGCGGCAAGGCCATCACGGATCTGGCCGTGCTGCGCGACCAAGGCGAGGTGTTCGGCCTGGTCGCCTCGACACCGACTGCCTGGCGGCTGCTGGCGGCCGTCGACAAACGCCTACTGGACCGTCGGCGCTCGGCCCGCGCTCAGGCCCGGGAAGTGGCCGTCGCCGCAGGCATCCGAGACCCGCTCCGGCATACCGGCAGCGAAGGCCGGGGACGGGAAGCGCCCGGCCTGGTCCTGGACATCGACGCCACGCGGATCACCTGCCATTCCAAGAAGGACCAGGCCGCACCCACCTACATAGGCGGCTTCGGCTTCCACCCCCTGCTGTGTTTCCTGGCCAACACCGGCGAGGGCATGTCCGGCAGCCTTCGGTCCGGGAACGCCGGAGCCAATACCGCCGCGGATCACATCGCGGTGCTCGACGACGCTCTCTGGACGGCGGACTCGCAGCTGCCGAACCCAAGAGACTCCGCTACCGGCTCCTGCACGTCGCCGCCCGGATCACCCGCGGCGGCCGGCGCCTCCGCCTTCGGATATCGGAGGCTTGGCCCTGGCGACATGAACTCGCAGCCGCGTTCCAACGCCTGGCCGCACTGCCCCGCCCCGCCAGCTGACTCGCCGTCCCCGCTCACCCTCGACGCAAGGACCCCGGAGAACCCGACCCCGCGTCGGGACCTCACCATGCCCAGCGGCCGACACGGCTCCAAACAACCTCGTTCAGCCGCCTAACAACCCCACCAGAAACAGCGAGGCTAGGTGATCAAGTGCAAACACAGGCGCAGCTGCCTCGCCGGGTCTGCCGTCGGTACACCCGGTCTCCAGGTACTCAATGGCACAGCCCGCCAGGTCCACGGCGACGGCATCGCGGTGAGCGTGCCGGACGGCCGGGACACCGCGTCGGCCGTGGCCTTCGCGAAACAGCAGCGCCTCCACGTGATCGACCGCCACACCCTCGAATTCTGCGTCCGCGCCGCGTGCCTCAGTGTCGGCCGTGGGCGCTGTCCGCGGCTCCGCCGAAAAGGCGTGCGACGGCCCTGAAAGGCAGGGTCACGAGGGTGGCGATGGCCCCGCCGATGGACCTCAGTACGTCTGCGATTGCTGTCAGCATGTGTCAGTCCCTTGTCGTCGCTGCTTACTGAGCGCGTTAGTCCGAATTATGCCGAACATCCGTTCACTGAGCCTGTTGCCGCAGGTGCGGAAAGTGGGGCGCGGGCGGCCGGGTGAATCATCGGGCTCGGCCACCGGATCAGCGATGCGGATTTCCCTGGTCAGGGTCGTCGTCGATGGTCTGCCAGGTCCGGCCTCGCTGCTGCCCGTCGCGTGCCCCCACTGCCGGGCGGGCACGCGGGTCGGCTGTGAGCATCTTCCGAGCGTTCCGACGGCTGCCGACGATGACCGCGGCGATCAGTGTCACGACAACGAGCAGGCCCACCGGGACCAACGCCGCCAATGAGGGGGACACGTCCGCAGAGAGTACCGAAAGGTTCATGGCTCTCGGCTACCCGCAGCTACGGGGATCAGACGCGGTGACGGGGAGCGAAGCGCACTGGCGACCATGGGAGCGCCTGCAGTGTCCGGTCCGCTGATGCCGACACGGCCCGCGCGACAGTGCCTCACGGCTTGATTTCTCCGGCGCGCAGACGCCGGGCGCGGTTCGCCGTGTTTACGGCACCGGTCGGCCGGAGAATCGGTGCATGTGCGCCCAGCGAGAACAGCCCCGAAAAACTCCCGACGGCCACTACGTCGTGATCGAAGGGCGTCGGTGGCGGGCGACGGACCCTTCGCTGCCGGAGGAAACGGCCGCGCGCCTGCGCCATCACCTGATGGCGGCACGCCGAGCCGTACGTTCAGCCTTGTCGGCGAAGGACGAGGACGCCGAGCGAACGGCTCGCTCCCGCGTGCAGTGGGCGAAAACCGCGCTGGGGGAGCGTGGCACACCGTGGTGGGAGCAGTCACCCGAAGAGCGCCGCGCACGCTGGGAGCGGGCTCTCGGGCGTCTGGACGACGAGAAGTGAACAACGACGTGGGTTGGCGCGGGCGGCACCCACCGGCCGGGCCGTGACCGCCCCGGCTCGGAGCATCGGATCCCGGAGACTGGGATACTGGCAGGGTGGCGAAGACACAGCGCCAAATCGACCAGCGGGTGGAGCGAGCCATCGTGGACCTGCTGGAACGGCGTGGGCCGACGGCTTCGATCTGTCCTTCCGATGCCGCGAGAGTGGCGTACGACGGCCAGGACGACGGCTGGCGCCATCTGATGGAAGCGACCCGCCGCGCAGCGTGGCGACTCGTCGCGGCAGGGACAGTGGAGATCACTCAGGGGGGACGCCCGGTCACCGCATCCGAGGTCCACGGACCGATCCGGATCCGGCGGGCGTGACCGGGCATGATCACAGCGCATGCCTGCGGGGACCTCCCCGGCGCCCGGCGAGTCTCACCAGCAGATGCCGCCGCTCTGCGTACGCCGGGAACGTGCTCAGGAAATGAGAACGGCTTTCGTCCACGCAGCGAGCGCTTCCCACCGCTCCACGTGGTCCTGGCGGGCAAGGAGGAGCACCTGCTGCAGCGGCGCCCGGAGGCGCTCGCCGAGGCGGTCGAGGCATAGAGGTCTCGGTGTTGGTCACCACGCTGCCCGCCGTGCGGCGCCGCGAGGAGTGGGTTCGCCTCGGCACCGACAGCACCGACAGCACCGACAGCACCGACAGCACCGACAGCACCGATAGCCGCAGGAGCGGTACCCGGAGCCTGTCGGGCGGTGACCGAGCATCTCCGTGTCTGTCGGCCCTCTGTCCGTCAGAGGCAGTGACACGCACTGCGAGACTCAGAAGATCCACAAGTACGCTCAGAACGGCCGGATTGAGCCCACTCCAGCCTCGGCTTCGGCGGCGAGCCACCGCAGGAATGCTCGGTGCTCGGGCAGATAGCAGCTGGTCGCCGACTCTTCCGCCAGCGCCAACGCCCGCGCACCGTTCTCGTCGAGAGGGATCACACCAGCCAAACCGCCACCGCGCAGGCCCGGTCGTAGTCGTCTGGAGCGGTGGCGCTCCCGCCATAAGACCAACTTTCCGTGCTCCCGCCCCAATAGGTCAGGGCAGAGACGGGGATGACGATCAGAGGGCCGCCCAGCGACTCCACCCAGACAGGGGGAGGCATCGTCTGCGGTGGATGAAGAGGTGATCACGCTGTCAGTGAGCCCTCACCCGCTGACAACGTCCCCGCGCTCATTGGAACCCAGTACGCGGAAAGGCTCAGCGCCTGTGGCAAGTAATTGCGCAACAGCCTTTACCGCCCTCAACCTCGAGACCAATGTCCACACCCGGCCAGCCGGCCATCCCTCCCCTTTCATCGAGCTCGACCCCACCGACCGCCCTCTCGCCGTGGAACAGCGCACGGGGATCACCACACCCAGATCCGCATGCGGGAGGCTACTGGTCGTTCGACAGCGAGCTTGCCACCCACGAAGACATCGCCTGGGCGTACGACTTCCCGACGGTCCACGCCGACCGTATCGCTGGCATGGTCGCGTTCTACAATGAGTATGTCGACCTGATCGTCGACGGCACGTCGTTGCCGCGGTCCTCCCCTCCGCGCCACTAGAACGAACCGGTCCACCAGGGGTGGCCGACAGCCCGAAAGCCTCCCCGGCGGCGGACAGGGCGGGAGCGCCTGCAAGTGGCACCAGCCCGGCCCATAGGGTGGCTCCCATGTCTGCCCCGTTGAGTTCCACCAGAACCCGCGCAGCCCTTCGCACCTCGGCACGTGTATCGGCCGAGCTGCTCCTGGTCCTGGTCATGACCGCGGTCGCCCTATGGCTTCTGGGCCGCATGTGGTCGGTCGTCTGGCCACTCATAGTCGGCTTGCTGCTCACCACTCTCACGTGGCCCCTGACGCGTCACCTACGGCGACGAGGGTGGCCGCCAGCCCTCGCGGCCTCAGCGGTGACAGTGCTGTTCCTTCTGGTCGCCTCGGGAGTCGTGGCGCTCATCGCGGTGCCTGTCGCCTCCCAGTCCGGGGAACTGGGCGACGGTGTGGTCGAGGGCATCCAGAGGATGCGTGAGTGGGCCTCAGGCCCGCCGCTCAACATCGGCGACGACCAGATCACCGGGGCGTTCGATTCAGCGACAACCCGCATCCAGGACAGCGTCGGTAGCATGGTCACCACCGTCGTCACGGGGGTGAGTACCGTACTCAACGGAGTTGTCACCGCCGTCCTGGCGTTGTTCTTGATGTTCTTCATGTTGAAGGACGGCCCGAGGTTCCTTCCGTGGCTCGCACGTCAGCTGCCCGGTCGGCTCGCCGACGATGTGCCGACCGTGGCCGCGCGTGGCTGGGAGACGCTGGGCGAGTTCGTGCGTTCGCAGGCGTACGTCGGCTTCCTCGACGCGGTCCTGATCGGTCTCGGCCTGTGGATCGTCGGAGTTCCGCTGGTGCTTCCCCTGGCCGTACTGACCTTCGTGTCCGCGTTCGTGCCGATCGTCGGCGCCCTGTTCGCGGGCTTCGTCGCGGTGCTCATCGCCCTGGTGTCGAATGGTCTGACCGACGCGCTCATCGTGCTGGCCATCATCGTCGTGGTGCAGCAGCTCGAAGGCAACGTGTTCCAGCCCATGATCCAGAGCCGGGGCCTCGGCCTGCACGCCGCGGTGGTCCTGGTTGCCGTGACGCTGGGCGGCAACCTGGCAGGCATCGTGGGCAGCCTCCTCGCCGTACCTGTTGCCGCGCTGATCGCAGTGGTCTGGAACTACGTCCGCGAACAGCTGAGCGAACCGCGACGGGAACCGGAGACCGACCCGGCGCCGGACGGGGCCGACGCCCCGGCGTAGCGCCGCCGCGCACAGTTCGCAGAGGAAGGCCGTCATGCTCCATGACGGCCCTCCTTCGTCCCGTGCGCCGGACGGGATTAGGCCACCTGGCTTTATTCACCAGTAGTGGGTTCTGGCACAGATCTTGGGGGCCGGTCGCAGAGGGTGACCGTGTCGTTCGAACGAAGGGGTGGTCGCGAGTCCGGCTGTCCGGCCCGAACGCTCACCTCGTAGCCTCCGCGTATGACTGCTGATCCGTTCCGGTGCCGCTGCGTCCTCTGCCATGACTACGGCGACCGAGACGAAGCGGACCGCTGGATCTGACGATCATCGAGAATGTGCAGCAGCACGGATGGCACGTCGTCATGGTTCCCGAGGACGACATCGGTCCTGGATTCGCCTACACGATCGGCCTCGCACACACTCACGGCGCTTCTGAGTTCGCCATGTTCGGAGTCGATATCCATGCCATGCACCGCATGCTCAACAGCATCGGAGAGAAGTCCGCCGCGGGCGCAGTACTGGCTGACGGCCAGAGGCACCCTGGCGTTGTCGACGGTCACCACGTCGCGCTCAGGCACGTTGACCTCCGCTGGTACCGGACCTTCTTCGGGCGGGCCATCGGGTTCTACCGGTGACCTCATTTTTCTGTTCTGCAAGTCGCGTGGCCCGACGCGGATGACCGTTTTCACTGGGAAGAACAGGCTGAGGAACGGCATCGGCAGTCGCAGCCTCAGTTGTGGCAGCCGCCGAGTGAGCACCCTGTCGGGATCTGGACGACCGAACTCTGACTATTCACCGGCCGACCGGCGACAGACCAATGCCGTCGCGAAGGCTACTGAAGCAAGATCATTTTTCGGAGTAGTTCGAATCCCGCTCGGCCGTAGAGCTGCCTCTTGATTTTCTTGATACGGTTCACGGCGCCCTCGATGCTGCCCGAGTTCCAGTCCAGGGTCAGCCCGGCTGTCACAGCGTCGAAGTCTCGGTGCAGGTGGAGTGCGAAGCCGGTGAGGCCAGGTAGCTGGCTGGCGTCGACTGCGGCGATCCAGGTGGGGAGTGTGGAGCCGAGACGGTCGGTGAGTATCTCGCCGAAGGCGCGGACATGTCCGGCGGCCTCCTCTAGTTCGGGGCAGCGGGCCAAGACCTTCTTCAGGCTGGCCCGGTCTTCCGCGGTCAGGGCCGTGGGGTGCCGGGTGAGCCAGCCGGTCACCTGCCGCACCGACGGCGGCCGCGGGGCCGCGGGGCCGCCGTCGGAGCCCTGCGGAGGCTTTGCGATGTGGGCGCGGACCATCTGGTAGGTGACGGGGGCGTTGGCGGCAATGAGTTCGCCGTGCAGTCGGGTGACGCTGGTGCATCCCTCGGCGAATCGCCGCTCCAGGTAGGGCTTGTAAGGGTCCAGCCTGCTGGGCCGGGGCCGGTTCTGGCGGATGGTGTCCTGCCAGCGTGCGGCGTTCGCGTACCGGAGCACGGTGTTGAGACCCCAGCTCAGGTGCCGGGCAATCGCCCGGCGTGAGTGGCCTTGGGCGAGGAGCTCGTGGACCAGGGCGTGTGCTGCCTTCTTCCGTTCGGCCCGCCGGCCGAGGAGCGCCGAGTCGTCCTGCGGCCGACCGGGGTCGGGACTGGTCGCGCCTGGCGGCGTGTCAGTGGGCGACGGATTGCGCAGGCACTCGCGGTGGGCGGCGACGCAGGTGTCAACGGCTCGGCCGAGGCCCTGCCACAGATGGAACCGGTCGGCGACCTGCAGAGCGTCGGGGACACCGCAGCGGGCGCCCTCGGCGTACGCGCCGGCTCGGTCCCGGCAAATGATCTCCACGCCTGGGTGCTGGATCAGCCAGGCGGCAAGTGGCGTGGCTTCGCGGGTCAGGAGCACATCGACCACGCGATGGTCTTCGACGCTGGTCAAGACGGTGGAGTAGGTCTGGCCGCGACGGATCGCGAAGTCGTCGACTCCCAGCACCCGTGGCGTGCTGAACCGTGGATCGGGCAAATGCCATGACCCTGCGTAACAAGGTCATCCGTCCCGCGCCGAAGCCCAGCTGGGCGGCCAGCCGAGCGCCGGCCCGCCCGGCCAGCGCGAGCCCCACTTGCTCCAGGGCGTGGTTGAGCCGGGTGGTGAACCGTGCGTGCGGGGCGGCGAGCCGGGAGAAGGGCTCGGCGAACGTCCGGCGGGGACAGTCCGCCACTCCGCAGATGAAACGCCGGACCGTCAACCGGATCACGAAGCACTGTTCAGCGAGCGGAAGGTCCTTCAGCCTGCGCTGATAGCGGTCGTGAACTCGGTCCGAGAAGCGACCACAGTCCGGACATGCCGCCCCCGCCGCGCGGCCTCTCGCCATTACCTCGACCGTGCCGAACGCGGCCGAGACCGCCTTGACGTCCACATCGTCGATCCCGTCGAACACCAGCGAGTCCCAAAACGGTGCATCGGTCTGCATGACCAGCACCATCACGGTCAACGACTGACCACGGCAGCGGCCGACGGACACCTGAGGGAGCAGTCAATTCCGATGGTGGACGACAGGGCGTACGCGGTCTCGCGCGAACCCGTCTTCTCGCAATCGAACAGCGAGGTAACGCTCCGCGACGACTCCCCAAGATCTGTGCCAGCCCATTTCTCGTGAACATCAGCGAGCCAGTCGATCACGAACTGCCGCCCAGACTGCTGAACAAACGCTGCCGCTTGAAGTGAACGAAGCCAGTCGCTGGAGTACCGGCGCCAGGCCGACGAGAAGCTGGAACATGCCCGCCGGGCCGAGGAGAAGGCCTTTCAGCTGCGGCTGGCCGCTGAGAAACAGGCCACCCTCGAACGGATGGCCCTGCGACAGATCGATCAGGACGCTGCGGGTGAGACCGTCCGGCCAACGGTGTCAGGGCTGTCCATGGCCCAGGAACTTGGCCTGCCGCCGCTGGAACAGATCCATGAGCTCCTCCGGGTTGCCAGGAACAACTGGACGCCCAAGACAACGAGCTGGACGAGCAGATCGGCCTGGGCGCCCAGCACATGACTGATAACCACGCTGATCTGTCCGCCCGCATTCTGCAGGGGCACGTAGTGGACAGCACCGTGACAGCCGCAGGCCATGATGGCTCCGAACATCGTGTGGACCATGCGGGGAAGTATCCGGCGATTGTGCGGCTCTGGGAGAATGCGTGGGAGGAGTTCACTCCGTGTTCCTCCGCTTCGACACCGAGATCCGCCGCATCGTCTGCACGACCAACGCGACCGAGTCCGTGAACGCCAGGATCCGCCGAGCGGTCAAGGCCCGCGGACACTTCCCCAACGAGCAGGCCGCCCTGAAGTGTGTCTACATGGCGATCATGTCGCTGGACCCAACCGGCAAGGGCCAAGCCCGCTGCTGGACCATGAGCGGGAAGACCGCGCTGAACGCCTTCGGCATCACCTTCGACGGCCGACTCTCTGCGGCCCGCCAGAAACTCCAACAACCCGAGATGCACCCTTCGTTTGACAGCCCCGCATCCGGGTGAGCGGACAGCTCGGGTCCTTGCTTTCGGATAGCCGATCTGTCTGACCGGTATGAAAATTCATCACCCGCGCAGTTCAACGGCATTGCTGCGCATACATAGGGTGGACGGGTGCCAGCTAAACAGAACCCACACCCAAGCCCATAGCCAAATGGCAGGATGCCTTCGACTTCGTGGGAACAGGTGCGGCTGCGGCCTGCGATGTTCGTCCGCTGCGAATCGGCGCAAGAGCTGAGTGCCATGCTCCTCGGCTACTCCATCGCTCGCTTGGTCCATGAAGTGGACGAGGACTTCGCCTTCGATTGCGTCGGCGGGCCGTTCGCTCTGTGGTTGCGCCCTGAGTATGGCTGGTCGATGGCGAATGGCTGGGCCCGCGCTATCGAGCACTACCTTCCCGAGGAGGTGCCACTGGAGGCGTTCTTCCGGCTGCTCGACGAGTTCCGGGCGAGCCCGCCCAACCAACTGGAGGCGTTCGAAGAGGTGTCCTAACGAGGGGCGACGGGTAGTGCCAGGCGTTGGGCGGGCGGCCGACAGTTCTGGATGAGGAGGGTTGCAGCGACTTGGCGAACTGGGCTTCGAGGTGGGCGGCCGGGTTTCCGGTGTCGAATCAGCGGTCCTGTGCACTGAGAGACAAGTTTTCATGCACTGTCCGCCAATGACCGTGCATGGCACACCGCGGCAGACTGAGAGCGCTCCCGGACGTGGAGCGCGCGTATCCAGAGAAGCGAGACCTAGGGGGATTGGACACCGCATGCACACCGTAGATAGCCCACACAGGTGTACCGGGCCCCCTTGGCGGCCGCCCCCACGGGGCCGCGTACGTGTATCCATATCCGTTTCGTCCGTCGAGTATATGGGGTGAAGAAGACGTTCAGAAGAAAGGAGGCAGTTGAACGACCATCGGGGTCAGCGCGGCCACACGGGCCGGGAGATCGCATACGTACAGAACATCGGCGGCGCGCACTGACCTCTTTCGCCGTGCTCGCCGTAGTCGCGGCAGGAACGACTGTTGCAGCTTGCGACACCGATGAACGGGATTTGAGTAAGAGGCAGAGGCCCGTCTCCCAGCCTGAACAGAGACTGCGTGAGCTAACGGGGACGGAACAGGACCTGCTGCACTCCGCTGAGCAAATCCTTCTACGGGACTGCATGCGAGACAAGGGTTTCGTCTACCAGCCGGTGCCCCGGCAGCCGGTGCCCGACGCCAGGACGTTTCCCTATGTAGTCGACGACCTGGAATGGGCCCGCCAACACGGCTACGGCAGTGACATCGAACGTCAACGCGAGAATGTCCGCAACAACGACGTCAACCAGCGCTACTTCCAGGGCCTGCCGGAGAACCGGAGAGCGTCGGCGATTGCCGCGGCCAACGGCAACCGGCCGCAAGGTCTCACCGCGCGTACCCCGGACGGAACAGCGATCACGCGCAGTCCCCAAGGGTGCCAGTCGCAAGCCCAGCGCAAGCTGTACCAGAACCTCGAGTCCTGGTTCCAGGCGCGAGTGACGATGGACTCACTGCCGTCGCTGCGTGGTGAAGAAGTGACCGCCGATCCGGAGTACAAGAAGGCTGCCCGAGCGTGGGCTGCGTGTATGCGCACAGCAGGTCATGACTTCAAGGACCCCGCTGCGCTGCGCGCTGCGCTGCCGCCGCCCAAACGGCCCCTGTCGCGCAGTGAGGAAGTTGCCTTGGCGACCAGTGAGGTCAACTGCGGGCAGAGTTCGGGCCTCGCCGCGACATCCAGGCGGCTCGACCGCAAGTACGGCGCGGAACTGACGAAGCGGTACCGGTCCGATGCCAACGCTTGGCTTCGGTTCCGGCTCGTTGCGCTGCCCCGTGCCCGCTCGGTGATCGAAGCGGACAGGGGGCGATGACACCAGAGAACCGGCCCCGCCTCCTGCGGCGCCCAGCCATACACCCATCAGATGTCAGAGAGGCAGAAGCATGAGATCGCTGCGAACTATCCTTGGGGGTGCGGCAGTCGCCGCCCTGGCCGTTGCGGCTGCTCCGTTCACCGCCCACGCGTCCGAGACCGTCCCTTCAGTGCCGAAGGCAGAAGTCAGTATTCAGGCTGACGGCCGACTGCACGCGTACTACGACTTCGACTATAGGAACGAGTGCGGGTCCTGGTCGGGTGACGCCTCGAATTGGGGCGAGTGCAAGAACACCGCGGCCTCGCTGTGGAACATGCGCTATCCGGGAAGCCTGGACGACGTCTGGGTGTACTACAACAGCGGTTACTCAGGCGCCGGTCGGGGTGTGTACAACGGGGCGGGGTTGCCCAACCTGACCCAGTGGAGTTTCGGACCCGGCGGAGCTGGTGCGGGACAAGCGCTCTACCACAACATTGCTTCCCACAAGTTCGTCAATCTGCCCTGAAAGCCGACGGACGACGTGGTGGCTGCAGTTCCTGAAGCCACCGAATGAACACCATGCAGCTGGTAGACCCTGACGTGTACCAGCTGCATGGCGCCCATATTGATCCCACCACCCTGGCCTCAAGCGACGGGCGGTGCTCCCAGGTACACGGGGGAGAGATGGTGTGGGTTTCTGCTGTCACCGGGCGATAGATGTGAAGGCAAGGCGCTGTTGCGAAAGCGAGAGTTCTCAGCCACGCGACCGTGTTGGGCCCGGTTGCGTCAGGTATGGCCGAGGAGTTCCTCGCGCCGGGCCAGCGCCCACGCGCGCTCCTCCTCGATGTCTGGGATGAAGTTCTGCCGCAAGAATGCCGCCCGGGGCTCCGCGCCGAGCGGACCCAGGCGCGCCATCCGCTCAGTCTCGTCGCATTGCAGCCGCGCCTTCGCGTCCAGCGCGTTGGCCGGGTCCGCTCGGTAGGTGTCGCACAGCAGCCGCAGCAGCCGCAGCAGTCGCGCCAACGGAGCGCCGGCCGCGCCGTAGCCGACCCTGCGCTGACGGTCGGGAAGCCGCAGAGGCACGCTATACCAGGCCAGTTGTGCGAGGTCGTCCAACGCCTCGCCGGGGATGGCCAGGTCCTGGTTGGGCTTTGTTGCGTCTCTGGGCAAGTGGTCGCCTTGGTGGTTTCCTGCTGGTATGAGGGTTAATGAACTCGGGTCGTGCAGGGGCCGGTTGGAGGAATCCGCTGGGGAGGTGTCCGCGCCTTTGGAGCGTGCTGATCAGCGGGTGGTGGGCAGCCTGTATCTACGAGGGCTGTTGCTGGACGGGCGTTGTAAGTCGATGCAGCCGATGGCCGGGCGCCTGGGTGTGGACCGTCAGCAGCTGCAGCAGTTCATGACCTCGTCGACATGGCCGGTGGACAGCGTTCGCGCCCGGTTGGCCCGCCGGGCAGTGGCGGTGGTGCGGCCGCAGGTGTGGGTGGTGGGCGACACCGGATTCCCGAAAGACGGAACGTCCTCACCCGGGGTGGCCAGGCAGCACTCCGGCACCCTGGGAAAGGTCGGGAACTGCCAGTTCGGGGTCAGCGTCCACGCCGCATCCGACACCGCGTCTTGCCCGCTGTCCTGGCGGCTGTTCCTGCCCAGCGGCTGGGACAAGAACGAGGCCGCTGACCGTCGTGCCCGCTGCCGTATCCCCGAGGACAGCGTCACCGGCCGAAGTGGCAGCTTGCGCTGGACATGCTCGACGAACTGGGCACGGTCGGACTGCGGCCCGCGGTACTGATCGCGGACGCCGGCTACGGAGCGAACGCCGACTTCCGCCACGGCCTGGAAGGCCGCAGCCTGGCCTATGCCTTGCAGGCCAAGGGCAAAATGACTGCCCATGCCGAGAGCGCTGAACCTTACGAGCCGCCTTACGGCGGACCCGGACCGTTGCCTCTTAGCCGGTGTCGGCGCGGGACCAACGGATGTGACTTCACCATCGTTCGGCATTGAGCGGCCGCGGCGATGCAGACACTTCCCGGTCAGTGGGGTTCTCACTCCGACAGACGGCCGTCTTTTAGTGGCCCCCAAACCGGGGGACAATCAATGGGTGTCTGAACACGCGTCCGAGGAAGCACCCCTGGTGCGGGGACCTGTAACGACCCTGTCCACCGACATCGTTCCGGCGCGGGAACGGTTCGAATGGTGGGCGCATCGGATGCGCCAGGATGTCATGCCCACAGCAATGACCAGCGATCACGCCGACCGCTTCCGCGGGAGAGCCGACGTGTCCGACCTGTCCGGCACCACAGTGGTGGCTCTGACCTTCTCGCCACTGTCGGCTCGTCGGAGCCCGGTGCTCATCCGGCGTCATGACACGGAGGACTATTACCTGTTCATGGTCCACGGCAGCCCCATCAGACTGGAACAGTCCGGCAATGTCACCTGCCTCACGGCCGGAGACGTGGCCCTGTTCGACACTTCTCACCCGCTGGCTGCCGACTTCCGCGACCACGGCCGACAGCAACGTCTGACGCTCATGCGGCTGCCCAGGGCTTCCCTGCCGCTGCCGTCCGGTATGGCGGACTGCCTGCTGGGCAACGCTCTCCTCACGCGAACCCCGACAGGGGCGCTACTCGGCCAGTTCCTGTCCAGCTTCCGGGAGGACTCCGCCGTGCGTGACTCGGCGGAAGTGCGTCGGCTGGGCCGCATCGGATTCGATCTGGCCGCCACTTTCCTCGCGAGCCACATCGACGCGCAGCACAGCCTGCCCGTGGAAACCCGTGAGCATGTACTGCGCGCACGCATCGACGCGTTCATCGACCACAACCTCGGCGATCCTGGTCTGCGCCCGGCCACTATCGCCACCCACCACCATATATCCGTACGAACACTGCACCAGCTGTTCCAGGGCCAGCCCGAGACGGTCAGCGCGATGATCCGGCGACGCCGCCTCGAACAGTGCAAGGTCGACCTTCTCAACCCGCAGCTGAGACACCACACGATCGGCGAGATCTCCGCTCGGTGGGGATTCCGCCATCCCGCACACTTCAACCGCAGCTTCCGTACCGCGTACGGCACGCCGCCCGGAGACCTCAGACACCAGAAATCTCACGGCCCTCGCACCTGAGACCCGTCCGCCGCTCGCCAAGCCCCTCTGCGCACTGTGCCAACGACTCAAGAGCACGGGACGCGGCACTGTGGACCCAGTAGGCGACCCCGTTCTCCGAAGTTGCCGCGAAGTGACAAGCAGCTCGTCGGACGCTGGTTCGCCGAAGTGACCTCCCGCGAACTCTGCGCGTGCGTCGAGTGCGTTCCCGTTCGTGGTATCCGCTCCAGCAACCACGGCCCTAGTGATCCTGGTGGGTGGGACGGTTGGCGCCCGCGATTTCGAAGGTCCGAAATGTGTGTTCGCTCCGCACCGGCTGTGTGTCCTGGAACTGACCGTTTGGGTGGCGCGGGTGAGCAACCATCCGGATGTCCGGCCGCTATGTCGGGCACTCCAGGGCCCGCCACCGCTCGCCAGGCCGCCAGCCCTCGCCCCTCAGGCGCTCGCCCTGCCGATGCCGCCCGTGGCTACCGCGTGGCGGCGATCCGTTGTACCAGGCGGCGTACGCGTCGGAGTCCAGAACGGTTCGGCCGGGGCCGACACACCGGTGGTAGTTCCCCCGGATGTTCCTCTTGACCAGGATCCAGACGTTCGTGCTGGAGTCGCAGTGCTCGTAGTAGGCGTGGTCCGTGGTGGTGCTGGCGTTCCAGCCGCAGCCACTGGCCGTGGCGGGGGCGGCGGTCGCCGGGGCTGCCGGTGCGACCGGGGAGAAGGCGAGAGCGCCGGCCAGCGCGAGGGTGGTGAGGCCCAGCTGGCGGAACCGGCGGGAGGGCACCGTCCGCTGGTTGAGGGGGGAGAGCAGGAATCGTGACATGGTCGTCTCCTTCTCGCGGGGTGCGCACGGCTTGGTCCGCGCGTCTCCCGCTGTCGTGTCCACAGGTGCTCGGCGGCCGGGCCTGACCGGCTGCCGATTCAAGGAATACCGGCCTCGCGTTGTTCACGATCGGCGTGCCGCGGTGAACAAACGGATGCTGAACAACGAGGTGCGGCAGGGCTCCCGCGGGTTCAGCGGGGAGCGCCGCACGGCGACCGGTACGGCAGTCCGGGCAGCAGTTGGCGTGCCTCGGCGCGCGAGAGGCCCTTGGCGGGGTCGTGCGGCAGATCCGGTCGGCGACGCGGTCCGTGTCGAGGTCCCAGAGCAGCGCCGTCCAGTCCTCGCTGGCGGTCGCCAACATGCGGCCGTCGGGGGGCGAAGGCCAGTGCGTCGACGGGTTTCGTGTGCCCGGAGAGCAGGGCCAGTTCGGCGGGGTGGCGTGGGTCGGCGAGGTCCCACAGTCGTACGGGGCGGTCGGTGCTCGCGGTGGCCAGTGTCCGGCCGTCCGGGCTGAAGGCGAGGGCTCTGACCGCGTCGGTGTAGCCGCTGGGTGCGGCGAGCGGGGCGGGGGCACGAGGGTCTGTGATGTCCCAGAGCCGCAGCGTGCGGTCGTCACCCGCGGTCGCCAGGAGGTGGCCCCGGGGGCTGAACGCCACGGCTCTGATGCTGTCCTGGTGCCCGGTCAGCTCGGCGAGAGGGCGCGGGGCTGCCGGCCGTGTGGTGTCCCACAGCCGGACGGTGTGCTCCGCCCCTCCTGTGGCCAGAACTCGCCCGTCACGGCTGAAGGCGAGTGATTCCACCCGGCTGTTCTGGGGCATGACGGCGGCGAGCCGCTTGGGGTGGAGCGGGTCGCTCGTGTTCCACAGCCGTACGCCCGGCCCGCCGCTGCCCAGGATCCGGCCGTTCGGGCTGAACGCGAGCGTGTTGACGGCGTCGGGGTAGCCGGTGAGCCGGGCAAGGGGGCGCGGAGCGCCGGGGCGGGCGGTGTCCCAGAGCCGGACCGTGCGGTCGAGGCTGGCCGACGCGAGGGTGCGGCCATCGGGCGCGTAGGCCACGTCGTTGACGGCGGCGGTGTGCCCGGACAGGACGGCGCGTGGTGCGGGCCGGTCCGGGTCGCTCACGTTCCACAGCCGTACCGTGCCGTCGTAGCCGGCGGTGGCGATCGAGCGGCCGTCGGGGCTGAAGGCCACGCCGTACAGCGAATCGGTGTGGCCGCGCAGGACTGGTCCCGGCAGGTTCCAGAGCCGGGCTGTGCGGTCGCCGCCGCCCGCGCTGACGAGGGTGTGGTCGTCCTGACCGAAGCCCAGCGAGGGAACGTCCCCGGCATGGCCGCCGAGCGTGGTCAGCGCGTGGGCCTTGGCGGGGTCGGCGGTGTCCCAGAGCCGGATGGTGGCGTCGATACTGCCGCTGGCGAGGGTGTGGCCGTCGTGGCTGAAGGCGAGCGCGCCGACGGCGTCGGTGTGTCCGGTCAGGACGACGGGGGCGCGGGCCGGGCGGCCGGGACCGGTGACGTTCCACAGGCGCAGGACGTGGTCGTGTCCCGCCACGGCGAGGGTGCGGCTGCCCGGGGCAAGCGCGAGCGTGCGGACCGGGAGCGCGCTGATGCGGACGCGTTCGGCGCGGGCGTTCACCGGTTCTGCCCGGCGGGCCCGGTGTCCCGGGTCGCAGGGCTCGGCGCCCGCCGGGCCGGCGGGGCCCGTAGCGGCCAGGTCCCACAGCCAGGCGCCCCGAGATCCGCCGGCCGCGAGCCTCCGGCCGTCGCGTCCGAACGCGAGCGAGTCCAGTTGCTCCCCGCGGCCGGCCAGCACACCGGCCGGTGCGACCACGGGGGCGGCGCGGCACCGGCGGGCTGTGTGCCACAGCCGGACGCCCGCGCCCTGCCCGCTGCCCCGACGGTAGCGCGCGTGCCGCTGTCCCGGCCGAACGCGACGGCGACGGCGACACCCTTGAGCAGGGCAGGGGCACCCGCATGCGACGGCGCGGAGACGTCCCACACGCGCGCCCTGCCGTCCTCGTCCGCCTCGGCGAGCAGCCGCCCGTCCGGGCCGAACGTCATCGAATGGACCGCGCCGGGCCGCCCGTCTTTCGCTGCGCGGCTGAT
>CBRG010000262.1 GCA_000470535.1 Streptomyces sp. AW19M42
CCCCCGCCCCGACCGGGGAGCCCCGCCTGCGGGCCCAGGCGCAGCGTGCGGGGCGGTGCGGGTGCGGTGCCTGCCGTGGCCCCGTCCGGCAGCCGCTCACGACGCCGCGTTCCTACGCCGCGTCCTACCCCGCGTCACGACTCCACGTTCCTACGCCGCGAGCCCTTTCTCGCTGTCACCGCCGCCGCCGGAGCCCGGCCGTGGCTCGGGAATCCCGAGTGCGTCGCCCCGGCTCCCGGCCCCCGCCGCCGACACCGCCCGGCGCGACCGTACGAGCCTGCCCGCCCGGGGAGACCGGGAGACGGCGCCCACCAGGGGAGCCAGCAGCATCATCGCGAGCGGGGCGAGCAGCAGCGCCGCAGCCGTGCCGAGGGCGAATCCGCCGATGACATCGGTCGGGTAGTGAACGCCCATGTAGATCCGGCAGAAACCCTCCAGCAACGCGAGCCCGATGGCCGCGATGCCGAACTTGCGGTTCGCCACGAAGAGCCCGACGCCGAGGGCCATCGCCATCGTGGCGTGGTCGCTCACGAAGGAGAAGTCGTTCTTCCCGTCCACCAGGACTTCCAGCCCCTGGTGGTCCTTGAACGGCCGCGGCCGTTCGACGAATCCGCGGATCGGGATGTTGATCAGCAATGCGATGCCCGCGGCGAGCGGCGCCCACACGATTCCGGAGACAGCCGTCACGGAATCCTCGGGCGTGCCGCGCCGGCGGGCACTCCACCAGCACCACAGGACCACCAGGACCATGCCCAGCATGATCCCGTACTCGCCGATGAACTCCATGACCTTGTCGAACCAGGTAGGAGCGGACTTGGCGAGCCCGTTGATGTCGTAGAGCAGGCTGACGTCGGGGTTTGACCCATCCAGTGCGAGTCCAGCCATCTGCCGCGGCCCCTTGCCTTGTCTGCTGCTGATACCGCGGCACACGCCCATGTGCACCGCTTTGACGAACCCCCGTGTTCGCTTCGATCACTTACGTGGGACGACGCTCCGTCAGCGGCCGCTGCCCCGGTCCAACCAGGGAACGACGCATTCCGTGCGTACGTTCCACTCTCCACCGAATGATCACCATGACGTTATCGAAGAGTGACTCATCGTCGCAGCTCAGGGCCCAGGCTTCACAGAGAGTTCCAGCCACCGCCGCCCACCGGTCAGGCGGCCGGCTGCGTGGCCGGAAGGGCCGCGGCACCATCCTTTGTGACGCGTGTCGCACCGAAGTAGTCGGGCGAGTCGATCTTGTCGAACCGGATCACGGCCCCGGTGTACGGCGCGTTGATCATGTACCCGCCGCCAACGTACAGGCCCACGTGGTGGATGGCGCGCGAGTTTGCCAGGTCGTCGGAGAAGAACACCAGGTCACCGGGGAGCAACTCGTCGCGCGAGGGGTGCGGTCCGGCGTTGTACTGGTCGTTCGCCACCCGAGGCAGCTCGATGTCCACCGTCCGGTACGCGGCCTGCGTCAGCCCCGAACAGTCGAACCGCCCGCCCTGCTCCGCCGTACCGTTGCCGCCCCACAGGTACTTCGTCCCGAGCTTCTTCTGCGCGAAGTAGATGGCGCCCGCGGCCTGCTGAGAGGGCTGCACCCGGCCCACGGGTTTGGCGAAGCTCTTCTCCAGGGACCGGATGATCTTGACGTAGTTCTCGGTCTCCGAGATGCCCGGGACCCCGCCCGCCTTGATCACCCGGTACGCGCCCGCGTTGTAGGCGGCCAGCATGTTGTCGGTCGCGTCCCCCGGAACCTTCTTCACGTACCCGGCCAGTTCGCAGTCGTACGAGGCGGCGGACGGAATCGCGTCGGCCGGATCCCAGACGTCCCGGTCGCCGTCGTCGTCCCCGTCGATGCCGTGTCCGGCCCAGGTCCCGGGGATGAACTGCGCGATGCCCTGCGCGGCGGCAGGGCTCTCGGCGCCCGGGTCCCAGCCGCTCTCCTGGTACAGCTGGGCGGCCAGGAGGGCGGGGTTGATGGCGGGACAGAGGTTGCCCCACTTCTCCACGAGGGGCTGATACTTGGTCGGCACAGCCCCCTTGGCCAGCCCGACAGCCCCGCTGCCGCCGCCCCCGAGGCCGGCGGCAGCGGAGTACGTACCGACGACGAGCAACGCCACGAAGCACATGGCGGCCCCGACGCCGACCCCACCGACCAACCAGAATTTCCGCACCCCTCAACCTTCCCCCATCGGGGACGGTTTCATGGGCGTTTTCGACGGTGTGTGCGAGTCATCGGGGTCACTGATGGGGCATCAGGGCGCTCCGGCGGACCAGAAGTCGGAGCGGACGTTGGGGCGGGGCAGCGGGTAGACGCCTTCGTAGGACGGACCATTGGGCGGCGTTGTCGACTCCGCCACATCGGACTCTTCCACGCAGGGGCTGTCCACCTCGAAGAAGGCTTGGCCCTCCCCTCCGACACTCAGAGTCACACCAAATCCATCGCTCGTCTGGGCATAGATCGCAGGGAAATCCACATCCTTGTTAACAGCCTTGATGCGGTACCCATTCTTTCGCCAGAAGCGGCCCACCACGCCTAGAAAGCTACCGCGCCGACCCGTTGACACAATTGTCATGACAACCCGCATTCTCGACACATCGCAGCCCCCAATGCTAGTTGGACCATGAGCCCAATGCACTCTCGGTTTGATCTCCATCAGAACAGCATCGAGAATTCCGTCCGCACGGCCTGCCGCCTCTTGCATATTCATGTTCGCACGCCCACCTTCATCCGATAAACCATGATTGCCTGCGCAACCCGACAGAATCAGACACAAGAGGAGCGCCAAAATTTCACCGCCCGTGCAGCGCCTCACCGAGAGTCCTCAATCTTTACCTTGTCAGCTCGCCCAGCAGCAATCAGAGCAATACTGTCTGCCGACATAGCATCTCGTTGGGGGTCGAAATACTGCGAATGCGCATCGATTGACACCCCGCTGCCGCCAACAAGCCGCGGTCCCTCATCAACAGGAAAACGTCTGGCGCCGAATGCTTCACTTGCTGGGTCTCTTCCAAACCAGAGATCGTCATCCCCTTGGTCAGCAATCTCACCCATGAGATAAGCACCGGTAGGTCCCGCCGCAGCCCAACCCACAGCGCCAGCGACGCTTTGACCCTTTGATGGGAGCTTGGTCACAACATCGTTCTCTGCCGCACCGACGAAAACATGCCCCTTACCCACCCCAAGGTCCTCCGCTCGATCCACACCTACTCCAGGACTTCCAACGAGGATGATGTCATCAACCCCTGGAATTCCACCCCGTTGCTGAGTGGCCGCACCCACAGTACGCGAACCATAGGAATGTCCAATCGCGGTGAGATGTCGATCCTCGTTCTCATTTGTAGCAGAAATTCCATCCATGAATCGACTGAAGGCGCCCCCGCCTGTCACGGCCCGCTCATCCCTCATCACATCGAGACTGTGAAGGCCATCCACACTCTGCGGTGCGTCGTAACCAAGCCAAACGATCGCCGCACTGGAATGGTCATACTTATTGGCCCCTTTCGCGGTATCCCGCGCCCGCTTGAGGTCGTTCCGCGCGAAGTCCTCATCCAACGACGTATTCAACCCAGGCACATAGGCCGAAACATTCCGAGCCGTATCCGGATTGCCGTACGAGACAATCGCGCGGCCGTTCCCCTCGTCCCCGATGCCGAGCAGGTACATCGGTGGCTGCCGGCCCTCCTTCAGTTGTCGGTCGATCTCCCGCAGCCCCGCAAGCTTCGTCTCCGCGTCCGCATCGTCCTGCCCCTCCAGCTTGCCGATCAGGAGTTGGAGGTTGTCGCGGTTGGCCGTGTCGCGGACCAGGGCCGGAATGCCGTCCAGGTTGCCGATCTGGTCCGGGTACACCGCGAGGTACTCCTCGCGCTGTTCGTCCGTCAGGCCCGCCCACCACTCCTTGCGCGCCGCCGGGCTCGCATCGAGCGGGATGCCCGACTTGAGGTAACCGTGCGCCGCGTCCCGTACCGCTGCGGCGTCCCCCGCCGCGTCCGTCCACGTGCGGTCCGGGACCTTCAGGCCCTCCTCGGCCTTCAGGTCCCGCAGGATTCCGGCGAACCGCCAGTCGATCTCGGCTGCCGTCCGTACGGCTTTCGTCACCCGGTCCGCGATGTCCTGCGCCTTGGCCGCGTTCGGGTTCGGCGCAACCAGCCCCGACGGCGGCAGCAGTCCCGGCGCCGCCGTCACCGAGGCCGTGCCACCCGGCAACGGCTTCCCGTCGATCAGGCCCTCCCCGGCCTCCGGGTACGTCACCGAGCCGTCCGCGTGGACGGTGAACCGCAGCGCCTCCGCATCGTCCAGCGCGTCCCGCAACGCCCTTTGCTGGGCCCTCATCTCGTGGGCGAGGCTGTTCAGCGCCGTACGGACCAGGCCGCACTCCGTGTACACGTACTGCAGGTTCTGGCCCAACTGCCGGAGCCTGCCCACCGCCGCGTCCGCCGCCGCGCCCCGCTGGGTCTCGCGCAGACCGTTCAGCAGTTGCTTCTCGATCCGGTCCCGTCCGGCGTCGGCGCGGTTGCTCGCCTTTCCCCACCCGTCGGCCGCGCCCTCCAGTTCGGCGCACCTCAGGTCCCGTAACTGCGCCCAGGTCAGCGTGGAGGTCGGCGGCGTCAACGAACGACTCCCCACTCCGGCCTCGCCACAGGTGTGAAGGATGACTTCACGGTCTCGTTCGTCTCGCCGTGGGCCCGTGCGACGCCCCGCAGGTTCGCCGCCAGGGACCCGCACTCCCGGCGCGCGGACTCGAAGCGCCGCTCCCACGACTCCCGTACGCTCCCCAGCTCCGCAAGGGCACTCAGCCCGGCCGTACCGGCGAGCAGGCCCTCGTGGGCCGCCGCGAGCTCCGCCTTCACCGGCCCGAGGTGCACGGCCATCCCCTCCGCGCCCCCGGCAGCCCGGACCCACACCCCTCCGCCATGCCGAAGCTGATCCCCAGCAGACCCAGCAGAGCCAGCAGTTCCAGTAGTTCCGGCAGACCCGCCAGACCCACTCACCAAGTCGCGTAGCCTCTGCCGCCCCCCGGGCTGCCCCACCACGGCCATACCGTTCACACCGCTCACCCCGCTCGCACAGTTCCTTGATCGTGGAGCGGCACTGTGCCAAACCGGGCGACCGCGACACGCCGGTCCGGACTACGCGCAGAGGCCCGGGTGAGCAGAAAATCCCGTGCTCCCCCAGGCCTCGCGGTCCGGTCCCGCCGCCCGGGGATCACCCGAACGGTGGACCGGGTTCACGCCCCGGGCCCACCCGGTGCGTCACCTCTGGGCCGGGTTCCTGCCCGGACGGCCTTCACGGCCCCCGGGCCGCAGGAGCCGTCGATGTGGCCGCCCTCCTGGATCAGCCGGGCGGCCGCGCTTGAGGAGCAACAGGTCACGATCGCGTCCTGCAGCGCCTTGACCGTGGACCTGGCACCCTCGCCAGTCACTGTCCGGCGGACCGGGGCGTGCCTGTAGGCCCCCGCCACCCCCAGCGGGAAGAATGCGCCCCCATGAGCCATTCACAACCAGACCGCACCGAGTCCGCCTGGCTCCGGCCGATGGTCGCCCGCCCGGCCGACGAGCGGCACCGCACCGCGACCATGCTGGAACTCTTCTTCGACCTCTGCTTCGTCACCGCCGTCGCCCAAGCGGCGACGGCGTTCGAACACGAACTGGCGGAGGGGCGCATCGGCCACGGCGTACTCGGCTACGCGATGGTGTTCTTCGCGATCTGGTGGGCGTGGATGAACTTCACGTGGTTCGCCTCCGCGTACGACACCGACGACGTGCCGTACCGGCTGCTCACCCTCGTACAGATCACCGGCGCACTCGTCCTGGCCGCCGGCGCGACCGAGGCGGTTCAGCGCGAGGACTTCACGGTCATCACCTGGGGCTACGTCATCATGCGGCTGGCCATGGTGGCCCAGTGGCTGCGTGCCGCCCATGCCGATCCCGAACGGCGCCGCAGCTGCCTGCGCTACGTCGTGGGGATCCTCGTGGTGCAGGCCGGCTGGGTCGTACGCCTCGCCCTGCCCGGAGGCAGCGGACTCGCGACGTTCGCGGTGCTCGTGGTCGCGGAGATCGCCGTCCCCGTGTGGGCCGAGCGGGCGGCCACCACCACCTGGCACCCGCACCACATCGCGGAGCGGTACGGACTGTTCACGCTGATCGTGCTCGGTGAGTCGATCACCGCCGCCACCGGTGCCGTACGCGCCTCCCTCGACACCCACGCGGCGCTCGGTGACCTCGCCGCGATCGTCGTCGGAGGAATCCTGACCGTGTTCGCCCTGTGGTGGCTGTACTTCGCACAGAGCGCGCCCAGACGGCTCACCACCCTCCGCGTCGCGCTCCTCTGGGGTTACGGGCACTACTTCGTCTTCGCCTCCGCGGCCGCCGTCGGCGCCGGCCTCGCGCTCAACGTCGCTCACGCCACGGGCCACGGCGATCTCTCCGACCACGCGGCAGCCTCGGTCTACACCGTTCCGGTCGCGCTCTTCGTCACCCTCGTGTGGCTGCTGCACCACCCCACCCCGGTGCGGATCGACGCCGCCGACACCGTGCATCCGGTCGCGATCGCCGCCGTTCTCGCCGCGACGTTCGCTCCCTCGCCCGTCCTCGTCACGGGCATCCTCGCCGCACTCCTCATCGCGGCGAGGCTGACCCTCTCCGCGCGTGGCGCCACGAAGACGTCCCCCTCCCCGCTCGACCGCTGAACAGCACCGGTGCCGGCACCGGCAACAGGGATACGTTCAGCGGGTGCTGCGGGCCGCCTGCCCCGGCAGGGCGATGCCGTGGGCCTGGGCGACCCGTCCCGGACGCAGCGTCCACGGCACCGGTGAGGTGTCGGTCAGCCAGTCCTCCGCGACGATCCGGTGCACGACGAAGCCGCGCAGCGAGCGCGACAGCTTCCAGCCGAGGCCCTTGCACAGCTGGCCGTACGAGGGGCCGTGCCCGTGTTCCGCGCGGAAGGTGGCGGCGAAGCCGGCGGCCTGCGGCCCGCGGTCGGGATGGCCGTCCTCCCAGGCGTCGTAGGCGGTGAGTACGGAACGGGCGGCGGGGATGTCGGCCGGCGGGTACATGAACGCCTTGGCCACCCGGCCCGTGGAGAACCGGCACAGCGGGCACTGCTCGACCGCCTCCACGTGCCGCCGCAGAGCCGGACTCGTACCGGACTTCCACGCGTCCCACGCGGCCGGGGTGATCTGCTCCGGGTCGGGGGCGGCAGGCGGGCGGCTCGCCTCGACGCGCGCCTCCTCCGCGATCTCCTCAGGGGTACGGAACCGGCCCGCGAGGTGACGTACCACCGGGTCGAGGCGGTACGCGTCGCCGGAGAGTTCCGCGAGGAACCCCTTGACGGCGAGTTCGGGCACGGCGGCGCGGCAGGCCTCCGGCAGCCCGCCGGGGATCCGGCCGTGGAGCTCGGAGGTGCTGTGGGCAGCCAGGAACAGGGCGGCCAGCCGGGTGGCCGGCGACGCCTTCTTGACCGGTTTCGCGATCCGCGCGCGCAGGGCCCATCCCGACACCCGCGACCGTGTGCCCTTGCCCAGGGGCAGCGGGTGGCCCGCCTCCCGGCTCATGTCCGGCACCCTGATCCCCACCGGGACGTCCTGGTCCCCGTCGACCAGCGGACCGGGCACCTCCCATCCGGCGGCCTCCAGATCGGCCACGGCCCGGCGCGGGTCCTCCAGCCGCAACGAGCGCACGTCGGTGCCGGTGACGTTGCCGACACCACCCCGGGCGGCCCGGATGGCCACGACGACGGCAAGGAACTGCGCGTCGACGGACGTGAGCGGCAACTCGGCCACGTACGACAGGAGCGCGCGAGCCGCCTCCCCCTGCCGGTTCGTCAGCAGAAAGGGCGGAAGGGTCGGTTCGACGGGCGACGAGGCGGCGGTCTCTTGCGAGATGACAGTCTTGGGCACATCTCTCCTAACGCGGGTCGGCCGTCGAGGACACGGGCAACGTCCCCACCTGCCGGGCCGGGGGCTGGTTGCATGGTGCCCCATGGGCCGGACCACGACCGACCGGGCGACCGACCAGCCGCGCGACTGACCAACAAGCCAAACAATCCACCGACCGGCTGACCGGTCGCGACGACAGGGCCCGGAGTCGTGGGCAGAGCGCCCCCGGCTCCGGGCCGGTGTCCGGACCGGTTACGCGGACCTCAACCGGTAGGCGTAGGTGTACGTGCGCCCGGCGTGCAGCAGGTACTCCGCGAGCGGCGGGGCTCCCCAGGAGTCGTTGCCGCCGACCCCCATCTGCCGGTGGTTGACGCCCAGAACCGTCTCGTCGCGCCGCTTCAGCTCGTAGGGGTGCTTCGGCCCCTCCAGGTCGAACGGCGAGTAGTGCAGGACGCTCGTCTCCAGCATGGGTTCGCCCTCGCCGGGGTCGGCCCGTACCAGCAGTCCGGTGCCCGAGCGGTCCGTCACCGACAGGGTGCGTACGTCGGTCATGTTGCCGGTCTGCTCGGGCCGGACGTAGGGCGCGACCTGCTCGTCCACGGTGGAGCGGTAGCGGCCCACGAAGGCGCCGGTGTGCCGGTCCCAGTAGTTCTCCTGCGGGCCGCGCCCGTACCAGTCGATCTGCTCGAAGCCCTCCGGAACCGTCAGCAGCGCGCCCACCATGGGCAGGTCGGGCAGCCCGGCGGCGGCCTCCAGGGTGTGCCGGACCCTGATCTCGCCGTCCCCGCGGACGGTGAACACGGTGGTCCAGGCGGAGGCCGTGGGAGCGGTGGGCAGGGTGCACTCCACCTCGACGGTGACGACTCCGGGCGAGGGCCGGCCGGTCTTGACGGAGGTCACCTCACGGTCGGTACCGGCGTCCCGCCAGGTCCGCAGGGAGTCCTGGGCGCCGCGGCCGATGTCGTTGTCGGTGGGCCCGCGCCAGAAGTTCGGCACCGGGCCGCCGGCCAGCAGCAGCCGGCCCTTCACCCGGTACGAGGCAAGCGTTCCGGTGGACTTGTCCAGGACCACCTCCATGTCGCGCCCGCTGATCTGTACGCGTGCGTCGGTCTCGTCGAGGGTGAGGGCGGGGAGCGTGTCCGGGGCCGGGTCCGCGGGGGCGGGGGTGTGCCAGTCGAGCGCGAGCTGCTCGGCGGCCACGGTGTGCCCGGCCTCCGCCCACGTGGCCTTGGCCTTCAGTACGAAGGAGACGTTCAGCCAGTACTCGGCACCCGGCTCGGGCTTCGACGGCTTCCGGTACGGGATGCGTACGGTCCCCTCGCCGCCGGGCGCCACCTTCGGCGCCGCGAGCCTGCCGTGCTGCACGCTCCGGCCGTCGCAGGTGACGTCCCAGCGCAGCTCGTACGCGTCCAGGCCGCTGAACAGGTGCTTGTTCCTTACGGTGACCGTCCCGGCCGCGAGATCCGCCGCGGCGACGGCGACCGGCTGGTAGACCTTCTTGAGCTCCAGCAGACCGGGATGCGGCGTACGGTCGGCCGCGACCAGTCCGTTGCAGCAGAAGTTGGCGTCGGTCGGATAGCCGTCGTGCCAGTCCCCGCCGTACGACAGGTAGGTGTGCTTCGCGTCGCCCGGCACCGGGAGCCGGATCGCCTGGTCCACCCAGTCCCACACGAAAGCGCCGTGCAGGTTCGGGTAGCGCTCGAAGATGTCCCAGTACTCCTTGAGGTTGCCGCTGCTGTTGCCCATGGCGTGCGCGTACTCGCACAGCATGAAGGGCGTCTCCTTGCCCGACCTGCCGTACGCCTCCACGTCCGCCGGCTTGGTGTACATCTCGCTGTGCAGGTCGGCGACCTCGTTCATGCCCTCGTAGTGCACGGGCCTGGAGGCGTCCCGGGCGTGCACCCAGTCGGCCATCGCCTGGAAGTTGGAGCCCCCGCCGGCCTCGTTGCCCAGCGACCAGACCACGACGCTCGGGTGGTTCTTGTCGCGCTCGACCATGGAACGGATCCGGTCGACACAGGCGTCGGTCCACTCCGGCAGGGACGCCGGCACGGTGTCGCGGACGCCGTGGGTCTCCAGGTTCGTCTCGTCGATGACGTACAGGCCGTACTCGTCGCACAGCTCCAGCCAGCGCGGGCTGTTCGGGTAGTGCGAGGTGCGCACCGCGTTGATGTTGTGCTGCTTCATCAGCAGGATGTCCTGGAGCATCCGCGGCTCGCGGATCGCCTGGCCGTGGTCGGGGTCGGACTCGTGGCGGTTGGTGCCGCGGAACATCACGGACTTGCCGTTCACGGTGAACCTCCCGGGCCCGTACTCGACCTCGCGGAAGCCGGTACGGGTGCGCTGGACGTCGACCGTCCGCCCGGAGCCGTCGGTGAGCGTGACGACCACGGTGTAGAGGTTCGGGTCCTCGGCCGACCAGAGCGCGGGCGCGGAGACATCCGCCTTCAGCGTCACCTCGGCGTCCCCGCCCGAGCCCTTCGGGTCGACGTCGCCGGTGAGCGGGCGGCCGACGCGGCGCCCCCGGCCGTCGTACAGCACCGCCTCGATGCGGTGGCCGGCCGCGCCGGCGCCGCCCCGGTCGCGCACCGTCGCGGTGACTGTGACGACCGCGTCGCGGTACGCGTCGTCCAGCGCGGTCCGCACGAACAGGTCCTGCACATGGACCGGCGCGACCGCGTACAGATAGACGTCGCGGAAGATCCCGGACAGGTCGATCATGTCCTGGTCCTCCAGCCAACTGCCGTCGGACCAGCGGTAGACCTCCACGGCCAGGGTGTTGTCACCCGGCCGCACATGGTCGGTGATGTCGAACTCGGCGGGGGTGTAGCTGTCCTCGCTGTAGCCGACCCGCTTGCCGTTGACCCAGAGGAAGAACGCCGACTTCACGCCCTGGAACGAGATCAGGGTGCGCCGGCCCGACCAGCCACGCGGGACGGTGAAGGTGCGGCGGTAGGAGCCGACCGGGTTGAAGTCGTGCGGAACGGCGGGCGGGGCGGGGGTCTCGTAGCCGATCCACGGGTAGCGGATGTTGAGGTAGATCGGCTCCGGGTAGCCCTCGATCTCCCAGTTTGACGGTACGGGGATCCGGTCCCAGCCGCCGTCGTCGTAGTCGGGCGCCTCGAAGCCGGCGGGCCGGGCGTCGGGGTTCTTGGACCACTGGAAGCGCCAGGTCCCGTTCAGGGAGCGGAAGTAGGGCGACTTCTCCATGTCTCCGCGCAGTGCGTCGGAGCCGCTCGCGTACGGCACGAGTCGGGCCCGCGCCGCCTCTCTGCCTACCTGGAACACTCTCGGCTCCGCGTCCCACTCGGGGCCCTCTGCGGCGAAGGCCTGTCTCTGCGCGGAGAAGACGGCCCAGCCCGCGAGGGCTGCCCCGGTCGAAAGTACGGAACGACGGCTCGGACGGTATGCGCTCATGCAGCGACTCCGAACGGAAGGCAACAAGAACCACCACCATCAGACGGAATCACTCAACACGCAAGACTCCGCGCGGGATCGCCGCGCGTCGCGGCCGACGCTGTGCCCGACATCAGGGGCTCGACCACCTCAAAGGGCGTAACGGCGACGGCCGAAGGTGGCCGGATCCGCGCGCCATCGGTGGCCTGACGGGGCGGGCACACCGCTAGCCTGCCGCTGGGCAGCCGGCCCACCGCGTCCGTGGCCAGGAACATGCCCTTCCCGCGAGCCGCGCTGCCGGACGGACGGACGGACGGACGGACGGCCAGGAACATCAACCCGTCCGGCAAGGTCACGGGCAGTGCGATGCACTGACGTGCTGTCAGTGCCGAGCACGTGTCCGAAGACCTCGTCGCGGGCATGATCAATCGCATGAAAGCGGGCAAGAGGGACCTCGCGAGCACCAGCACGAGAACCGACACGATCAACCGCACGAGCAACGGCGCTACCGAAGTCGCCGCCAACGCGGCGGGCAACGCCCTGGCCGACGCAGTAGCCAACGGCGCGGACAAAGGCGCGGGCACCCATACAGACGGAGTCACGGGCGACGGCGTCGCGGTCACGGGTGCAGCCACCGGGCCGGGGCAGATCCTGCAGTGGAACTTCTTCATAGGCGGGCACCTGAGCGCCTCCGTCCCGGTCCGCCTCGTCGAACGTACGACCGCCGGCCAGCTGTTGTGGATGGAGACCGGCACGCCGATGTGGCGGACCGCTCTGCCGCGCGGCACCACGCATCTGCGGGACATCGCCCCGCACGAACGCCCCGCCGAGGGCTACCCCGTGGTCCCCGACCGGTGGCCGATGGGCAACGCCCTCTTCTACCAGCCGACCGGCGCGGCCCACTCCGTCCTGTGGCTCTTCGGGCGCAGACAGAAGTTCCGCGGCTGGTACGTCAATCTGGAACGCCGGCTCCACCACGGCGACGACATCGACATCGCGGACCACGAGCTGGACCTCAACGTGGCGCCGGACCGCACCTGGCGGTGGAAGGACGAGCAGTCCTTCGCCGAAAAGACCGGCCACCCCGCGTACTGGACCGCCGAGGAAGCGGTCGCCATCCGCTCCGAGGGAGACGCGGTGGCACGGCTCGCCGAGGCCGGAACGTTTCCCTTCGACGGCTCCTGGTGCGATTTCAGGCCACCGTCGGCTTGGACGACACCACCCCGCCCACCCAACCCCCGCCACTCGCTCCTCTGAACGACGCATGCCCCCACCTCGCCACACATGCGCCTACAGGTGCGGTTCAGGCATTGATGCAGGTCTCGGCCAGGGTGGCGTGATGGCAATCATTGCCCGGCGTCACCCTCCGTGATACACAGAGTAACGATATGTAATTCGCTCACACATCGATTCGATCCGCAGGTCAGGGCGGTCAGACCGGTCAAATGTGCGAGATCTGGGTAAAGAGAGCCGCCAAGTCGTCGTGCGAACGCAGTTTCATCAGCGAAGATAGAGGGTGACTCGTGCCGTGCGGTGCGGGCACCGAACTACCCAGCAAGGGCGGTGACTTAAATGATCCTGGCAGCTGAGAAGGGCGACATCACCACCATCATCGGCGGAATCGCCCCGAACTGGGGTCCGTTCGGGACCTTGGGCAACGAGGCCCGCGTCATGATCGAGGTGGTGATGGCGATCGCCATCCTGCTCTGCCTCGGTATCGCGATCTGGGGAGCGGCGAAACAGCGAATCGGCGCGACGGCTCTGCGTGACACGTTCAGCGCGGAGCAGGGCAAGGGGCTGATCGTTGCCGGTCTCACCGGTGTGTTCATCATCGGATCGCTGGGAACCCTGTTCACCATCGTCTACGGGATGGCTGTCTAACCCGCCGTCATCCCGCGTCCGGGGGCACTCCCGCCCCGTCCCCACCATCCGCCCGTCGTGCCCACCGGCAGAGGTTGCGTCCCCCTGATGTCGAGTCACCACACCGCGCCCGCGCGGGAACCAGCACGGTTACCGTCGTACTACGACGCGGTTCAGGCAACGGTTGAGGGGGCGTACGCGGCATGAGTTCCGACGACGACGGCTACGGCAACGACTCCGGCCGCTCGAACGACGCCTACAGCACCCTCGGCGGCACCCGCCAGACCCGTACCCGCCTCCCCGACGCCCAGGGAGGCGACGGCTACGGCCCCCGCCGCCCGGCCCGCAACTCCCGCTCGCTCTTCACGGTCCTCGGCGTCGTGGTCCTGCTGCTGGCCGCCATCGCCTTCGCGAACATGGGCGGAGGCGACGGGGACAACGGCGGCGACGGTGCGCGGGGAAGCGACGGCAAGAAGGCCGGCTCGGCCCCGACCGCGGCCACGGGAACGAAGCCGGTGACGGGAACGAACGACTCGATTCCCTCGGGGTTCGCCCACGACGAGCAGGGGGCGCAGAGCGCGGCGTCCAACTTCGCGGTGGCGCTCGGTTCAGCCGACATGTTCAACTCCGCCTCCCGCCAGACCATCGTCCGGGCCACCCACGACCCGGCAATCGTCGAGGGGCTCCTCTCCGATCTGGACAAGGCCTACTCACCAGGCTTCTTCAAGAACGTCGGCCTGAATGATGACGGCAGCACCCCCAGCGGCCTGACCTTCGTCTCCCGGACCGTACCTGTGGGCACGAAAACGGTCGAACACGTTGGTGACACAGCCACTGTCGAGGTCTGGTGCACGGGCCTTGTCGGCATGGCCGGGCAAGGATCCACAAAGCCTGTGACAGAGACCTGGTTCACGATCTCGGAGAAGCTCAAGTGGGTCGGAAACGACTGGAAGATCGAGTCGTCGAGCCAGAAACAGGGCCCCACTCCTGTCAGCGGTGACAACCGGGCGTCCACAGCCGATGAGATCGCCGACGCGGTAAAGGGATACGGAGGCTTCACTTATGCCCGATAGCCACCGTCGAGGCGCACGCGCACTCTCGCTCCTGAGCGTCCTTCCGCCAATGGTCATCTTGCTGGCTTCGCAAGCCGCAGCGGCGCCTTCACCATCGCCGTCGCCCAGTAAGAAGGACAATGAGGCGTGCGACCTCATCGTGGGGCTCGCCAAGGACTACTGCGAAGGAGACGCAGGCACCTCCAAGTCCAACGCCCCCAAAAGCACCGACCCCGCCCTGGACCCCCTGACCTCCCTGGGCCGCGGTTGCGCCGATGCCGCCGCGTGGATCGTCGGCAAGCTCAGCGACGCCGTCAAGAGCACCGCGAACGTCGACTTCACGAACACCCGCTTCCTCCAGCAGTACGCGATCGTCTTCGCCGCCTCCACCGTGCTGACGCTCGTCCTGTGGCTGCTCGCCGTCGCCAAGCGCGCCATCCGCGGAGTGCCGCTCACCACCGCCATCTCCGAGGCCATCGGGTTCCTGTGGCTGACGGTCCTCGCGTCCGCGTTCACCCCGCTGATCCTGTACACGATCGTCTCCGCCACCGACGCCGTCACCGAGGTCATCGCCTCGTCCTCCGGCGGGCAGACGGACGTCTTCTTCGGGTCGTTCGCGGAGGCGCTCAAGAAGGACTCCGACATCGGCGGCGGACCGATCATGCTGATCGTCGTGTCGCTGGTGTCGATCCTCGCCGCGGGCATCCTCTGGCTGGAACTCGTGATCCGGGCCGCCCTCCTCTACGTCGGCGCCCTGCTCGGAACCGCCGTGTACGCGGGGCTCGTCGACAAGAACATGTGGGGGCACGTACGGCGCTGGGCAGGCATCATGATCGCGGTGATCATGGTGAAACCGGTCATCGTCATCGTGCTCGGCCTGGCTGGCGCACTGTCCTCGGACGACGGGCCGAACGCGTTCTCCGCCGTCGTCTCCGGGCTGGCGATCATCCTGCTCGCGATCTTCGCCTCCGGCATGATCTACCGCTTCGTCCCCGGCTTCGGCGACGAGATCCAGGGCGCCCGTACCAACCGCAAGCAGGCCACCGACGGCTCCCAGGCCGCCGCGATGATCAGCTCCCCCGCCGCTCTCGTCTCCCAGGGCATCAAGACCCACAGCAGCCGCGGCGGCGGCCAGGACAACGGCGGCGGCAACAGCGGCGGCGGACGCCCCGCCAATCCGGTCAGCGGCGGAGTCGCCGCCCACAGCTCCCGCAACTCCGGGAGCGGGGTCGGCGGCGGATCTGCCCCCTCCGCCGCACCTCCGCCCCGCAGCGGCTCCGGCCCCACCTCCGGTACCCCGCACAGCAGCCGCAGCCCGCGCCGCGGATCAGGAAGTTCCGGTAACAGCAGCACAGGAGGTGGCGGGCGTTGAGCACGCAGTCCCATCCGATCACGCCCCGCCGTACGTATCTCATCGGCCGGGCCAGGCCCAACGCCATGGTCGGCAAGAACCGCGAGACCGGCGAGATCGCCCTGATCATCGGCGGGGCGTTCCTCGGCATGATGAGCGGGCTGCTCGTACCGGTCCTGTCCATGCGGATCGTGCTGCTCACCGGCTTCCCGCTGCTCGCCCTGGCGATCGTCTACGTCCCGTACAAGCACCGGACGTTCTACAAGTGGTTCGAGATCAACCGCAGCTACAAGCGCTCCCTGCGCCGAGGCGCCACGTACCAGTCCGCCGCCATGGAAGCGGGCACCAGCGCCGACGGGCGCGAGGTCGAGATCGGGCCACCCCCCGGCATCGGCCGGATCAACTGGCTGGCCGCACCCTTCGGACCCGACGAGATCGCCGTACTGCTGCACGCCGACCGCCGCACCGTCACCGCGGCGATCGAGATCGAGGGGCCCGGCGTCGGACTGCGTGACAGCGAGGACCAGGAAGCGCTCGTCGACCGCTTCGGCACCCTGCTCAAGCACGTCGCCAACGGCGACGGCTTCGTGACCCGCATCCAGATGCTCGCCCGCACCTTGCCCGCCGACCCCGACGCACACGCCAAGGACGTCTCCCAGCGCGGCGACAAAACCTCCCCGGGCTGGCTCCAGGAGTCCTACGAGCAGCTCCAGTCCATGGTCTCCACCTCCAGCGAGCAGCACCGCGCCTACCTCGTCGCCTGCATGGAGTTCGACCGCGAGCTCGCCGCCGAGGCCAACGCCATGGCCCGCGCCGCCCGCCCCCACGGCGGCCGCAAGCTCGACCGGGACGCGGGCCTCGCCGTCGTCATGGCCCGCGAGCTCACCGACATCTGCGCCCGCCTCGCCGAGGCCGACATCCGGGTACGGCAGCCGCTCGGCCAGAGCCGCCTGGCCTCGCTCGTCCACTCGATGTACGACCCCGACCACCCCATCGACCACATCCAGGCCATGACGAAGCGCAATGCCTGGCCCGCCGAACTGGACGCGGTCGAGCCGACCTTCCTCCAGGCCAAGACCCGCGAATCGTCCACCCGCGCCCCCTGGTGCCACTCCACGGCCTGGGTGAAGGAGTGGCCGATGACGCCCGTCGGCGTCAACTTCCTGGCCCCACTCCTCGTCCACACACCCGATGTGATCCGTACGGTCGCGGTCTGCATGGACCTCGAACCCACCGAGATCGCCATCGAGCGGATGCTCACCGAGAAGACCAACGACGAGGCAGAGGCCAGCCGCCAGGCCAAGATGAACCGCACCGTCGACCCCCGCGACATCGCCGCCCACGGCCGGCTCGACCAGCGGGGTGAAGATCTCGCGAGCGGCGCGGCGGGGGTGAACCTGGTGGGGTACATCACCGTGTCGTCGCGTTCGCCCGAGTCCCTCGCCCGCGACAAGCGGACGATCCGGGCCTCGGCCGGCAAGTCGTACCTGAAGCTGGAATGGTGCGACCGCGAGCACCACCGCGCGTTCGTGAACACCCTGCCGTTCGCCACCGGCATCCGCCGCTAGCCGCTAGCCGCTAGCCGCCGGCCGCACGACCGAGAGCACCGAGAGCACCGAGAGCACCGAGAGCACCGAGAGAGACGAAAGGGAGGTCGGTCACGCCATGCGAGATCCGCTGTCCGCGTTGTCGGACGCCTTTACCGCCTTCCTCTTCGGGAAGGTGGAGACGACCCGGCTGCCCGTCCGCACCTCGACCGGACAGGCGCAGGCTGTCTACCTGCCCACCGCCGCCCCCGGCCTCGGTGACTCCGGCGTGATCATCGGCCGCGAGGTGTACTCCGGCAAGGGCTACATCTACGATCCCTTCCAGCTGTACGGGCAGCAGCTCCCCGCCCCGCACTGGCTGGTGCTCGGTGAGTCGGGCAACGGCAAGTCCGCGCTGGAGAAGACGTACGTGCTCCGCCAGCTCCGCTTCCGCGACCGCCAGGTCGTCGTCCTGGACGCCCAGGGCGAGGACGGTGTCGGTGAATGGAACCTCATCGCCCAGGAACTGGGCCTGACCCCCATCCGCCTCGACCCCACCTCCGCGCTCAACGGCGGCATCCGCCTCAACCCGCTCGACCCCGCGATCACCACGACCGGGCAGCTCGCTCTGCTCCGCACGATCATCGAAGTCGCCATGGGCCACGGCCTCGACGAACGGTCCGGCTTCGCGCTCAAGGTCGCGCACGCCTTCGTGAACGGGACGAGCGCCGACCGTCAGCCCGTCCTGATGGACATCGTCGACCAGTTGCGCCACCCGAAGCCCGAATCGGCCGCGGCGATGAACGTCGACATAGACGACGTACGGGCCTGGGGCCTGGACGTCGCCCTCGTCCTGGACCGGCTCGTCGACGGCGACCTGCGCGGCATGTTCGACGGGCCGACGTCCGCCGACATCGACCTGGACGCCCCGCTGATCGTCTTCGACCTCTCCCACATCGACCGCAACTCGATCGCCATGCCGATCCTGATGGCGATCGTCGGCGTCTGGCTGGAGCACACCTGGATCAGGCCCGACCGGAAGAAACGCATCTTCCTGGTCGAGGAGGCCTGGCACATCATCAACTCCCCCTTCGTCGCCCAGCTCTTCCAGCGCCTGCTGAAGTTCGGCCGACGGCTCGGGTTGTCCTTCGTCGCCGTCGTCCACCACCTCAGCGATGTCGTCGACGGAGCCGCGGCGCGGGAAGCGGCGGCCATCCTCAAGATGGCGTCGACCCGCACGATCTACGCGCAGAAGGCCGACGAGGCCAGAGCGACCGGTCGGGTGCTCGGACTGCCCCGATGGGCGGTCGAGATCATCCCCACGCTCACCCCGGGCATCGCCGTCTGGGACGTCAACGGGAACGTACAGGTCGTCAAACACCTGATCACCGAAGCCGAACGCCCCCTCGTCTTCACCGACCGCGCCATGACCGAGTCCTCCGCCATCGACCTGCTACCGGAGGACGTGCGCGCCGCCGAACTGGAGGCGGAACAGCGCGCGGCCCGGATCGAGAACCAGCAGCGGCTCAACGAGTCGTCCGAGTCAACGGTGGCATGACATGGCAGGGCGCGGCGAGACACGGTCCGGAGGCAACGGGGACGGCAGCGGCGGCATCCCCGACGGACTGCTGATCGGCCTGCTGGCCTTCCTGCTCGGGCTGACGCTGCTGGCCTGGACGGCCACCGGCCTGTCCGGATTCCTCGCGCACGGCGCCTGGCCGCACGGCGTCACCCTCGCCGAAACCCCGCTGGCCCTGAGGCGCCTGGTGGAGGCCCCGCACGACCTGCCGGCCGCCTGGCCGACCACCCCAGCGGGCTCGCTCTCCGGATACGGGCTGTTCTGGGGCCTGTTCATCGGGGAACTGATGGTGCTCGTGGTACTCACCATCTTCGTCATGGGCGTAGTCGCACGCTGGCGCGGCGTGCGGGCCCGGGAGCGCACCCAACGGCTCAACCGGCTCGAACGGCTGGCAGAACGTCAGCCGGAGCGAGCCGCCCCGCAGCTCCCCGACCTGGAGAAGCAGCAGGAGCACGGACATCAGTCCCCGGCGCCAGCCCCGGCACCCGCACCCGCACCCGCACCCGCAGCACACCTCCCCGAACCACAACCACAACCACAACCACAAGCCACCCCAACCACATCAATCACCGCCTCAACCACCGCCACCGCCACCGCCACCGAGCTCTTGGCGGCCGCCGCCCCGCTCGCCGTGCCCTCCCCCCGCGCCCCCCTCGTCGTCTACGGCCCCGCCGCCACCCGCCGGCCCACCGTCGTCCAGGCCATCAGCGAAGCCGACGGCCCCGTACTCGTCGTCACGTCGGACCCCAGCGTCTGGGCCGAGACCAAGGACGCCCGCGCCAAACTGGGCCCCGTCCTCATCTACGACCCCGGCCACCTCTGCGACACCCCGGCCCGGCTCCACTGGTCCCCCACCGCCGGCTGCGAACAGCCCGACCGGGCTGCCGCCCGCGCCGCCGCCCTCCTCGCACCGGTCCGCCCGCAGGCCCGCATCGACGCGGCGACGGCCGACACCGCCGAGACGCTCCTCCAGTGCTGGCTGCACGCCGCCGCCATCGACGGCCGCCCCTTCCGCCAGGTCCACCGCTGGGCCCTGGGCGGCGCCGCCCACGAGCCGGTGCGGCTGCTGCGTACGCACCCCAGGGCCGCGTCCGGGCTCGCCGGGCTCCTGGAGTCCGCGCTCACCGCGCACCCCGAACGCCGCGAGGTGGCGCAGGAACTGACGGTCCGGGCCTTCGGCGCGCTCTCCTCGGTCCACGTCCGAGATGCCTGCACCCCCAACCGGGCCGATGCGCTCGCGCTGGAATCTTTCGCGGACGAAGGGGGCACTCTTTATGTGGTGGGTGAACCCATCGAGAATCCCCGATCGAGCCCCGGAGCCATGCCCCTGCTCACGGCGCTCGCCTCAGACGTGGTCGAGCACGGCCGCCGCATGGCCGCACGGTCATCCGACGGTCGGCTCGACCCACCAATGACGCTCGTCCTCGACGACATCGCAGCCGTCGCGCCCCTGCCCCGCCTCCCCGAACTACTGGCGACCGGCATCAACCTGGGCCTGCCCACCGTCGCCCTGCTCCGCTCCCCCGAACAGGGCCGCGCCCGCTGGACCCAGCAACTCCAGACACCGACCGCCCCCTGACCCACCCGGGCCCACCCTCACGCCGCCGTTACGGCCGTTACGGCCGGGACACCGCGTACTCCAGTTCACGAGCCGTCGGGTCGCCCTCGACCGGCACCGTCTCCCCCGTCGCCACGAACCCGATCCGGCGGTAGAACGCAGAGGCCCGCAGGTTGTCCTCGTGCACGTACAGCCGCACGCGTTCGATCCTCGGCCCGCCCAGCGACCACGCCCAGTCCAGGCCCGCCCGGAAAAGTTCCCCGGCCACTCCCCCGCCCCGCGCCCCCGGGCGTACGAACACTCCGACCACATGGGCTTGGTGGACGTCGGCCGCCGTACCGAACGGCACCTCCCCGTCCGGCCGCTCGATCAGCACGGTCACCGAACCCGCCCAGCTTCCGTCCGGCTCCACGGCGACGAACTGCCGCTTCTCGCCGTCGCCCGTCTCCGAAGAACCGGCCGCCCGCTCCTGCCAGAACGCGTCGGGCTGCTCCACGGCCTGCCCGTACGTCTCCAGGAACGCCAGCGGCGCCACCGGATCCCGCAGCGCGGCCAGCCGGAGTTCCTTCACCAGCTGCCATTCCTCGGCACGCACCGGCCGTATCACGTAGTCCATGCGCCGATCCTCACCTGCCGCCGACGGCCGTGCAAACGAGTTCCCGCCCCGGCCCCGGCGTCGTACCCCGGTACTACACGCGCCGCCACCTCCCGCCCCCGGTCCGACGTTCCGCGCCCGCCCGCTCCGTAGCGTCGACCGCATGATCAGGGCATACGAACTCACCAAACGGTACGGGGACACCACCGTCGTCCAGGACCTCGACTTCACGGTCCGCCCCGGCACCGTGACCGGCTTCCTCGGCCCGAACGGCGCCGGGAAGTCAACCACCATGCGCATGCTGCTCGGCCTGGACGCCCCCACCCGGGGCCGTTCGACCATCGGCGGACGCACGTACGCCGCCCACAGCGCACCGCTGACCGAAGTCGGCGCCCTGCTGGAAGCCCGCTCCGTCCACCCCGGCCGCACCGCCTTCCACCACCTGATGTCCCTCGCCCACACCCACGGCATCCCCCGCAGCCGCGTCGAGCACGTCCTCGACCTGGCCGGCCTGACCCCGGTCGCCGGGAAGCGGGTCAAGGGATTCTCGCTCGGCATGGGCCAGCGGCTGGGCATCGCCGCCGCGCTGCTCGGCGACCCGGCCGTCCTCATCCTCGACGAACCGGTCAACGGCCTCGACCCCGAGGGCGTCCTGTGGATCCGCAACCTCCTCAGGTCCCTCGCCGCGGAAGGCCGCACGGTCCTCGTCTCCTCGCACCTGATGAGCGAGATGGCGCTCACCGCCGACCACCTCGTCATCATCGGACGCGGCCGCCTCCTCGCGGACACCACCGTGGGCGACTTCGTCGCCATGGCCGGCGGCGCCTCGGTCCGCGTCCTCACCCCACAGGCCCCCGCCCTGCGCGACCTCCTCCAGGGACCCGGCATCGACATCACCGGCCCCACCGGCCCCGCAGCCCTAGAACTCGCCCGCCCCACCGGCATCGAAGCCGATGAGCTGGAGATCCGCGGCGCGGACGCCGCCCACATCGGCCGCGTCGCGGCAGCACACGCCATCCCGCTGTACGAGCTCACTCCGCGCACCGCCTCACTGGAGCAGGCCTTCATGGACCTCACCCAGGAGTCGGTCGAGTACCGGATCACCGCACCCGAACCCACCGGAGCCCGCGCATGACCACCGTGGCAGTCACCCCGCCCCCCTATCGCATCACCCCGGCCCGGGTGCTGCGCTCCGAGTGGCACAAACTCCGGTCCCTGCGCTCAAGCTGGATCACTCTGGGAGCGGCCGCCGCTCTGGTCCTCGCCGTCGGGATCCTCATGGGCACGACCTATACGTCCGGGGGCGGCGACTCGGACGTCGACACGGTCGTCATGGTCCTCTACGGCTCCGTACTCGCCACGCTCTGCACGGTTGTCCTGGGCATCCTGGTCACGGGGGGGCGAGTACTCGACGGGCATGATCCGCGCCTCGCTCACCGCCGTCCCCCAACGGCTCCCGGTCCTGTGGGCGAAGGCCGCGGTATTCGCCGCCACCGTGTTCACCGTCATGCTCGCCACCTCACTGGTCACCTTCGTCGTCGCCCAGTTCTTCCTCGACGACACCGACCAGGCCGCCTCCCTCACCGACCCCGGCGTCCTGCGCGCCGTGGCGGGCAACGCAGCCGGGACCACGCTCCTCAGCCTGATCGCCCTGGGGCTCGGGGCCCTGCTCCGCTCGGTTCCCGGCGCGATCGGCGCGTTCATCGGGGGCGTGATGGTCCTTCCGGAGGTGCTCTCCATGCTTCCCTACGACGCGGTGGAGACCGCCGTCCGCTATTTCCCCACCCAGGCCGCCGGCGTTCTCGGCTCCGCCACCCCGCTCCCGGACGCCGCCTCCAACGGCGCCGCCCTGTTCGCCCTCGTCCTCTGGGCCTCGGCCGCACTCCTCGCGGCGGCCGCCCTCCTGCGCCGCCGCGACGCATGACGCGGACGGCACGGCTGGAGACAAGGGTGTAAAGATCGCGGGGGAGACGAAGGAAGAGGGGGCGCACACGTGACGGACGACGGGGACGACGGCACCGGTCGGGCGGGGACACCGCGCCCCAGCACGCTCACCGGGCACATTCAGCGACAGCTCCAGCGCATCCGCGCGGCCGACAAGCGCAGGCCGGCCGTCTGGGACGGACTGCTCACCACGTTCTGGATCCTGTTCGCCGTGCTCGACGTCTCCTCGGGTGGTTGGCGCAACGTCGCCATCGACCCGAGCGTGTCCCCCCGGCTGGTGCTGCTGATGAGCGCCGTGTTCTCCGCACCACTGCTGTGGCGCCGCGGCCACCCGCTGGCCGTCCTGCTGTTCATGACCCCGTTCGCACTGGTCAACGTCTGGTCGGGGGCGGTCATCCAGGCCGCCTTTCTCCAGGAGATCGTGGTCTTCAACATCGCGCTCCGGCTGCCGCTGCGCACCCTGGCCCTGTCCGGCGGGATCGTGCTCACCCCGCTCGCGATCGGCTCGGCCCACTTCCCGGAGCACTGGAACCAGCTCTTCGTCCCCCACCTGTACGCGTTCGTGTTCGCGTCCCTGCTCGGCATCGTGTTCCGCACCCGCAAGGAGTACACGGAGACCCTCGTCGACCGCGCCAACCGGCTCGAACTCGAACGGGACCAGCAGGCACAGCTGGCCGCCGTCGCCGAACGGACCCGGATCGCCCGGGAGATGCACGACATCATCGGCCACAACCTCTCGGTCATCACGGGCTTGGCCGACGGCGGTGCGTACGCCGCGGCCAAGAGTCCGGAACGCGCCGCCTAGGCCCTGGACGCGATCGGCACCACCAGCCGCCAGGCCCTCGCCGAACTCCGCCGCCTGCTCGGGGTCCTGCGCGATCCCCCCGACCGCGCCGACCGCACCCCACAACCGACCCTCGACGACATGGACACCCTGCTCGCCGGCGTACGGATGGCAGGCCTTCCCGTACGTCTCAGCAGCCATGGCACACCACCGGCCGTCCCGCCCACCGCAGGACGGCAGTTGACGGTCTACCGGGTGGTACAGGAGGCGCTGACCAATACGCTGAAGCACGGCGGCGGACACTCCGCCCTGGCAGCCGAGGTCGCCCTGACCTACCGGCCGGGCGAGCTGGAGGCCGTGATCACCGACAACGGAACACCTGACCCCGGTGCCGCCGCACCCGACGGCACCGGGCAGGGCATCACGGGCATGCGCGAACGCGCTTCCCTGTACGACGGCACCGTAGAAGCGGGCCGGCCCACCGATACAGGCTGGCGGGTACGGCTCCGGCTCCCTCTGGAGGACTCACCCTCGTGACGACCGTGCTCATCGCGGACGACCAGCCGATGCAACGCTTCGGATTCCGCATGCTGTTGGAGAGCCAGGACGACATGACAGTCGTCGGCGAGGCCGCCACCGGCCCCGCGGCCCTCCAACTCGTCGCCCGGCATCAGCCGGACGTCGCCCTGATGGACATCCGCATGCCCCTGCTCGACGGCATCGAGGCGACCCGCCGCATCATCAGGACCGGTTCCCGCACCCGCGTCCTCATCGTCACGACGTTCGACCTGGACCGGTACGCGTACGACGGGCTGCGGGCCGGCGCGAGCGGATTCCTCATCAAGGACGCGATGCCCGAGGAGCTGCTCTCCGGGCCCGAGGAGCTGCTCTCCGGCATCCGCGCGGTCGCGAGCGGCGACGCCGTGGTCGCCCCCAGCCTGACCCGCCGCCTCCTGGACGCGTACGTCCAGCACCTGCCGACCACCCCCGGCGGGCCCGCAACACCGGATTCGCGCATCGGGACCCTCACCGGCCGGGAACGGGAGATCCTCACCGTCATCGGACAGGGCTGGACCAACTCGGAGATCGCGGAGCGACTGCACCTCGCCGAATCAACGGTGAAGACCCACGTCTCCCGCATCCTCGCGAAAACCGGTGCCAGGGACCGCGTCCAGGCAATGATCCTGGCGTACGACACCCACCTGGTCACTGCGGGCTGAGAGGGATCAACGAAGGTCGAAAAACTGTCGGGAACGCAGAAAAGCCCC
>CBRG010000263.1 GCA_000470535.1 Streptomyces sp. AW19M42
CGGCTGTTGGGCCGTTCCGACGAGTGAGACATTAGCCGAATCCGGGGCCCCGACGCTAATCGGGGTCGCGTTCCTTCGAACGCGGATTCCTCATTTCGCGAATGCGCACGCAGAGACAGGCGACAGCTGTCGCTCGTTCGTTGTGGTTACTGCGGAATGGCTGTCCGGGGACCGACCGGGGTCGGCGCTCACGTCGGACAACTCGGAGCACACTACGGATGTGGTGCGGGCGTGTCAACCCCGGTCCCCAGCGGGGTGCGGTGGAAGGCGAGTCGGTAGTCACGGGGACTGGTGGCCAGGTGGGTCGCGAAGTGCTGGCGCATGGTGATCTCGCTGCCGAAGCCCGTGCGGCGGGCCACCTCCGGGAGGGGCAGGTCGGTGCGCTCCAGCAGCTTCTGAGCTGCCGCGATGCGCTGGGTGATCAGCCAGCGCAGGGGCGTCGTACCGGTGGTCGCCTGGAAGTGGCGGGCGAAGGAGCGCGGGGACATGCCGGCGCGGTCGGCGAGCTCCGCCACCGTGTGCGGTTCGGCCAGATGGGTCAGCGCGAAGGCACGTACGGCCGCGAGGGTGTCGGCGTCGCGGTCCGTCTGCGGGGTCGGGTGCTCGATGAACTGCGCCTGGGTTCCGGTACGGAACGGGGCGGTGACCATCGAACGGGCGATCGTCGCCGCGGTCTCGGCACCGTGGACCGTACGGACGAGGTGGAGGCAGAGATCGATGCCGGCCGCGGTGCCCGCCGAGGTCCAGAGATTGCCGTCGTGGACGAAGAGGGCGTCGGGAACGACGGTGACGTCGGGGTGACGGGTGCGCAGGAGGTCGGTGAGGTTCCAGTGGGTGACCGCTCGTCGGCCGTCGAGGAGGCCGGCCTGGGCAAGGGTGAAGGCGCCTCCGCAGAGCGCGGCGATCGGCGTGCCACGGCTATGGGCGCGGCGCAGCGCTTCGAGGACCGGCTCCGGCGCCGGCGTCACATGGTCGTCCAGTCCCGGGACGACGATCAGGTCGGCTCGGGCCAGCCAGCTCAGCGTGCGGTCGGGGGTGAGGGAGAGTCCGCCGCGTAGGGGGATCGGGGTGGTGGCGGCCGCGGTGCGGCGCAGCTCGAACGGCGGGACTCCGCGGTCCGTCCGGTCCACGCCCCAGACCTCCGTGATGACCGAGGCGTCGAACGCGCGGATGCCCGGGAAGGAGACGAGGGCGATCCGGGTGGTGGCACCAGGGACGGGGGCGGCGGTCATGCTGGCAGTAAAGCATCGATCGATGGCTTTGCGTCCTCTGGGCGGCCGGGTGGGCGCGCGGCAGCATGGGGCCATGGAGATCGCGGAGAACGCAGCGCTGGTAGTGGTGGACGTGCAGGAGGGCTTCGAGGAGGAGGCGTACTGGGGTCCGCGGAACAATCCCTCGGCGGACGAGAACATCGCCGGGCTGATCGATGCCTGGCAGGTGAGCGGGCGGCCGGTCGTCTTCGTACGGCATGACTCGCCCAGGACCGATTCGCCGTTGCGGGTGGGATATCCGGGCAACGACCTCAAGTCGTACGTGGAGGAGCGGCGGGGCAAGGGGGGTGGGCCCGAGCTGTTTCTGACGAAGAGCGTGAACTCGGCGTTCTACGGGACGCCGGATCTGGCGGACTGGCTGCGCGAGGGCGGGGTGCGGCAGATCGTGGTGGCCGGTATCCAGACCAACATGTGCGCGGAGACGACCGCCCGGATGGCGGGGAACCTCGGGTACGAGGTGTTGTTCGCGTTCGACGCGACGTACACCTTCGACGGGACCGGCCCGTTCGGCTGGACGATGGGCGCGCAGGAGCTGGCGCGGGCCACCGCCGTGACGCTGCACGACGGTGGGTTCGCGAAGGTGGTGCGCAGTGCGGAGCTGATCGCTGCCGCCCGGTAGGTCAGCCGTTGCCGGAGGCGAGTTCGCGGCTGCGGTCGCGGGCGGCTTCGAGGGCGGCGATGAGGGCGGCGCGTACGCCGTGGTTCTCCAGTTCGCGGATGGCGCTGATCGTGGTGCCGGCCGGGCTGGTGACGGCTTCGCGGAGCTTGACCGGGTGCTCTCCGCTGTCCCGGAGCATCACGGCGGCGCCGATGGCGGCCTGGACGATCAGGTCGTGGGCCTGCGCGCGGGGCAGGCCGAGCAGGATTCCGGCGTCCGTCATCGCCTCGACGAGGAAGTAGAAGTACGCCGGGCCGGAGCCGGAGAGCGCGGTGGCCGCGTCCTGCTGGGACTCCGGGACGCGCAGCGTCTTGCCGACCCCGCCGAAGATCGTCTCGGCGGTGGCGAGGTGGGCGCTGGTGGCGTGGCCGCCCGCGGAGATGACGGACATGCCCTCGTCGACCAGGACGGGGGTGTTCGGCATGACCCGGACGACCGGGGTGCCCTCGGTGAGGCGGTCCTCGATGAAGGCGGTCGTGATGCCGGCCGCGGCGCTGATGACCAGGCGGTCGGCGGTGACATGGGCGGAGAGCTCGTCGAGGAGGCGGCCCATGTCCTGGGGCTTGGCCGCGAGGATGAGGATGTCGGCGCGCGCGGCGGCCTCCGCGTTGCTGACGGAGTCGACCCCGTAGCGGTTGCGGAGTTCCTCCGCGCGCTCGGAACGGCGGGCGGTGACGAGCAGGTTGGCCGGGCGCCACCCGGCCCGGATCATGCCGCTGAGCAGGGCCTCGCCGATCTTGCCGGTGCCGAGGACTGCGACTGTCTGGGTCATGCGGTTTCACCCTCCGGGCGGTGCCGGCGGCTCTCGGTGCCGGCTGTTCTCGGTGCTCGTGCCCGCCATCCTCGCACCGGCCCGTCAGGTGGTGCGGCGGCGGAGGGTGGCCGCACCGAGGACGAGGACGAGAAGGGCGCAGCCCGCCACGATCGCGACGTCGCGGCCGAAGTCGCCGGTGACGTTCTCGTGGTGGAGGACCTCGTTCATGCCGTCCACGGCGTACGACATGGGCAGCACGTTCGAGATCGCTTCGAGCACGGACGCCATCTTGTCGCGGGCGATGAAGAGTCCGCAGAGCAGGAGCTGCGGGAAGATCACGGCCGGCATGAACTGGACGGCCTGGAACTCGGATGCGGCGAAGGCCGAGACGAACAGGCCGAGCGCCGTGCCGAGCAGGGCGTCGAGCACGGCGACCAGGAGCAGCAGCCACGGGGACCCGGTGACGTCCAGGCCGAGCACCCACACCGAGAGGCCGGTGGCCAGGAGTGACTGGACCACGGCGACGGCGCCGAAGGCGAGGGCGTAGCCGGCGATCAGGTCGCCCTTGCCGAGCGGCATGGCGAGGAGGCGTTCGAGGGTGCCGGAGGTGCGCTCGCGCAGGGTGGCGATCGAGGTCACCAGGAACATCGTGATCAGCGGGAAGATGCCGAGCAGCGAGGCGCCGATGGAGTCGAAGGTGCGCGGGCTGCCGTCGAAGACGTACCGCAGCAGCGTGATCATGACGACCGGGATCAGCAGGAGCAGTCCGATGGTGCGGGGGTCGTGTGCCAGTTGGCGCAGGACGCGGGCGGCGGTGGCCAGGGTGCGGGCGGCGCTGAGGGGTGAGGTGCCGGTGGCAGGGGTGGTGGTTGTGCTCATCGGGCGTTCTCCTGACGGGTGGCGGCCGCGTCGACCAGGTGGAGGAAGGCTTCTTCGACGGTCTCGGTGCCGGCGGTGGTACGCAGCGCCTCGGGCGTGTCGTCGGCGAGGATCTCGCCCTCGCGCATCAGGAGGAGGCGGTGGCAGCGCTCGGCCTCGTCCATGACGTGCGAGGAGACCAGGATGGTGGTGCCCCGGTCGGCGGCGAGACGGTGGAAGAGGCTCCACAGATCGCGCCGGAGCACCGGGTCCAGGCCGACGGTGGGTTCGTCGAGGACGAGCAGTTCGGGGGTGCCGAGCAGCGCCACGGCGAGGGAGACGCGGGTGCGCTGGCCGCCGGAGAGGGTGCCGGCGAGGGCGGCGGAGTGGCTGGTCAGGTCGACCTCTGTGATGGCCCGGGTGACGGCTTCGCGGCGGGCGTCCCGATGTCGGCGGCCCGGTTGCAGGATCGCCGCGAAGTAGTCGAGGTTCTGCCGGACGGTGAGGTCGGTGTAGACCGACGGCGCCTGGGTGACGTACCCGATCCGTGGCCGGAGGCCGGGGTGGCCGGCCGGGCTGCCCAGGACGTCGAGGGTGCCGGTGACCTTGGCCTGGGTGCCGACGACGGCTCGCATCAGGGTGGATTTACCGCAGCCGGAGGGGCCGAGGAGTCCGGTGATCCTGCCGGGTTCGACGGTGAAGCCGAGGCCTTTGAGGACGGTGCGGCTGCCTCGCACAACGGTGAGGCCGCGGGCCTCGATGGCGACGCCCGAAGAATTCATCATGCGATGAATTTTGTCGCGTCGGCGTCCTTCCGTCAAGGGACTGTGATCTCTGTGCCCACCGGTTCAGCGGATGGCCACGCTCAGCTCGACGACGTACGTCTCCTCCACCGTGCCGTCCGGGAAGCGGAGCGCGAGGTGCTCGCGCTCCGCGGCGAGGAAGCGCCGGGCGCGCTCGTCGCCGAGGATCAGGAACGCGGAGTGGCTGCCGAGGTTGTCGAGGTGGGTGGCGATCGGGACGCGCCGGGTCCAGGGCACCCGGCGGTCTGCGAACGTCAGCCCGGCCGGCAGGTCGCGGTGGGACACGGCCGAGCCGTGGGCGCCGACGTTCAGCGCTCCGGGGCCGGCCATCCCGGGCAGTTCGGCGGTGAAGAAGCTGAGCAGCCGCGCGCCCTGTTCCGCGATCCAGCCGACGGTGGGGTCGGCGACGTTCCACCACAGGGCCAGCGCGCCACCCGGCCGCAGGACGCGCACGGCCTCCGGGGCGGAGCGTGCCGGGTCCGTCCAGTGCCAGGACTGGGCGTACGTGATCAGGTCGGCCGAGGCCGCGGCGAAGGGGAGGCTGTTGCCGTCACCCCGTACCAGCGGGACGTCCGGCAGGGTCCTGCGCAGTTCCGCCGCCATCCCGGGGCCCGGTTCGACGGCGACGACGGCGGCGCCCCGGTCGCGCAGGCGGCGGGTCGAGATACCGGTGCCCGCCCCGACGTCGAGGGCGCGGGCGCCTCGCAGGGGCCGGCCGGCGAGCTCCTCCACGGCGTCGAGGAGGGCGTCCGGGTAGCCGGGGCGGGCGGCGCCGTACTGGGCGGCGGCGCGGTCGAACGACAGGGCGCGCGGGGGCGCGGGCGAGGGGCGCGGGGACGCAGGCTGCGGGGGCGACGGCTGCGGGCCGGGGTCCGGGGTGTTTGTAGGGGCCATGTGTCCCATGGTGGCCCCGGCCGTGACCCGCCGGACAGAACCCGCGGTGGCGTCGCGTTACCTGCGGCGGGCCTTCTTCGCCTTCGCCGTCCTGCGGGCCGCCGGATTCCCGGTCCGGGCCGACCGGCGCTTCGCGTACCGGACCTGGGCCGCCTCGTACTCCGCGCGCCGGAGTTTCTCGCCCGGGGCCTCGGAGAACGTACGGATGAAGTAGGCGAGCAGCCCGCCGATGAAGCCGATGGCCTTGAGACCGCGCAGGTTGTCCTCGCGGGCGGGGTCGGCCGGGCGGCTGCTGAAGCCCTCCCATGTCTTGCGGAAGGCGATCGCACTGCAGATGGCGAACATCAGGACCACCAGGATGCCGACGAAGCTGCCGATGTCGGCGATCTCCAGGCCCTGGTAGGCGAACCGCAGCACGAAGCAGGACGCGGCGGCCGCGGCGAGCGAGCCGACGGCGACCCCGACGCGGCGGAGACCGTAGTTGCCGTCGTGGGCGACCCAGGTCGTGCCGAAGAAGCGGATGGGCTCGGGCTGCGGGCCGGGGGCGGTCACGGTGGCACCGGCGGGCGCCGTCGCGGACTCGTGGGTACCGGGCGCGCTGTCGTCGGGGGTCTCGCTGTTCTCGCTCACAGGATCGATTGTCCCAGGGCCGGGGCGGTGGCGCTGCGCCCGCTCCCACGGGGGAACGGGCGCAGCGGCCGTCGCGCGTCAGCCGCAGTGGCTCCACGGGCTCGTGTACGCGTACGTCCCGCCGCCCGCCTCGATCATGCCGCCCCACTTCACGCAGTGGCTGCCGGCGGCGAGCCGGACCGGGCCCGCGTACGAGGTGTACCTTCCCTGGTCCTTGACCTGCTCCTTGCCGTCCCCGTCCACGTCGAGCCAGGCGCCGGTGGTCAGCGCCCTGCCTTCGGTGGCGGCGGCGTGGAAGGTGACCACGCAGTTGAACTTGGTGCTCGCGTTGTAGAGCAGATAGACGCGGGCCAGTTCGGCCGACGAGTCCTTGAACACGTGCGAGTCGATCTGGGTGTACCCGGATCCGCAGACGCCGGCCGGAGTCGCGGCGACCGGCGTGGGTGCGGCCGGAGCCGCACCGGCCGGGGCCGCGCCCAGGGCCGCGAGCGCGGTGACGGCTGACGCGATGACTACTGAGCTGCGTACGGACGTTCGCATACTCCCCCAATCATGGTCATACATGGCAAGGGGGTGAGCTTACTGCGATCGACCGGTCACACGGAGTCGTTCTCGGGCCACGACGGGTGCGTGAGGCGTCGGTGGCGCTCCGGGACCGCACACGCGTCCGGCCCCTCGCGAGAGGGGCCGGACGGTGGAGCGGGGTGTGCGTGCGGGTGTCAGCCGAGCTTGGAGACGTCGCGGACGGCACCGCGGTCCGCGCTCGTCGCCATGGCCGCGTAGGCGCGCAGCGCCACCGAGACCTTGCGGTCGCGGTTCTTCGGCGCGTAGACGCCGTTCAAGGCCTCCCGGCGGGTGGCCAGCTCGTCCTCGGGGACCAGGAGCTCGATCGAGCGGTTCGGGATGTCGATCCGGATCCGGTCGCCGTCCTCGACGAGGGCGATGGTGCCGCCGGACGCCGCCTCCGGAGAGGCGTGGCCGATGGACAGGCCCGACGTGCCGCCGGAGAAGCGGCCGTCGGTGACCAGTGCGCAGGTCTTGCCGAGGCCCCGGCCCTTGAGGAAGGAGGTCGGGTAGAGCATCTCCTGCATGCCGGGGCCGCCGCGCGGGCCCTCGTAACGGATGACGACGACGTCGCCGTGCTCGATCTCCTTGCGGAGGATCTTGTCGACGGCGTCCTCCTGCGACTCGCAGACGACCGCCGGGCCCTCGAAGGTCCAGATCGACTCGTCGACGCCGGCCGTCTTCACGACGCAGCCGTCCACGGCGAGGTTCCCCTTGAGGACCGCGAGGCCGCCGTCCTTGGAGTACGCGTGCGCCATGTCGCGGATGCAGCCGCCCGCGGCGTCCAGGTCGAGGGTCTCCCAGCGCTCGGACTGCGAGAAGGCGGTCGCGGACCGGACGCATCCGGGGGCGGCGTGCCACAGCTCGACGGCCTCCGGCGACGGTGAGCCGCCGCGGACGTCCCAGTTCTTCAGCCACTCGGCGAGGGTGTCGGAGTGCACGGAGTGCACGTCCTCGTTGAGCAGTCCGCCGCGGTGCAGCTCACCGAGGATGGCGGGGATGCCGCCGGCCCGGTGGATGTCCTCCATGTAGTACGTGCCGCCGGGCGCCACGTTGGGCGCGACCTTGGCGAGGCACGGGACCCGGCGCGAGACCTCGTTGATGTCGTCGAGGTCGTACGCCAGCTCAGCCTCCTCCGCGGCGGCGAGCAGGTGCAGGATCGTGTTGGTCGAGCCGCCCATGGCGATGTCGAGCGCCATCGCGTTGTCGAACGCGGCGCGGGTGCCGATGGCGCGCGGCAGGACCGTCTCGTCGTCCTGCTCGTAGTAGCGCTTGGTGATCTCGACGACCGTGCGGCCTGCCTCCTCGTACAGCGCCTTGCGGGCGGTGTGCGTGGCGAGGACGGAGCCGTTGCCGGGGAGGGAGAGGCCGAGGACCTCGGTCAGGCAGTTCATCGAGTTGGCGGTGAACATGCCGGAACAGCTGCCGCAGGTGGGGCAGGCGTTCTCCTCGATGCGGAGCATGTCCTCGTCGGAGATGCTCTCGTCGACCGCGTCGCTGATCGCGTTGACCAGGTCGAGCTTGCGGACCGTGCCGTCGACGAGGGTGGCCTTGCCGGCCTCCATCGGACCGCCGGAGACGAAGACCGTGGGGATGTTGAGCCGCATCGCGGCCATCAGCATGCCGGGGGTGATCTTGTCGCAGTTCGAGATGCAGATCAGCGCGTCCGCGCAGTGCGCCTCGGCCATGTACTCGACGGAGTCGGCGATCAGGTCGCGGGACGGGAGGCTGTAGAGCATCCCGGCGTGCCCCATCGCGATGCCGTCGTCGACCGCGATGGTGTTGAACTCGCGGGGCACCGCGCCCGCGGCCAGGATCGCCTCGGAGACGATCCGGCCGACGGGGGCGAGGTGGGTGTGGCCGGGGACGAACTCCGTGAAGGAGTTGGCGACCGCGATGATCGGCTTGCCGATGTCCTCGCTCGCTACGCCCGAGGCGCGCATAAGGGCGCGGGCGCCCGCCATGTTGCGGCCGTGGGTGACAGTGCGGGACCTCAGCTGGGGCATCGTCTCTCGCTCCTTCGACAGAAAAGACTGGTTCCGAGCGTACGCCTCCGGCGCCAGGATCTGGACGGGGTGTCCGGTATCCGGGATCGAGGGGTGGCGGAGGGTGGGGGCGCCGGGGCGGGTGCGCCTGCGGCGGGCCTTGTCCCCTCCCCGCCCCTTCCGGTAACCGGGACTCCGCCCCGGACCCCGCTCCTCGAACGCCGGAGGGGCCGGAAGTGGGGCGAGGAGCGAGGGTAGGGGGGCGGAGCCCCCGAAACGGTCAGTCCTCCGTCAGGTAGCGCTGCAACGTGGGGCCCACCATGGCGATGATCTTCTGCGGGTCCGCAGAGGCCAGGGGTTCCGCCTGGATCACGTAGCGCAGTACCGCGATGCCCACCATGTGCGACGCGGCCAGCTCCGCGCGGAAGGTGGCGTCGGGGACGTCCAACTGGTCGGCGATCCGGTCCAGCAGGCGCCGCAGCACGAAGACGCGCAGGACCTTCGCCGCCGCCTCGTGGGTCATCGCGGAACGCATGATCGCCAGCAGCGGGGCCCGGGACGCCGGGTTCTCCCACACCGCGATGAAGTAGCCGGCCAGCCGCTCCCCCAGACCCTCCGTGCTGCTGCCGAGGATGTCCGGGATCACCAGGGCGGGCTCGAAGGAGACCTCGATCGAGGCGGCGAACACCTCGTCCTTCGTACCGAAGTAGTGGTGGACCAGGGCCGCGTCCACGCCGGCCGCCTTCGCGATGCCTCGGACGGACGTCTTGTCGTAGCCGCGCTCGGAGAACTCGGTGCGGGCCGCCTCCAGGATGCGGGTGCGGGCGTCGGGACCGCTCGTCGCCTCCGTGCGGGAGGGGCGGCCGCGGCGTCTGGGGGGCGGGCCCTGGCTCCCGTCACCCTCGGTCATGGGCGCGGCGACCGGGCGGAGGACGAGGCGAGGTGCAGCCGGGTGAAGGCGAGCGCCTCGGCCAGGTCGGCCTCGCGTTCCGCGGTGGACATCGCCCGGCGGGTGTTGACCTCGACGACGACGTGGCCGCCGAAGCCGGTACGGGCCAGCCGCTCAAGAAGCTCGGCGCAGGGCTGGTCGCCCCGGCCGGGCACCAGGTGCTCGTCCTTGGCGGAACCCTTGCCGTCGGCGAGGTGGACGTGGGCCAGCCGGTCGCCCATCCGGTCGACCATGGCCATGCCGTCCGTGCGGGCGGTCGCGGTGTGCGAGAGGTCCACGGTGAAGTGCCGGTAGTCGTCGTTGGTGACGTCCCAGTCGGGGGCGTACGCGAGCATCTCGCGGTCCCGGTAGCGCCACGGGTACATGTTCTCGACGGCGAACCGCACGTCCGTCTCGTCCGCCATCCGCCAGATCCCGGTGACGAAGTCACGCGCGTACTGCCGCTGCCAGCGGAACGGCGGGTGGACCACCACGGTCGATGCGCCGAGCTTCTCGGCGGCGGCGCGGGCCCGCTGGAGCTTGACCCACGGGTCGGTGGACCAGACGCGCTGGGTGATCAGCAGACAGGGGGCGTGAACGGCCAGTACCGGCACCTGGTGGTAGTCCGAGAGCCGGCGCAGCGCCTCGATGTCCTGGCTGACGGGGTCGGTCCAGACCATGACCTCGACGCCGTCGTACCCCAGGCGCGCGGCGATCTCGAAGGCCGTCGCCGTCGACTCCGGATAGACGGAGGCCGTCGACAGGGCGACCTTCGCATCCGGGATGCGGACCACTGGTTCTGCCACGCAGACAGCGTACGGGCCCCGGTGCGCGGCGCCGAGGGAGCCCGGCTGAAAGTGAGAAGGGCCATGGCCCTTCCGCACCCGTACGCCGCAGCCGTCAGGCCAGGGCCGCCGCGTCCCGCGTCGGGAGGTGGTCCAGGCGGCGCAGGATGACGCCCTCGCGCAGCGCCCAGGGGCAGATCTCCAGCTCCTCGATGCCCAGCAGATCCATGGCCCCCTCCGCGACCAGCGCGCCCGCCAGCAGTTGGGCGGACCGTCCGTCGGACACGCCGGGCAGGCTCCCGCGCTCCTCGACCGTCATCGCGGCGAGCTTCGGCACCCACTCCTCCAGCGCCTTGCGGCTGAGGGTGCGCTGCACGTACAGCCCCTCGGTGGAGCGGGCGGCGCCGGCGATCCTGGCGAGCTGCTTGAAGGTCTTGGAGGTGGCCACGACATGGTCGGGGCGGCCGAAGCGGGTGAACTCTCCGACGCTGCGGGCGATCCTCGCCCGTACGTGCCGGCGCAGCGCCCGCACCTCCACCGGGTCCGGCGGATCGCCCCGCAGCCAGCCGGCCGTGAGCCGTCCGGCGCCGAGCGGCAGTGACACGGCGGCGTCCGGCTCCTCGTCGATGCCGTAGGCGATCTCCAGCGAGCCCCCGCCGATGTCCAGGACCAGCAGCTTGCCCGCCGACCAGCCGAACCAGCGGCGGGCGGCGAGGAAGGTGAGACGGGCCTCCTCGGCGCCGCTCAGGACGGTGAGCTCGATGCCGGTCTCGTCCCGCACCCGCGCCAGCACGGTGTCGGCGTTGCTCGCCTCCCGTACCGCAGAGGTGGCGAAGGCCAGCACGTCCTCGCAGCCCTTGTCCTCCGCCGCCTGTGCCGCATCGGTGACCGTCGTCACCAGCCGGTCCACGCCGAGCGGGCCGATCGCTCCGTCCTCGTCCAGGAGCTCGGCCAGGCGCAGCTCCGCCTTGTGCGAGTGCGCGGGCAGCGGGCGGGCGCCGGGGTGCGCGTCCACCACCAGCAGATGAACCGTGTTCGACCCCACGTCGAGGACTCCGAGTCTCATACGACGAACGCTACTGCCGCCTGCCGCCCCCTATACGCCGGTCGGTCGTACTCTGGGCGCGTGCCAAAGACGAAAAAGGCGAAGCCGGACAAAGTCACGAAGAAGCAGAAGACGAAGCAGGAGATGCGGCAGGCGGAGACAAACGGGCCCGGCGGGTCCGACGAGACGGGGATCGACTTCGCGCGGGCCTGGGTGGAGTTCCCGGACCCCGCCGACGACGAGCAGGTCTTCCGCTGCGATCTGACCTGGCTGACGTCCAGGTGGACCTGCATCTTCGGCAGCGGCTGCCAGGGCATCCAGGCCGGTCGCGCGGACGACGGGTGCTGCACGCTGGGCGCCCACTTCTCGGACGAGGACGACGAGAAGCGGGTCGCAGACAATGTGGCCCGGCTGACCCCCGACCTGTGGCAGTTCCACGACGTGGGTACGGAGTCGGGCTGGGTGCAGACCGATGACGACGGGGAGCGCCAGACCCGGCGCTGGGAGGGTTCGTGCATCTTCCAGAACCGGCCCGGCTTCGCGGCGGGAGCCGGCTGCTCGCTGCACATCCTGGCGCTGCGGGAGAGCAAGGAGCCCCTGGAGACCAAGCCGGACGTGTGCTGGCAGCTGCCGGTGCGTCGTACGTACGACTGGATCGACCGGCCCGACGACACCCGGGTGCTCCAGGTGACGATCGGTGAGTACGACCGCAGGGGCTGGGGTCCCGGCGGCCATGACCTGCACTGGTGGTGCACGTCCGCGACCTCCGCCCACGGGGCCGGGGAGCCGGTGTACGTGTCGTACCGCCCGGAGCTGACCGAGCTGATGGGCAAGGAGGCGTACGACCGGCTGGTCGGGCTGTGCGAGGAGCGGCTCTCCTCGCTGCTGCCGATGGCGCCCCACCCGGCCGATCCGGCCGATCCGGTGTAGTTCCTGCGGTTCTCGGTTTTCGGTCCGCGGTTTTCGGGGGCCGTTCTGACGGGTTGTGGGTCAGTTCGCCGGGGGCGGAACGCTCGGGCCCTTTCCCGGACCGGTCGGGTCCGGCGGGCTCGGGGACGGGCTCGGCCCGCCCGGGTCCGTCGGTGTCGGGGTGGGGTCCGTCGGGTCGGGCGTCGGTTCGGTCGGGTCCGGTGTCGGCTCCGTGGGGTCCGGTGAGGACGGTGACGGGTCCGGCGGCGCCGGCGGGTGCGGGTGGGCGGAGCGGCTCGGCCGCGGGGGGTTCGAGGGGTGCGGCCAGACACCCGACGGGCGATTCCCGCCGTCGCCGTGAATCGCGACCACCGATCCCGACGGGATGAGCGCGATCCGTGCCGTCCAGCGCGAGGCCGGTTCGCGCCCGTGGTCGACGAGGACGCGGATCGTGACGCTGCCGCCCGCCGCGAGCCTCCCGGACGAGCTGCTGAGGCGCAGCCAGGACGCGGCGGTGCGGGCCGACCAGGCGACCGGGCCGGCGTTCGACGCGGTCAGGGTGATCATCGTGGTGGAGCCGGAGGGGCGCGCCTCGACGGTGAGCCCGCCCGCGCGGTGCCGTCGCCCGTCGGGGCCGGCCTGGGCGTCGACGCTGATGACCTCTGCCGAGACGTCCGGGCGGCCGTCGTCGTCGGTGAAACGGGGGCCGGACTCGGGGGTGGCGTTGCCGGCGTTCTCGTAGCGCCCGTACGGGTCGCGGCTGCCGTCCGTCCCGGCCGCGGTGACCGAGGACCCGTCGTGCCCCTCGCCGGTGAGCGGCGCGCCCCGGTAGGCGGACCACAGGGCGATCACCGGGGCGGCGACGACCGTGGCGACCACCGTCGTCGTCATGACCCTCGACCGCAGTCTGTCTCGGCGCGCGGCGTGGTCCTTGGGGTCCATCGGGAAGCCCGCCCGGTCGAACCGCGGAGTGGCGGACCGATTCTTCTGGTGCTTCTGGGCATGGATCATCGCCACATAGGCGGACGGGCGCGGCGCCTCGACGACCGCCAGCGCGGCGGCCGGGGCAACGGCCGCTCCCGGCCACGGGCCCTCGGCGTCGGCCCGCTCTGCGGCGCGACGGCAGCGGGGGCAGTCGTCCACATGCCGTACGAGCTCGCGGCGCCGGGTGGCGGAGAGCAGC
>CBRG010000264.1 GCA_000470535.1 Streptomyces sp. AW19M42
CCGCGCCGCCCGCGCCGGTCAGTCCACCGGCCGCGCCGCTGCCGCCGTTGCCGCCCGCGGCGCCGTTGGGGCCGGCGTTGCCACCGAGAGCACCTGCTCCGCCGGAACCACTGCCGAGGCCAGCACCGCCGTTGCCGCCGACACCACCGACACCACCCAGAACACCGTTGCCACCGGGACCCCCCGCACCGCCGGCGCAGTCCCCGGACCCGGTCGCGGGGCCGCCCGCGGTGCCGGGAAAACCGTTGGGATGGACAGAGTTGCCATTGGCACCCGCCACGCCCGCGGTGCCGGCGGTGCAGTCGAGGACGGAGGCCGCGGCGGGAGAGCCGAGGAAGAGTGCTGCGCCGGCGAACAACGTGGGCAGGGCGAGGAGAGCGGCGGTCTGGTTCCTGTTCATGACGGGGATTCCTCAGACTCAGGTAAAGCGCGGGTTAGTGCGGGTCACTGCATCAGGCCGGTGCGGAATCAAGGGGGGAATGTCCGTTCCCCGAACCGGTTTCCGTACCGCGTGCCGGCAGGAAGTCGGCGACTTCCCGGACTGTTTCCAGTGGGGCAGGCACGTCCTGCTCGCCGTAGGAGGCCAGGGCACGGCGTCCGGCAAGTCTGCGAGCAGGGCAGTCCTCTCTCCGTGGTGGGGGCGGTTCCCCCGGCATGTTGCCGAGCCAGGGCAACCTGGACCGGGCCGGACCGTCGCCTAGGAGATGCCCGGCTCGACTGTGGACGCGCAGGACACCCCTGCGGGGATTGCCGCCATCCCGGCCCTGGGAGGGCAAACTTGGCGGGAGCTGGCTCGGCAGTCCCCGTAAGGGTCGGTTCAGCAGGGAAGGGTGGAGTTTCCGGCGGCGCCGGTGGCACCGGTAGTGCCGTCCGCAGTGAACGTGGCGGCAGTGCCGTTGCCACCGGGCTTGCCGGGACACACCGGGCTGGCCGCACCGCCCGCACCGCCTGTACCGCCCTTGTATCCGCCACCGACCGTGGACGCCCCGCCGTTGCCGCCCTTGCCGCCGGCGATACCGGCACCTGCGTTGCCGACACCGCCCACACCGCCCTTGCCCCCGGTACCACCCAGGGCGGCTTCGCCTCCGGAACCACCGTGACCGCCGTTGCCGTTGGCACCCCCGGCGCCGCCGGCACCGCCCGCGCCACCGCTGCTGCCGCTGCCGCTCGCATTGCCGCCGTCACCCCCGGTACCGCCATTCCCGTTGGCACCGGCGGCGCCACCGGTACCGCCCAGGCCACCGATCCCACCACCGGTGCCCACACCGTTAGCCCCATTACCCCCCGGAAGACCCAGGAGACTGAAGCCACCCACGGCCCGGACGCTGCCCATCTCGGCACGGGCCGACGCGGAAGCCAGGGCAGGGGCGGCGGTGAGCCCGGCCACCGTGATCACGGAGACCAGGAGAGTTCGGGAAAGAGCAGTGGTGCGCATGAAGCGCATGAGGAAGCCTCTCGAAGTGCGTGACCGCAGATGTTCCACGACCGACACCCACAACCTGCACACGAACACACCACCCCAAACTTCACACAATGAGCCAAAAGCTTAAAACAGACCTTATGAGTGAACTTTTTGCCTCAACTCCCCGCGGCCGTCCGGGCAGAGACCGGGAACCCCGCGCCTGGGGTTTCCGGAGCCCGGTCGGCCGACGGGCTGTCAGCCTCACTGTTCCGGCTGAACATCAGCACGTGGACGGAGGCACCCGTAACCTGGTGCTGCGGACCTTCGTCAACGTGGAGCACGCCGAGGACTGGCTGAACAGGGAGGTCGGCGCCCTGGCCCTGCTCTCGGGGACCGGCGTACCGGCTCCTGGACCGATCGCGGTTGATCTGGCCGCCGCGCATTGCGCGTATCCGTCGCTCCTCATGACACATCTGGCGGGCCGGACGGTCCTCGACGATGAGGGATTGGAGGCGCGCGTTCCTCGGCTGGCCCGTCGACTCGTCGCGATCCACGCGTTGCTACCCGCCGAACGGCCCCGGAGGTATGTGGCGTTGACGACCGCCGACACCGTCGTGGTTCCTGAGGGCGCCGATGCTGCGGCATGGGCCGCGGCGATCGACGTGATCCGCAAGCCCGCGCCGCCCTATGAAAGGCGATTCCTGCACCGGGACTTCCAGCCCGGCAACGTGCCGCCTTCAAGGTCGGCAGGTGCCCGGATCACCGGCGTCGTCGACTGGGCGGCGGCCTCCTGGGGCCCGGCGGATCTCGATGTGGCGCACTGCTCCGTCAATCTCGCGCTGCTGCACGGCCCGGCGTGGGGTCTGCGGTTCCCTGAGGCGTATGAGGAGGCCGGCGGGGTGCTGGCCGCGGCCGCGAACGAGCGGCTGTACTGGCAGGTGCGCGACGGGCTGGCGTGCTCAGAAGAAGTGCAGCAGGTGTCGCAGCCATGGCGGGAGGCAGGGAGGACAGACTTGACGACGCGAGCCGTGGAGGAGCGGCTGGATGACTACGTTTGCGCCCTGATGAGCGCGCTGGGCTGAGCGGGCGGCGGCTGTTCAAGGGCTGCAGAGTGATGGTCGTTGCGTTGGTGAGCCGTAGCTTGCGACTCAGGGGCCCAGACCGTTCCGCCGACAGACGACGGCCAACGGAGGTTTGCCGATCGTGCGTTGGTAGTCTTTGTTGATTCTTTTCATGGCCTCAGGGGCCCGCGACTCGCTCACCGGTGCGCCTGGTGCGTCCATCTCGTCCAACCCGTCCAGGATCGGCAGGATCGGCAGGATCGGCAGGATCGAGCAAGGCTCCAGCAGTTCCTTGGCGACAGCGCGGTTCGGCACCAGACTGCGGTCCGCCAGTTCGCCCGCCAGCCAGTCCAGGAGGTTCTGATCTGTGTTCCAGCTCGTCAGACGAACGATCACCGGGACCGGCTTCCGCTCGGACCGGTCGCCCAGCAGGTAGTCCGCGAGCTGGGTGACCGCCAAGGTCTTGCCCGAGCCGGCGTCTCCCAGAACGATGAGCCTGTGACGGTCGCTCGGCAGGCTCTCGTAGTACTCGCCGAGCGTTGGCTGTTTTCTGTCTCCCGTGCTGCCGCGCTGCGGAACTTTACCGAGATGTTGTTGCCGGACTCCGGGAAATAGCCTTGCGCCGACTTCTTCAGGGCTCTGTCGACCTGGTCCGCGAAGTCACGTAGCCGCCGCGCGTAGTCCGATCGGTCGCTGCGCTGCGCCAGCAGAGTGGCGTTGACGGCTAGAGCGTGTTT
>CBRG010000265.1 GCA_000470535.1 Streptomyces sp. AW19M42
CCCCAGCCGCCGATGCCGAGCGTCATCCCGCTCTCCAGCCGGCCGACGACGTCGTCGGCCGTCATCGTCTTGTCCCGTGTCACGTCTGCTGCTCCTTGTCCGTGCCGAAGGTGTCGCGCACGCGGTCGGCGACGCCACTGAGGTTGGCCTCGAAGGTGAAGCCCTGCTCGAAGCGGTAGCTGCGGCGTACGTCGACCGGGTCGATGCCGTTGATGGCTGCCTTGGCCAGCCGGATCAGGTATCCGTCCTTGGCCGCGATCTCCCGGGCCAGCTCCCCGGCGGCCCGGTACAGCTCGGCACGCGGGACGACGCTCCACACCGAGCCGTGCCCGTGCAGCTCCTGGGCCGTGACGGTGCGCGAGGTGTAGTACAGGGTCCGCATCAGATGCTGCGGAACCAGCCGGGCCAGATGCGTGGCCGCGCCGAGTGCGCCCCGGTCCAGCTCCGGCAGCCCGAAGGTGGCGTCGTCACTGGCCACGATCGCGTCCGCGTTGCCCACCAGGCCGATGCCGCCGCCGAGGCAGAAGCCGTGTACGGCGGCGACCACGGGGACCTCGCACTCGTAGACCGCCGCGAACGCCTCGAAGCAGCCCCGGTTGGCGCCGATCAGCGCCTCAGGCCCGTCCGTGTGCCGCATCTCCTTGATGTCCACGCCCGCGTTGAACCCGCGGCCTTCGGCGGCGAGCACCACGCAGCGGACATCCGGGTCCGCCCCGGCGGCGCGCACGGCGGCGGCGAGGTCGTACCAGCCCTGTACGGGCAGGGCGTTGACCGGGGGGAAGTCCACGGTGACGACGGCGACGCCCTCTTGAGGGGCGGAGGTGGAGACACCCATGAGCAGATCAGCTACCTTTCCACCAAACGTTTGTTAGATTCAACGTAGCAGTGATACGGACACCGGGGGAGGGCTCGGTCCACTCGGTGGTCCCGGCGACCGTTCTCCGCTCGTCGCCCCTCGTCGCCCCTTGAAAGGACACTCGTCATGACCTCATCGACAGGCCTGTGCGCCGGTCGTGTCGCCGTCGTCACCGGCGCGGGCCGCGGACTCGGCCGAGCCCACGCCCTGGCCTTCGCCGCCGAGGGTGCGAAAGTCGTCGTCAACGACCTCGGCGTGGGCCTCGACGGCTCCGGTACGGCCGCCGGCCCCGCCCAGCAGGTCGTCGAGGAGATCCGCGCGGCCGGCGGCGAGGCCGTCGCGCACAACGGGGACATCGCCACCGCGGACGGCGCGGCATCGCTCGTCGCGACCGCCCTCGACGCCTTCGGCCGCCTCGACACCCTGGTCAACAACGCCGGATTCCTCCGCGACCGGATGCTGGTCAACCTGGACGAGGACGACTGGGACGCGGTGACCCGCGTCCACCTCAGGGGCCACTTCCTGCCGCTCAAGCACGCGGCGGCGCACTGGCGCGCCGAGGCGAAGGCGGGCCGGGTACCCACGGCGAGGGTCGTCAACACCGGTTCCGGGGCCGGGCTGCTGGGCAGTGTGGGCCAGGGCAGCTACTCCGCCGCCAAGGCCGGGATCATCGCCCTGACCCTGGTGGCCGCCGCCGAGATGGGCCGCTACGGGGTGCAGGTCAACGCGATCGTCCCGTCCGCCCGGACCAGGATGACCGAGGAGACCTTCGCCGAGACCATGACGGCGCCCGGTGAGGGGGCCTTCGACGCGATGGCCCCGGAGAACGTCTCGCCGCTCGTCGTCTGGCTGGGGTCCGACGCGTGCGCCGGGGTCAGCGGCCGGGTCTTCGAGGCGGAGGCCGGGCGGATCACGGTGATGGAGGGCTGGCGGCCCGGCCCCACCGCCGACAAGGGCGCCCGCTGGAGCCCGGCCGAGGCCGGGGCGGCCGCGTCCGGACTGCTCGCGGCCGCCGAGACACCGCAGCCGGTGTACGGGGCGCGCTGAAGCCGCTCCGGACCGGGGTCTGTGCGACGCGTCACGCAGCCTCCTCCACAGCCGTGTTCAGCTGCCCGTCGGCTTCCCGCGTACCCCTCGGACCGGCAGCCCGGGGGAGTCCGGGCGGCCGTTCAGGGTTCGGTTGGTCCGGGTGACCACCTGCCGGCCGGACTCCTTACGGCGCAGCCGCCAGTGGTTGGCGGTGGCCCGGCGCACGATGTACCGGCCCTCCTCGTGCACCACCATCAGGGAGTGCCGCACCGCCCACGGCTTCGCCCCCGGCGGCCGTGACGTGCGGCGGCCCCACGACATGGGCACGGCCCTGCCGGATCCAGCCCCGGTGTGCGGGCGGGCGCACCACCCCGCGCGGATCCGCTCCCGGCCCGCCAGGAAGGGCTCGTCGATGTCGTACACGACGTCGGGCGCCCGGAGCGCCGCGACACCGTCCGCCTCGCCGCCGTCCACCAGCGGCCCGCGCGGCGTTCCGCCGCCTGGACGGCACTCTCGCCCCGGCCCCCGCCGGCCTGCCGGCCATGTCCCTATCCTTCGGCCACGACAGCCAGAGGCTGCCGCTCGGCGTCCAGTTCGGCGCACCCCTGGGCGGCGGGGGAGTACTGCTCGCGCTGGCGGCCCGGCTGGAGGAGGCGGCGCTCTGGGGAACCGCGCCGGGCCCGGCCCGAACAAGGGGCCGGCCGGTGCGGCCGCCCCGGGCCCCCGTCAGTGCTCCCCGTCAGCGCCCCCCGTCGCCGCCCCGGTCCGGCCGGCCCGAGGGGGAGTCCTCTTCTGTGGTGTCACGGAGCCGCTCGATGGCGTGCCGGAGTTCGTCGAAGGCCCGCTGCTCCTCCCTGGGTGTGACCCGGGAGGCCGGCAGGATGCTGTCGCGCGTCCCGTGGACGCGGGCGTAGGCATCGAAGCAGGCGAGCACCTGCTGGATCACCGACTCCCGGGGTAGGGCGGGAGGCGGCGATGACGGGCGCTGCGGGGACATCTCTGAACTCTCATCCAGTCGAAGCTGCCGGGCGGACCGAAGCGGGGCGCCCACCGGACGCCGAGGGTTCGGCTCGCGCGGCACACGGGGCGTGGCTCGGTCGACGACGAGTCGCACGCCGGACCGGCGGACACGAGAAGCGAGAGGCACGGCAGGCCTTTCCGGGCGCACGACTGTTACGTCGCCGACCAGGCTTCCCGGCACACCACCCGCTCCTCAGCAATGAGAATGAGACGAGACGCGGCCATGCTATCCGCCCAGGCGGGCCACTCGGTGACCGTGCCCCGGACGCGCCGCGCCGGTCATCACGCCCGGATACTATGCACACTTCGTACACGTGAAGCAGGCGTGGATCGCAAGGCTGAAGACTTGAGTGGGCGTTACGGGCGATATCTTGACGCTGAAATGACGCTCGCGGTGGTGTCTTGACGCTCATTTGACGCCTGTCCTGATGGGGTGTCAGGTGCCCTGGGTGGCTGGTCAGGAGGCCCCCTGCTGCGCGAGTGGAGCTGGTTGCCGGGGAATTTCGGTGGTGCAGAGCGGTCTCATGCTGCTGCCTGCGCATTTACTCGGACGCCCAGCAGTTCAGCGCACAGTTCGGCGCGGGTGAAGGTGCGGGTGTCCAGTACACGCAGAACCAGGACGGGGGCTGGGGCTCGGACGACGAGAGCCGTCCGCCGCCTTCCAGGCTCTTCCCCCGTGTCCCGGACACGGGTGGTGGGGAGAGGCGACGGGGATACGTCGCAGCTGTTTCCCTCTCCCCGGCACGCCGCAGGCCCTCCGCGCCCATGCCCGGAGGGCCTCGGTGTAGAAGAGTCAGATCACCTCTGGCTGACGCGCCGGTCCTACAGCGCCAATCACGGCCTCGCCACACAACCCTGCCCGGGTGCCGTGCCCCTCAGCGGCGGGCGTCGCCGGGTGCCAGAAGGCTGGTCAGTCCCGCGATCGCCTCGGGCGAGGGTTTGAAAGTACCGGCAGACGCTCTCCGGCTTCCTGTACCGGGACTTCGCCATCAGTAGTTTTGTCTTCAGCCCGGCGAAGATGGCAGTTCCTCGGGAGGAGGCCGCGCCTCCTCCCGAGGAACCCCACGGCCTGGCCGGCGGCGTGTACGGCGACGACGACGTCGCCGAGCGCGAGGTGCGCGTCGGCCTGCCGGGTCAGCCGAAAAGCGGCGGTCCGCAGCGGCGCGGGTAGTCCGCCGGCCGCCCCGCTGCAGAGCCCTGCCCGCGGCCCGGGCGGCGAAGTCCGCGTCGGGGCCGACGCCGGTGCGGTATCCCAGCGGCCCGTGGTCGGGGTCATCGACGTAGACGTAGACGTAGACGACCCACTCGGTGTCGTACGCGGCTCGCGCGGCAGCTCGCCCATCGTCTTCACGTTCGGCAACGGGCTCGGCAGAACGCCGCGGTTGAGTGAGACGGGCACGCCGTCCGTCTGCCTTGCGAGGGCCGTTCGGTACAGGCGCGCGCTGGGTGAGCCTTGCAGGTAAACCATTTCCTGGAGGGCGTCGAACCCGTACAGCGTCGGGACGGCGACTGGGTAAGGGCCGCTGTGTTCGGATCCGGGATCGCAGTTGAACGCGACGTGGCGCACGAAACCTTCCTGAAGGATGGCGTGGACCGTGGGCCGTGGAGTGTTGGTGCGAGACCTTCTCGGCGTGGACACGCTCGATCATCCGCTCGGTGAGGCCACCGAGGAGTGGGTATTGGTCGGGGTAGGGCAGAGCCTGCTCCCTTACGCCTCCGTTTGACTGCCTTCGGTGATTGCTTCCTTGCGGCGCGGTTCGCGCGAGGCCCGGGTTGCGGGCTCGACGTGTCTTCGGCGTCCTTGACCGGTGTGCGCATGCCGAAGGCGGCGCCGATGCGGCGCTCTCGGTGGCTGTCCGTGTCGGACCGGCCGGCGGCTGGGACGAACGGGACGGCTCACATGTTCCACATGGTGGTGGCGGGCTTGGGGATGGGCTCGTAGGCGGCGGGCGGTGTCCAGTCGCCGGTGGTGAAGAAGCGTTCGACGGTGGGCATCCAGGGTTTGTGGTCGATCTGCTTGTCGGCCAGCCAGGCGTCGTTGTAGTACTCGTTCACGTACCGGTCGCCGGAGTCGCACATCACGGTGGCGACCGCCCCGGTCTGTCCCGCCGCGTGCATGCCCAGGAGGACCCGCATCGCGCCGAACAGGCCCGTTCCGGTCGAGGGTCCGGCGACGATGTCCCAGTTCGCGGCGGCAGCGAACCTCATGGCCGCGACGGACGCGCCGTCGTGGACCTGGATCATGCGGTTGACCAGCGGGGGCAGGAACGAGGGTTCGACCCGCGGCCGGCCGATGCCCTCGATGTGCGAACCCTTGTCGGTCGCCGCGGGGTTCTTGTCCCGCCAGCCGCGGAAGAACGCGGAGTGGTCAGGGTCGGTGACGCACACGCGCAGGGTCCGCCCGGTGTAGCGGCCGTAGCGGGCGACCGAAGTGGCTGTGCCGCCTGTGCCGGCGCCCATAACGAACCAGGCCAGGTCGGGGACCGCCCGGATCAGCTCCGGTGCGAGGCCCTCCTCGCCCCGCCAGTCGTAGGCGCGCTCGGCGTAGGTGAACTGATCCATGAAATGGCCGTCGAGTGCGGTCGTGAGCTTCTTCGCCTCCTCGACGATGTCGCCGTCGACCGGGTGCACCTGTCCGCCGTACTGCGTGATCAGGGCCAGCTTCTCCGGGGCGGTGCCACTGGGTACCACGGCATGGAAGTCGATGCCGAGCCGCTCGCAGTACCACGCCTCGGAGATGGCCGTCGAGCCGCTGGACGCCTCGATCACGGGGCGTCCGGGGGTCAGGCGTCCACTCGCGAGGGCGTGGGTGAGCAGCGCGGCGGCGAGGCGGTGCTTGTGGCTGCCGGAGGGTTGCTCGGACTCTCGCTTGAGGTACAGCCGCAGCCCGGCCAGCTTCGGTGGAAGCGGGATCTCACGCAGCGAGGTTCCCAGCGGCGCGAACTCGCCTCGGATGCGCTGGACGCACTCGTTCACCCACGCGCGGTCTTCGGGGTAGACGTCCGACACGTCCTCGTCCACGTCTTGTTCGACTTCCGTGTGCGTCGTCGTTGTCATCGACAGCCTCCGTCGGGTTCGGGTGGTCGCCGCGCGCGGTGTGGCGGGCGACACTCGACGATGATGGGCCGTGCGATCCCGGCGCGGGGCAACCATGTCTGTGGATCACCTGCATGGCCCAACGCCGAATGCCTTCGAACTGCTCGCGGTAGCGGCGGTCACGCCTTACGGAGGTCTTTATCCGCAGCGGTCTGCTTGTCTGCCCGCTCTGGGTCGTAACCGGGGAAGGGCCGGCCGAAGAGCCAGTTGTAGAGCATCTCCCGGCAGATCTCCGGCTGGAACGCGGGTACTTGATGTCCGGAGTCGGGCACAGCGACCTGTGTCAGGTTCCCGACCGAGCGGACGAACCCCTTCGGGTTCCCTTGGGCATGGGTCCAGATCAGGCGGGGGGCGTCGCGCCACTCGGCTCGTTTGCCCTGCTGTTCCATCATGTCGTCCAGGATTTCCTCGGTGCCGCGGTATCCGCAGGCGGTGTCGAAGTTCCCGGTGTAGAGCAGGGTTTTGTAGTTCTTCTCGACGAGCCGGGCGTACAGCCCCGAGACATCCGCCATGTTGTCGTCCACCAGAGCTTCGGTCACCGGCCCCTTGTCGTCCGCGTTCTGCCAGAGGGTGTGTGCGGGGACGTGCAGGGACGCTTTCACCTCTGCGGTGTTGAGGTAGGTGCTCAGTGCTCCCATGGGCAGATCTTCCCAGCGTCGTGCGTCGTACACGTCGAAGTTTCCGCCGTACGCCACGGTCCTGTCCACCAGGGCGTTGCCGAGTCGGTTGGCCTCCTTCATGTCCTTTTCCGCGAGGGCTTTCTGGAATTCGGCGTAGGACTTCTCCAGTGCTTCCTTCTGGCCGATGCCGAGGAAACCGGTCGTGTAGGCGTAGTCGATCAGGATCCGGAGCGACAGCTCGGGCTTGATCCAGCCGTTGCCCACCGCGATGCCCTTCAGGTTGAGGCGCTGTCCGCCGGCATCGGTGCCGTTCTGCTTGTCGATCTCCAGGGCGATCGCCGGGACGTACTTGCCGGCGTAGCTCTCACCGCAGATGTACAGCGGGCACAGCGCGTACTCCGGGTGCAGGCGGAAGAACTCCTGGAGTCCCTGCCAGAACATGTGGCTGAGGGTGTCTTCGTCCTGGACGTACTCCTCCGGCTTGTCGGAGTAGCTGTATCCGGTGCCGATGGGCTGGTCCCAGTAGACGACATGTGCCTCCTGGTTCCAGGTGGTGGAGGTCACTGACACCGTCCCGGCGGCGTCGTCGGCGACGGTCAGTGGTCCGTTCTCCAGGAACAGTCCCAGCAGCGAGGAGGCGCCGGGGCCGCCGTTGAGCCAGATCACCAGAGGTGTCCGCGTGATCAGGTCCTGCTGTTCGTCGATCTGGACATGCGGGTTGCAGGTCTGGCTCTCGAAGAACCAGTAGAAGAGGTGGTTCTTCTGCTTCTCGCGCTTCGCGCCGTCGACGTGAACGTGCCCGGCGTAGGAACGGACCTTCTTGGTCCCGCCGGTGAAGAACTCGATGCACTGCGTGTTAGGAATGTTCGCCGGAATCGATTCGACGAGATCTGGAGACATCTTCAGTATCCGTTCGGGGATCGAAGCAGCAGTGACAGCCGGATCAGGGTGACAACGGACGGAGTTGACGGGACTGTGCGTGGTAGGGACCGGTGAACAGTCCCTCCGTGCGCTCCTTCTTCTCCAGGACTCCGATTCGCTGTCCCTGGAGCAGCTGGAGCGCCGGGAACCGCTTCTCCTCGAACAGCAGGATGTTCAGCGACCCGCCGTACTTGAAGTTTCCGACCTTCTCGCCCTTTGCCACCGGGACCGGACCATCAATATTCTTGAACTTCTTCAGATAGTTCACGGAAGCGATCGAGTTGAGGCCGACGGTCACCATCCCGACATAGCCCTCGACCGGATCACTCTCCGTGCTCTCCGGGTACTGTGTCTTGATGATCACGTATCCCCGGCGGAAGTGATCGAACATCTCGTAGTCGTAGCCGTAACCGACGTTCCCCTTGTTGAGCAGTTCGGGGAAGTCCCGCATCCCGTAGTAGGAGCCGGCGATGTCGTCGCGGGCCTCCACCAGAGTGCCTCCCACTGGGGCGTGATACCAGTGGTAGCTGTCGGGCATGAGGATGCATGACACAGCGGTACCGTCGAGGAATTTGTCGGCGTACTGCGAGCCGGCGAGCAACTGCCTGATGTTCATGGTCACCGTTTTGACCGGGATGGGCGTGTCCACCTTCAGCTGGTCGATAATCATGTTGATGACACAGTCCGCCGGGGCGACCACCACCGTGTCGTCGTCCTCCGCCGCGACCGGCCGCTTGCCGTCGGCGATTTCCCGGACGAAGAAGTCGTTAAAGGTCGACCACGGTCCCGGCTTGTAGTCTTCCATCTTCGAACCCAGTTCATGGGTCCATGATTTGATGAGCTTCTTGTTCCGATGGCTGTTCGGCTCGTCCATCTGCATCCCTTGCAGGTGCGTGAAGTCGGAGAGCACCTTGTGCCCGGGGCCGCAGGTCACGAAGACCATGCCATAAGCGTTCTCATAGTTGATCCAGCTGAACTTCTCAATGTAGTTCAGCCCCGTGTTCACCTTCGGATGCCAGTCGTACCATTCCCTGAAGAAGTCACAGAGGAACTGGATGCCCCGACCCTTCCAGTCGCAACGCAATTCCTTCGGGGTGTCCGCCGGATAAGGCACCACATTCGCGGTTGCCGCGTCGTACATGGTCTTGAAACCCTCGAAGTCTTCTGCGTACCACCGCCTGATCTTCTTGATGAAGTCGTGGAGGTCCTTCGAGAACATGTCGTCGTCCTGCGCCACTTCAGTATCCCTTTTCAGGAGCGGATGATCACTGAACGGAATTGATCCTAAGTGGAACGTGGCCTTCGAAGTGCTGATGACGGGGGCGTGGTTGGGGCAAATGCGGGAGCGCGAAGGGGCGCATTTGTCGAGGGATCGTTTCCTCAGCGGGTGCTTTCACGCAGCAACTTGGCGGGATTCGGCGCTCGGCGCTTGTCGTGGGGTGTTGGGCCGCACAGGTGGTGTCGGCGTCCACCGTCGCGTTCACGCACCAGGTCCGCTGCCCAGCTCGGGTGGCGATAGTGCGGATACGCGAAGATCGTCGTACGGGTGTGTCACGGCGTGCGGTGCTGCTTACCGACACGGCCGATGGCGATCCGGTGGCGGGGATCGGGACGCGGCGGCCGGGGCTCGCTCCGGCGTCGGTGTGGACGCCGTACTTCGCCGTCGGGGACGCTGATGTGATGGCGGCGCGGATCCGGGAGCGCGGTGGCACCGTCGCGGTGGGGCCGATGGCTCTGGGAGACGGGCGTGTCGGGCTGGCGGCGGACCGGGACGGCGCGACGTTCGGATTCTGGGAGGGCTACACCCTGGCCTGGTCTCCCCGGGGAGGGCCGGGCACCTGCCCGGCTCGATCTGCAGACGCGCGACGTGTTCGACGCCGCGGTGTTCTACGGGGAAGTCCTCGGCTGGGCCGACGAGGACGGCATCGACGTCATCTACCGGGACGACCATGTACTGGTGGAAGCGAGCGGCCGGGTGGTGCTCTCCCTGCGGGGCGGCGGGGTGCAGACCTCACCGCTGGCTCATCTGCGGCCCCGCTGGCTGGTGAACTTCGCTGTCGAGGACGTCGAGCGGGCCGTGTCCGCGGCCATGAGCGCGGGAGGCGGCCGGCCGACGCCCTCCTCCACCACCTGGACGGCCAAGGGCTTTTCCCGAACCCTCCAGGACCCCGAAGGCGGGCTGTTCACCCTCGCCCACCGGGAACGCTGACCAACCCCTCGGGGGCAAGCCGGTGTTCGCAGGCTGGTGGTGCGACGGGTGGTTGCGAGCCGGGAGGAACCCGCGATCGGCCCTTGGTTCTGAAGTCGCCGCTTTCGTACGTGTGGTGACCCGTCGGCGGGGTAGGCGCGCCCGCGCACGGGGGCCGACGGCATCTACGGAGAGGACAGCGTCATGTCGATACCCACGGGAACCACGGTCGCGACCGCCACCCGTTCCACCGATGCCCCTGCGGGTGCCGCCGGCCCTGCGGGCCTTCCGCAGATCGACGATCCCCGGAAGGTGGCTCCGAAGGATGCCCGGACTCTGGGGGCGCTGTTCTTCGAGCAGTTGCAGGTCCTGGAAGAGGGCACGCACGAGTACCAGTACGCGCGGAACACCCTGATCGAGATGAACCTGTCGCTGGTGCGTTTCGCGGCGAAGCGGTTCCGCAACCGTGGCAGCGGTGAGATGGAGGACATCGTCCAGGTCGGCACGATCGGCCTGATCAAGGCGATCGACCGCTTCGAGCTCAGCCGCGAAGTCGAGTTCACCACCTTCGCGATCCCCTACATCGTCGGCGAGATCAAGCGGTTCTTCCGCGACTCCACCTGGGCCGTCCACGTACCGCGCCGACTCCAGGAACTCCGGGTGATCCTGGCGAAGGCGAAGGAAGACCTCGCGGGCAGCCTCGACCGTGATCCGACGGTCGCCGAACTCGCCGCGCACCTGGAGCTCAGTGAGGAGGAGGTCATCGAGGGCCTCATCGCCTCCAACGGCTACACCGCCGGCTCCCTTGACCTGCCAGTCGGCGCTGACCAGCACAGTACCGAGACCGTCACCTACGGAGACATCAAGGGTGATCTCGATCCCGCGATGGAACTGGTTGAGGACCTCCATACCCTGGCCCCGCTCCTGGAGGACCTCGATGACCGGGACCGCGAGATCGTGGCCATGCGCTTCGGCCAGGAAATGACCCAGGCCCAGATCGGCGAACATCTCGGCCTGTCCCAGATGCACATCTCCCGGCTCCTGAACCGCATCCTCACCCAGCTCCGCGAGAACATGCTCACCGAGCACTGACCACGGCACAGGACCGCCACGTTCTGTCATCAGGGGCAGACGATCCTCCGCACAGTTGGTGGCAAGCACGACCAAGAGCAGCGGCTCGGGTTCTTCCTCACCACCACCGCGGTGGTCCGCCCATGACGCCTGTTGTCAGCCTGCTCATGCGGGGGCAGGCCGAGGACGATGATCGGGCCGCTCGGTCCGGCGAGTTCGGTGACCCGGCGGAGCGCCGACGGGGTGTCTTCAGCGGTGAGGCATGGCCCCTGCCGGCCTGGTGTGCGAGCCGGTTGTAGAGGGTTGCGGTGTCAGCGGCTGCCTGGGAGCCGGTGCGGGTGAGGACGAGGGGCCAGTGGGAGGGGAGCGGGGCGAGCGTGCTGGGGCCGGCCGCGTAGCACGACCTGGGGCAGCAGCCCCTACCACCGAGAGCCTCCCCGTGGGAGACGTGCAGGAAGCCGATGATCGCTCCGCATCTTTGTGAGGGCCGACCGTCACTGTGACATCGCGTGCGGTCGGTGGCGATGACGGGTCAGCGGGGCAGGTGGATGACGCCTACCGCGTGGTGGTTGGTCGTCGATCAGGTCGTCGCCGGGGGTGCGTTGCCGGTCCATGAGCAGGCCCTTGAGGTAGTCCAGGACCTGGGCGAGCAGCTCTTCCGGGGTGCAGCCGTCCTCCTCGTCGACTGGCGAGAGGAGGCGTGTGATCAGCGAGTCGACGTGCGGACGGTCCTGGTGTGCCACCCCCAGCAGGGCGAACATCGTGTCGGAGGCCAGGGGCGTCGTATAGGCGCGGACCAGATCCGCCCGTTCGCCTGCGGCGCGCATGGCGTCGACCAGCTGTGCGGCGGTCCGCTCGATGGCCGTGCGCATGGCAGCGATCCGGCGGGCGCCGAAGGCGGACGAGACCCACTTGCGCTGTCGGGCGTGCAGGCGGTGCCGCTGCTCGGCGGCCGATTCCGTACAGATGAGCTCTGCCGTGGCACGTACTCCGTCGTCGCGGAGATGACGTATCTCGCCGGTTGGATGGCCTTCGACGCCGGAGAACACCGCACAGCCCAGCGCTACCTCACCATCGCCGCCCGGATCGCGGCGGAAGCCGGCGACGGACCTCTCGGCGGTCACGTCCTGCGCGCCCTCGCCCACCAGGCCGTCGACCTCGGGCACCCGGGCAGGGCCCTTGCCTTGGCGGACGCCTCGATGTCCCGTGACCGCTACGGTCAGGCCAGTCATCGCGAGAAGGCGCTGCTGGCGATCGTCCACGCACGCGCACTCGCGGCCGACGGCGACCGCGCCGGGACTCTCGCGGCCATCAGCCGCGCGGAGCGGGATCTCCCCGCGCCGACACCGTCGAAGCGCCCGCCCGAGTTGGCTTCTTCCAAGAAGCCTCCCTCGCCCACGAAACAGCCTGCACTCTGCTCGACATAGGCCAGCCCCACGACGCGGAGATCCACCTCAAGCGGAGTGTGGCCACACGTCGGCGTCAGCAGTACGCCCGCACCCACAGCGTCACGCTCGGCTACCTCGGCGCCGTTCAGGTGCAGCAGGGAAAGCTCGACGAGGCGTGCGCAACCTGGAACGAAGCACTCGACGCCATGACAGGCGTCCAGTCCGGCAGGACGCGTGACGTCATCGTCCGTATCCAGAGCGACCTCTCGCCCGTCCGGCAACGCGGAGGCCGCCATGTCACCGCACTGGACCGCCGGGCGCTAAGCCTGCTCCGGGCCATAGGCTGATCGCGACGCGGACGCCCGATGCCCCACGGCAGCTCGCGGGCCGGCATCGCCCGAGGAGAGGAACCAGCACTGGTGACGACGTACCAGGTTGAATCGATCGCAACGGTCGTTGGCGGCCACACCCGCGTTCAGGACGATTACCAGGGAGGAGTTGAGTCGATCATCCGGCTCAACGAGGCATACCCCCTCGAAACCCTTCAAGGGATCGACGGGTTCTCCCACCTGACGGTTACGTGGCGCTTCCACCTGGCGCAACCAGAGGACGTCCAACTGCATGCCCGCAGCCCGAGGGGCAACTCGCAGTGGGCGGCGACCGGAACCTTTGTTCACCGCAACCATCGGAGACCAAACCAACTGGCCATCAGCCACCCACGGTTGTTGGGTGTGGATGGTCGGGACCTTCGGGTGGCGGATCTCGACGCAGTCGACGGGACACCGGTTGTGGACCTCGCCCCGTACTTCCACGAGATGGGGCCCCGCGGCGCCGTTCACCAGCCGGCTTGGCCAGGTGAAATGCTCACCGACTACTGGCGCGCCGCGGTGGAGCGCCCGTAGGCCAAATCCCCCTAACGGCTCGACGGGGGCACGGGGGCTTCGCCGAGAGTGATCTGGACAGTGGCCCTCCGGGACGCTCGAATCTGCGGCCAAGCGCTTAGAAGGCGCCTGCTCTATCCACTGAGCTACGGGGGCTGACCTGCGAAAACGCAGCCTTTTGGTGCCGCTCCACGGCTCGCGGGGGACGCATGGGGGAATCGCTGATCCCCGGTGACGGGGGACAGGCGTCCCCTGGTCAGGTCACGCGTGCGGTCACACACTATCTTCACGGATTCGAACGCTCTCGCGGAAACAATCCTGTACCTGTTCGGCGTTGGCAATCTTCGAGCCGAGGAGGGGACGGTGTCGAGCCTGAAGCTGTTCCAGACGACGAACCGCGGCGTGACTGAGGTCGCGCCGCGTCTTGCTGAGGTCGAGGCGGATGTGCAGCGTCTCGTTGAGGCGCACATGGAGACGCTGCTGGGGGTGCGGTTCCTGGCGAGTGAGTACGGGACCGGGCCGGTCCACGGGGGCCGGATCGATTCGCTGGGGCTTGACGAGAATGGATCGCCGGCCATCGTGGAGTACAAGCGCGGCACGGATGCCGGTGTCATCAACCAGGGCTTGTTCTACCTGGCGTGGCTGATGGACCACCGGGCCGAGTTCGAGCACCTGGTCCGCGACCGGCTCGGGGTGACGGCCGCGTCCCAGGTTCTGTGGAGCGGCCCGCGCCTGATCTGTATCGCCGGCGACTTTACCCGCGACGACGTGCATGCCGTGCGCGAGCACCGGCGCTCGATCGCCCTGGTCCGCTACCGACTCTTCGGCAGCGACCTGCTCGGGCTTGAGACCGTGGCGTCCGTGAGTGGCGGCCCGCAGGTAGCCCGCCGGGGGCGCCGTCAGGCGGTTGCCCGGGCGACAGCTGATGTTGAGGGCGCGTCGATGGTGGAGCTGGCGGGTGCGGTCGACGAGGCGCTGCTCGGGCTCGGTGACGGCGTGAACCGCGTGGAGCGCAAGCAGTACCGGGCGTATCAGCGGCTGCGGAACTTCGCCTGCCTGTGTCCGCCGCAGCGCAGCAAGCTGCTGGTCTACCTGACGGTCGACCCGGCGTACGTGGACCTCGTTCCGGGTTTCACCCGGGACGTGTCCGGGCTCGGTCACCATGGAACGGGTGGTCTGGAGGTGCAGCTCCGCACTCCGAGAGATGTGGAGCGGGCGCAGGATCTGTTCCGGACGAGCTACGCGGCGGCGTGATCGCCTGCCGGCCGCTTGGGCGTGGCTGTTCTGAAGTCGTGGGGTGATGCCTTTCGAAGTGCGGGTGGGACGTGGCGGTGGACTATCAGTGATGCGCGGGATCGCCGGTTTGGCTAAGCGGCGATCCCGCGCTATGTTGCCCTGCTCCCGGGTGCCGATGATCAGTGTGAACGGCTGGCGGCGGGACCGGCCGTGACCGCCGGAATGGCCGGCGGGCTGGTGACGAGGCTCGTCCTGCGTCCGGTGCCCGCGGTCGGGGTGTGGCGCAGTCCGGTGTCATGGGCGAGGGTTTCGGAGAGGTCGGACAGCAGCGAACTCGGGGTGTGCGGGGACGCGGTGACGGTCCAGGTGGGCCGGTCCGGGGTGGGGCCGGCCCAGATGGTCCAGGTGGCCAGGTTCTGGGTCGGGTGCTGGGCGGTGAAGGCGTCGAAGCGGACACCGGCGTCTGCGGCGGGGGATGTCCAGCGGATCCAGCGTCCGTCGACGGTGTGCTTCCATCCGGCGTCGGTGAGCGGCTGCGCGGCCGTGGTGACCGTCTTCTCGTCCACCGGGGTTATTGCTGTGTCCCAGCCGTCGCCGGCGAGGTGGTTCAGCAGTTCCTGCAGCACCGGGGCTGGGGTGGCGCTGGTCGCGGTGAGGACCCATATGCGGTCGGAGACGGGGGTCTCGTAGGCGGCGATGGTCCAGGCGGTCTCGCGGGCCACGGTTTCGTGGACGCGCTCGATGCGCAGGGGCTGGGACTCGTGGATGGCGTGGGTCGTCTCGTCGGACCAGGTTCGTTCCCTGTCAAGTTCTGCGTGTTGAAGTGGGGTTTGGTCTGTAGAGCGGTTGCCGTCTGCCGTCCCTCGGCATCCGGGCTCAAGATTCCAAGCGGCATTGCCGCAGGAACCCCTGGAAGGAGTGCACTTCACTGCCCGTGAGCGGGGCGCTGTGGCAAAGCCGACAGCGTCGAGGTTCTGGGGGGTGCGCGCGGGCTCGTCGGGTTTGAGGTGGGGATCGGCCGCGAGCGCGGCGGGGCGATGACAAGTCTGCCTCGACTCCTGGGTGTCCCGCAGAACTCTCACCGATGGACATTTCTAAGCTTGGCGTTTAACCTCCCTGGGCTTGGTGTTCCTTGATCGATTCGGCGCGTTTGACGGTCTTGCCGACGTCGTGGCGCCTGGCTCGTTGCTTGTTCTTCGAACCGGGAGGCCGTCCGGGACCTGGCCGGGATGGTTTCGGCGCGCTTGCCGGGCGGGCTGCTGTCGCGCGGACGTTGCGAAACCCCCGGCGGACCCGGGCGGGGGTGAGGCGGCGGGGTTCCGCGGGCCGTTCCCAGGGGCGACGGAGGTCCTCGGTAAGGGGCCGGGCGAGGCGGAGTTGGGTGTGAGCGGCGATGATCAGCCAGGTCCACAGGTCGGCCGTGTCGGGATGCCTGACCTTCGGGGCGGTCCAGCCCAAGGTCTGTTTCATCAGCCGGAAGGTGTGCTCCAGGTCGAAGCGACGGAGGAAGGACTGCCACCAGCGGTCCACGTCCGCCGGTGCGGCGGCGGTGGCCGAGCACCACAACCAGACAGGTTTCGGATCCCGGTCACCAGGCAGGCGCTCGACCTTCAGGCGGATCAACGTGCCGTGCAAGATAGGGAGTTCTTCCTTGGCGTGGTTCAGCCAGGGCGCGCGGTGGGTGAGCCGGGGGTGCATCCGGTCCCAGGCCGTCGCGGCGGCCGTGCCGTAGCGGGTGGTGTCCGTGGCGGTCGTGACGTCGGGCTCGTGCCAGCTGTCGGGCTTCTTGAACGTGAGGACGCCGCCATGCCGGCGGGGACGCCCGCCCCGGGGACCCGACCGGGCGGGGCCGGCGTCGCGGAGCATGACCCGGTCCGAACGCAGGCGCCCGACCAACACGACGGGCAGGTCGGCGAGAGCGTGGGTCAGGTAGGCGACATCGTAGCCGGAGTCCATCACGATCAGGATGTCCGGATCGCCCGGCCTCCACTGGCCTGCGCTCGTCAACCGCTCTACCACGCAACGGGGTTGGGCGGCGGTGACGGTGGTTGCGTCGTCGGCCGGGCCCAGGCGGACCGCGTCCAGGAGAGCGACCCAGGAGGTGCGGCCGGACTCCAGGGCGGCGACGAAGGAGTAGGGCCAGCCGGGCACCAGTTGGTCCGAGCTGCGGTCACCGCGTCCGTAGACATGGCAGAAGAGTCGGTCGCCGCTGGTAGGAGCGTCGGGTCGCAGCCAGTGCGACACGTCCACGGCGAGCACGATCCGCCCGTCGGCCGCCTTCGGCAGCGGCAGGCCCGCCAGAGTGCGGCGCAACCGTGTCGGCTCCAGCCAGCCACGGTCCAGGGCCGCGTACAGCGCACCGTGCCCGCGCCGGTACTCGACCGCCAAGGAGAGCTCGACCAGGGCTTTCACCGGCCCGTCCGCACACAGCACCGCGTCCGTCAGCTCGAAGAGCGCGTCCGCACGTGCGTAAAGGCACTCGTAGAACTGAACCCGAAAGCGGGACAAGACGTCCAACGCCTCGCTTGCCGGCCCTGGGACGGGGAGACTCATACGCAGCGGCCGTTCTCTTCAGCTTCGTGACTCGACATCTCGAAGCGTGGAGAACGGCCGCGTCCGCTGTCCCGGGAAGAACCGCAGATCAGCAGGTCGAGTGACAGGCGAGGTTAAACGCCAAGCTAAGAGGGCTCGGGGTGTGGGCGACCGGTCCCCGGTGTCCGGCAACGTATGACATGAGCGGACCGCGCACCAGGCCGCTGAGGAAGCAGTCGGGCAGGTGCGTGGGGAGTATCCGGTCAGTGGCCGAGCGCGTCCGTCAGCAGCTGCGCGAATCGCACGTTCGCGCGATGACCGCTGCGGTGGGCGGTGACGTCGAGGCGCCCGAGGGGGATCCCCGCGAGGTGCAGATCACCGACGAGGTCGAGGAGCTTGTGGCGGGCAGGCTCGTCGGGGAAGCGGACGGGGCGGTCGTATTCGTGCCGTCCGATGACGACGACGGACGTCTCGTCGAGGCCCAGGCCGATCCGGCGGGACCGGCAGGCCGGAATCTCCTCGGCCAGGACGATCGTCCGTGCCCCCGCCACCTCGGTGCGGTAGTCCTGCGGCAGGCGGGCCCGGAAGGTCTGGCGGCCGGGAAAGCGGTCGTCCAGGTCGTAGGCGCACTCCCAGCGGCCGGTCCCGGGCGATGCCACGATGCGGGTGCCCTCCTGCTCGTACGCCACGGTGTGGCGGAGCCGCGGTGGCTCCTCACCGCCCGTCGCGCGCAGCCCGGCGGCGAGGACGGCGTCCAGGAACAGCAGTGCGCTCCCGTCCCCGCCGGGCAGCTCCGGAGCGGACACGGTGATCTCGGCGTCCGTCACCCCGGCGCCGGCGAGCGCGCTCATCAGATGCTCGACGGTGGACACCTCGCCCAGCCGTGTGCACAGCGTCGTGGCGGTTACCTCAGAGGGGCGGGCCGGGGTCCGGCGGCCCCGGTGGGAGAAGGCGATCCCCGCGGCGCCCGGAGCGATCTCCACCGTGACCGGGACCCCGGAGTGCAGGCCCACTCCGCTGACGCGAGCGGGCCGACTCAGGGTCTGCTGGACGGTCACCCGTCGGCCTTCCCGGGCGCGGCCGGTACGACGGCCTCCAGACGGCGCACCCGGTCCATGAGGTCTGGCAGCCGGCGGACGAGCGCCTCCACCCGGAGGTGTTCCGGCAAGGGCTTGGCAGGCGACCCACCGTAGGTTCCGGAATCTCCGATGTCGCGGAAAGCCCCTCCTTTGGCACCCAAGTGCACGTCGTCGGCGACATTGACGTGGTCCGACACTCCGCTCTGCGCTCCCAGCACGGACCGGCGGCCGAGAACGGAACTGCCGCCGATGCCGGACATCGGCACCATCAGGGCGTGCGCGCCGATCCGCACGTTGTGGCCGACCTGGACCAGATTGCCGATCTTCACGCCGTCCCCGATCTCGGTCGCCCCGCAGGTGGCCCGCTCGACGGACGCCAGCGCGCGGATCTCCACGTCGTCCCCGACACGGACACCGCCCACTTGCGGGATGCGGCTCCAGCCGTTCGGCCCGGGGGAGAACCCGAAGCCCTCGGCCCCCACCACTGCCCCCGGGTGCACGGAGCAGCGGTCGCCCAGCCGGACGTCCTGGCACAGGACGGCGTGCGGGTACAGGACACTGTCCGCACCGACGGTGCAGTCCCGCCCGACGTAGCAGAACGCGTGGACCCGCACCCCGGGGCCGAGGACCGCACCACCTTCCAGCACGGCGTACGGGCCGACCGACGCGGTCGGATGGATCCGGCAGCTCTCGTCGACGACGGCCGTCGGGTGGACGCCGTCCTGGAGCGGCATCGGCCGCTCGAGCTCGGCGAGCAGCCCCATGAAGGCCGCCCTGGGGTGGGGGACCTGCACGTAGGGCTTGTCCGTGCAGGTGAGGTCTTCGGGGAGGAGCAGCGCGCCAACACCGGAGGTCCGCGACAGGCCCTTCCTGTTCTCACAGAAGGCGATACCCGCCGGATCCACTGCACCCGCCTGCACGGGCCGGACGAGAAGCCCGGGGTCGCCGAAGGCCATTCCGTCGAACTTCTCGGCCAGCTCGCCGAGCGTCCAGGCCATCAGACGCCGGCCTTCACAGTGGAGGTGGTGGAGGTGGCGCGGGACTGCTCGGTGAAGGCGGAGACGCCGCGGCGGGACGGGGCCCTCAGGAAGGCGTCCAACTCGCGCGCCAGCTCTCCGGGAGGAGCCGCGGACGGGGCATCACCCCGGCACAGGGCCTGGAACGTCCGCCGAAGGGTCATCTGGTCCGCAGCGGTGTGACCGTGCCGGCGCATTCCCACGAAGTTGAGACTCTGGTGGCAGGCAGGCACCCCGTCGACCACGGTGAACGGCAGGACGTCGCGCGTCACTTTGGACTTGGCTCCGACCATCGCCATACGGCCGATCCGGACCCACTGCACGATGCCCGACACGCCACCGATCACCGCGTGGTCGCCGATCTCGGCGTGGCCCGCGACAGCTGTCAGCTGGCTGATGACCACACCGTCGCCGATCCGGCAGTCGTGCGCCACGTGAGCGCTGCCCATGATCAGACAGCTGCTGCCGATCCGCGTCGGGGGGTTGCCGGTGGAGCGGTGCACGGTCGATCCCTCCCGCAGGACGGTGCCGGCGCCGACCTCCGCCCGGGTCGGCGTCCTGGGGTCGAACTTGAGGTCCTGAGGATCGCCGCCGACCACCGCATGGACGCCCACCAGCACGCCGGCGGCCAGGGAAGCCGAGCCGTGGACGACCGCGTGGGCCTGCACGACGACACCGGGGCCGAGCTCGGCCCCGGCCTCGACGACCGCGAACGGGCCGATGCGCACCGTGTCGTCGAGCAGCGCTTGTGAGGAGACCAGGGCCGTGGGATGGATTTCTGTCACAGCTACCACTTCCTTGCGTCGGTCCCGACCACGGGATCCTGAACAACTACCACGGAGAAGCGATTTCAATAAGCATCAAAGGGTGGTTTCCGTGATGTGACGAGTAAATAATTCGATCTCAATGCCGCCGCCCCGCAGAGAGTCTGGCAAGTGAATTCTGCGGGTTCTCGGGCAGGTCGATCGGACCGGCGAAGAACGGTGCTATACCGTTCCTCTTTTCTCCGGGCCCCCGAACGAGACGAGAGAGCCCCAAGGAGGGCGTTATGAAGGGCAGTTCGCCGAAGGTCACCGAACCGGTCCTGGAACGGGCGCGGGTGCTCTCGCGATACCAATACCTGGACCACGACCTACTGCCGTGCGAGGTGGCGATCGGACTGGGAGGCTTCGACCTGGGAGTCGCCACCCGGTGCGCGGACCTCTACCACCGGGGACTCTTCCCCCTGCTCGTCTTCTCCGGCGGGAACAACGCCTACACCGTCGGCCGCTTTCCGCGCGGCGAGGCAGTCCACTACCGGGAACACGCGCTCGGACTCGGCGTTCCCGAAAATGCCATGATGACCGAACCCAGGGCGACGAATACCGGAGAGAACATCCTCTTCTCACGGCGGCTGCTCCACGAGAGCGGCCTGCACCCGAAATCCGTCCTCCTGGTCGGCACGGTGGACCGGCGGCCCAGCGCCACCGCCCGGAAGCTGTGGCCGGAGGCGGAGATCCGGTGCGCCGCCGACCCCGTCGGATTGGACGACCGCCTCGCCGCCGGCGCGGACCCCTGGACGGCCGTCGAGGCGCTGGTCGGGGAGACGCAGCGGCTCATCGACTACCCGGCGCTCGGCCACCTCGTCCAGGAGGAGATCCCCGCCCCCGTCCTCGACGCACACCTGGCACTGCGCGCGGCAGGCTTCGGCCACTCTGGGCATGGAAGGCACTGAGCGACAGGTGTGCCCACTGCATCCCCGGTCCTGAGCGTGACCAAGCGGGTATTGACCGCTGGCATACACCGGGCCGGGCACTCGCCGCGGGCAATCGGCCGGACGCTGAGCTAAGGCCAACCGTTCGTGCGACCACGGCCTGGTGGCTTCGTAGGTGTTCGTTGACTCCGTTGGTAGGTGAGTTCTGACTCCACCTGACGGCCGGAAGTCCTCGCTTTGTAGATGAGAAGTGACTCCACCTCGGGCGATGTCAGCCAACGAGGCGGTCCGGTAACCGGCCTTGGAACATCGGACCGGAATCCGATGTCGGGCGTTCAGCTCCTGGCCGTCGGGCAGCACGAGCCGCACCGGCGGGCCGGTCGGGTGCTGCTCCTCGGGGGTCATGCGTCCACCGTAGGCGGGCCCCGGCGGGGCGCTCAGCGCTGCTCCCCGTCCCCGGGCAGTGCGCGGTCGGCTTCCGCGATGACGGCCCGGAGTCGGGCGCGCTCGCGGTCCTCCTGGGCGACGCGGGCGGCGAGGATGTTCCGGTCGATGTGCGGGGCGACGGCGGCGAGGACCAGGCGGCGGAGCTCCGCCGGGTCGAGGGCTTCCACCTCCCACTACACCGGGTGGGCGGGGTCGAGGTCGTGGGCGCGGGCGAAGGTGGGCCACCGCGGATCGCCGGCCTCTACGACCGCGCCGGGCAGACCGTGGTCGAGGACCTGGTCGTAGGTGAGGAGCACCCGGGTGGCCGAGGACCAGCACCCTGTACGCGTGACCCAGTCGCGTTCAATGTCGGCGCCGCTCGCGTCGCAGTGCCCGAGGTAGAGCAGGCGGGCGGGGCGCGGGTCGCGGGCCGCACGTTCGCGGACCTGTTGGGCGTAGGTCTGGCTGCCGAACCCGCGCACCACCAGGACGGGGACGCCCGTCCCGTCCAGCCACCCGAGGAGCTGCGCGCGGAGTGTGTCCTTCTCGCACGCCACGTAGAGCGCGGCCGACTGTCCGGCGGTGCGGTCGAGGGCGAACCAGTCGGGGGCGGCCCTCAGGAACGCGGCGGCGTCCGGCCAGGAGGGCGGGGCGTGGATCTCGCGTAACGGGTCCACGAGGTCGGGGAAGCGGCCCGCGCGGCTCACGAACGCGGTGATCTTCCACAACGCCCTGGACATCGCGGAGATCGTGCGCCAGCTGCTGGAGGAAGGGTGGGAGATCGACCCGGAGGACCTGGCGCACATCTCGCCGTACCTGACCGAGTACATCAACAGGTTCGGCGAGTACAGCACCCACGAACTCGGCATCCAGCCCGACGCGTACGACCCGAAACTCAACGTCGACTTCACTCCGCTCCGCGACCAGGGGCTGGACGCCGAGGGCTTTGGGGCCGCAGCGTGACCGGTCAGGGTGATTCCGTCGGATGCCGCCCGTCGGCGCCGGTCCGCACAGTCGGCTACCGATCTGCCGGGCGCGGGGTCCCGCCGGGGGACTGGGCGACGAGCTGGGTCTCGATGTGCTGAAGGATTGAGATCACGGCATCGATCTCGTGGGAATCGGTAACCGTGCCGTCGAGCAGACGGCTCCAGGCATCACGCAGTCGCTGCAAGTTCTCCTGCGCCTTCTCGGTGGGGTAGAGGCGTACCCGGCGGCCCCCCCTCCCCAATATCACGCCAGATCACGGGGAACCTCGCCGTCTTAACGTTGCTTTTTCGGCGAGGACTACTGGGACCCCATTAGCAACCAGCGGCCGACCATACCGGTGGGCGGGCATTTTATCGCCCGCCCACCGCAAAAGACGCAAATACCCGTCAGAGGGTCAGATTACAGTTTCCGACAATGACGCCCGTAGCGATCCGAGTCCAGTTAACTCCGACACCACTCTGAACTCCGAGTACCTCGAACCTGGCCCTGTCCCCAATTCCAGTCGAATCGAAATACCCCACGAATGCCCGGCAGATATCTTGACGATCAGGCCGGGTCACACCCAGGTCCGAAATCGCCTCAACAGCCCTCGCGCAACTTTGCGTGACCTGATTGTCCGTGAAGTAGGACTCGCACGGACTGAACAAGGCGAGAACCGTGGACGGATCGACGGCGGCCTGGGCGGGAGCTGCGCCGGCGAGGAGCCCAGTGGCGGCCAGGAGTGGTGCGGCGGCCAGGGCGAGACTCCGCTTCAGCGGGGAGGAATTCATGTCTTCTCCAGACTTCGGGTCTTTCACTCTCTCCTCGCCACACAGAGACCGCCACCCGCGCTACTGCAACGGGGTAACACACTCACCATCCACTCCGCCGACCCGTCTCCACCGCGGCTGAGGCAGGGGCACAGGGGAGGGGCAGGAGGTGTGTGGTTCAGGGTGGTGCGGAGGATCTGGGACATCATCAGTCCTGTCAACCACTCTCGTTCCCACCGCGATATCGCAACACCGTGCGAAACCAGCTTAATATGTGAGCCAAACACACCCCGAGTGAATGCATCCAAGACAGTGACTCCAGACCCTAAAAAAGACCCTCACCAGCAACACCACACCAGAGACTCCCTGCTCTCTCAAACCAAATGACTGAAGCTAAGCGGCTCCCCGGGAGGAGATTTTCCGCCGAGCGGCAGAGAGAGACATTGATCACCTCAGTTCCAACGATCCGGGGCTCTCAAGGCTAATCTCTCTGCTCAGGGCATAGAAAATCTTGGATGATCCATGCCTGCCTCTTCCTATAGGTCAACGGCTTCGGCTTCGGTATGCACAGCGGCTTGAAATAGGGCAGGAACCCCGAGGAAAACAAGAGAGTGCCTACGCTCCTCGCGAGCGTCGATTGGGGACCCCGTCCTGTGGGGTTCTCGGATCGGTCCGTGAGATCACCGGCGTCTCGCAGAGGTTTGGCGACCCGGTAGTGAGCAACTTCCTGCTGGAGCGCGCCGACCCAAGTCCGGGTCAGTGTGCTGACGCCGCCTGCAAAATGCCTGGCATCACCTGGGCCGCAGCGGCTTTAGCCCAGCCCGATGACCCGCCACGCCTGTCGTCAGACGATCGAATGACGGCAGGCGCGGCGGGCGTCCAATGAACCCGGGCTTTCCGGGGCCCGGCGGCGGCGCAGATCCAATCAGATCCGATGACGGCTACTGAGCTTCAAAGCGTGGTGTCGGCGGGGGCTGACGGTTCGTGATCCCTGCGGTATGCCGAGTGTATGAGGTATGCGCAAGGGGGCGGGCTGACCGACGAACGGCGTTCTGTGCGCGAGAAGTTGAGGATGGACCGCGTTCGTCCGGCAAACCGGTGACGCTCTACGCCGTGAAGGTGCACGGACCCGCTTGAGCCACCCGTGGTCGGGCGCCGACCGTGCTGGCCTGCGGGTGTACCGAGAAGGAGTTGCCCATTTCGGGTGGACACTTCTCACGCTCCCACCCGGCGGAACTGCCGCCGACGGTGTGAACACTCCCGGGTTGTGCACTCCAATCACTCCGTTACAAATTATTCGCACCCCGCACGCGCACTGCCCGAGACCGCACCCGTTCTCAGATGCCGTGGCGGAAAAATGATCCGACGGCCGTTTACCTCTCGCCGGATTCAATGAGGTGCCCATGCCATGTGGCCGCCCCTCGGACCAGCGGGGAGGACACCGGTCGGGCGCGGCCGGGTTCCGCACGCGGACAGCGGGTCACCACTCCGCCCGGATCGGCTCTCGCGTACGCACGCGGTCTGATCGGCTGTGCCCAACTCGTGTGCTTTCGTAGGTATTTGACATGATCTGTGGGCGTACATCATGGTTCGTTTCATCGAGTCCGGTGGTCGGGTCCGGACGTGATCGGGAGGGCTGTGGAATCCATGTGGGAGCCGGAAGACGTCGCGCGCGAGTTGATCCAGAACACGGCGGCGGGGAAGTCGCTCGGTGAGGTGCGGCAGACCATGGCCGCGGAGCAGGAGTCCGGCGCGGAGCCGACCGCCGCGCGGGCCCGTGCGGCGCAGGCCGCGCGGCGGGCGGAATGGCGCCGGATCATCGTGCTGATGACCGCCCGGCAGATGGACACCTACCGGGTGGCCGACGATCCGCACGCCGTCGAATGGGCGGCCGACCGGGCGGCCCGCATGACGGCCGCGAAGCAGGCGCGGCGTGACGCGGCGGACGAGCTGCACGCGGAGGTGTGGCTGAACGCGGCAACGAGCCGGCGGGGGCGCGCGGTCGCGGCGCAGCACGGGGTGAGTGTTGAGCAGCTGCTGTGCCATCTCGCGGACCGGGTGCAGAGCGCCCCGGACGAGGCGCTGTATGTCGAGCCGTTCCACCCCTGGACGGTGCCGGCGGGCCGGGTGGCGTAGTACGGGCGAGGGGGGAACCTTCCGGGGCGCGCCGGTCTACACCCGCCCCGAGATCATGGCCGTGCTGCGGATGCTGCGGATGGTGCGGATGGTGCCCGGTGTCCTCATCGCCCTGGCCTCCCACCGCGACACGGACGCGAACACGCACGTCTGCGTGATGCGGGGGTCCGACTACGCCGTGCTGGACGCCTACGACATCCACCAGCCCGGCGGGTTCGACGGCGAGGCGGCGACGCGGTTCCTGGAGCGGCAGCGTTACGTGACGCTCATGTGGGACGAGCACGAGACCGGCGGGAGCACCGTGTGGACCGCCCCCGCCGTCACCGAGACCTCTCGGGGCTGGTAGGCGCCGCGCCCGCCACCCGCACGCACGAAAGGGCCCGGACACCGTGCGGTGTCTGGGCCCTGTGTCGTACGGGGTGTCGGTGAGGCGGACGCGGGCAGTAGCGAGCCGGTCTTATCCGAACCCAAGGACGTCGTCGGCGACGAAGTCGACGATCTGGATGAGGGTGTCACCGGCATCTTCAAGATCGTCCCCGAGGTTGTCGATGATGCCGGTCGTCGCCGACGGAGCGGCCGTCGGGGTTGCGGCGG
>CBRG010000266.1 GCA_000470535.1 Streptomyces sp. AW19M42
CCCCGCCGAGCCCGTGCTCCAGCAGCTGGAGGTCCCCGGCCAGGGCGACATCTCGGTCAACGACTGCCTGCGCCCCGTCTCCCGCTACTTCGACCGGATCAACCGCCCCGAGGCGCTGATCCCGGCCGCGCTGCGGGCCGTGCGGGTCCTCACCGACCCGGCGGAGACCGGTGCCGTCACGCTCGCGCTGCCGCAGGACGTCCAGGCCGAGGCGTACGACTGGCCGGAGGAGTTCTTCGCGACACGCGTCTGGCACGTACGCAGACCGGCCCCCGACCCGCAGGAGCTCGACCGGGCGGCGGCGGCGGTGCGGGCCGCCCGCCGGCCGTTGGTCGTGGCGGGCGGCGGGGTCCACCACAGCGCCGCGGAGGAGGCTCTCGCCGCGTTCGCCGCCGCCACCAGGATCCCCGTCGCCACCACCCAGGCGGGCAAGGGCTCCCTGCGCCACGACCACCCCGCGGACGTCGGCGGCATCGGCCACACCGGCACCGCGGCCGCCGACGAACTGGCGCGCACCGCCGACCTGGTGATCGGGGTCGGCACCCGCTACTGCGACTTCACCACCGCGTCCGCCACCCTCTTCGCCAACCCGGACGTCCGCTTCCTCAACCTCAACATCACCGGCTTCGACGCCCACAAGCTCGGCGCGCTCCCGCTCGTCGCCGACGCCCGCACCGGACTCGAAGCGCTGACCGAGGCCCTGGCCGCGGGCGACGGCCACCGGACGGACGCCGCGTACGAGAGCGGGTACACGGAGGCCAAGGCGGCCTGGGAACAGCGCGTCGACGCCGCCTACGCCACCCCGGACCCGGCCGCCCGCCCCACCCAGGCCCAGGTCCTCGGCCTCCTCGACGCACTGGTCACCGACGACGACATCCTGATCAACGCGGCCGGCTCGCTCCCCGGTGACCTGCACAAACTCTGGCGGACCCGCTCGCCGCACCAGTACCACGTCGAGTACGGCTACTCCTGCATGGGATACGAGATCCCCGCGGCGATCGGCGTCCAGCTGGCCGCCCCCGGCAGCCCGGTCTGGGCGCTCGTCGGTGACGGCACGTACCTCATGAACCCCACCGAGATCGTCACCGCCGTCCAGCAGGGCCTGCCCGTCAAGCTGGTCGTCCTGCAGAACCACGGGTACGCGTCGATCGGCGGCCTCTCCGAGTCCGTCGGCGGCGAACGCTTCGGCACGGCCTACCGCCACCGCTGCGCGGACGGCGGCTTCACCGGCCCGCCGCTCCCCGTCGATCTCGCGGCGAACGCGGCCTCGCTCGGGATGCGGGTGCTGCGTGCTGGCACCGTCCGTGAACTGCGGGAAGCCCTCGCGGTGGCGCGGGCGGAGGACCGTCCCACTTGTGTCTACGTCGAGACCGAAACGGCAGACACAGTGTCGGGGCCCCCTCCGGCGCAGGCGTGGTGGGATGTTCCCGTGGCCGAGACGGCCACTCGCCCGTCGGCGGCAAGAGCCCGGGAAGAGTACGAACGTCACGTCACCGACCGACGCAGCCACCTCTGAAGGAGTCACAGCATGAAGACCGTCAACCACTGGATCGGTGGCAAGACCGTCGAGGGCGCGTCGGGCAACTACGGCCCGGTCACCGACCCGGCCATCGGAGCCGTCACCACCCAGGTCGCGCTGGCCTCCCCGGGCGAGGTCGACGCGGCGGTGGCCGCCGCGAAGGACGCGTACGCGACGTGGGGCACGTCCTCGCTGTCCGCCCGCACCGCGATCCTGTTCCGCTACCGCGCGCTGCTGGACGCCCACCGGGACGAGATCGCCGCGCTGATCACCGCCGAGCACGGCAAGGTGCACTCCGACGCGCTGGGCGAGGTGGCCCGCGGTCTGGAGATCGTGGAGCTGGCCTGCGGCATCACCACGCAGCTCAAGGGCGAGCTGTCGACCCAGGTCTCCACCCGGGTCGACGTCTCCTCGATCCGCCAGTCGATCGGTGTCGTCGCCGGCATCACACCGTTCAACTTCCCGGCCATGGTGCCGATGTGGATGTTCCCGCTCGCCATCGCCTGCGGCAACACGTTCGTGCTCAAGCCCAGCGAGAAGGACCCGTCGGCCGCCAACCTCCTTGCCGAGCTGGCCTCGGAGGCCGGTCTGCCGGACGGCGTCCTGAACGTCCTGCACGGTGACAAGGTCGCCGTCGACGGTCTGCTGAACCACCCGGACGTCTCCGTCGTCTCGTTCGTCGGGTCCACCCCGATCGCCCGCTACATCCACGCCACGGCCTCCGCCAACGGCAAGCGCGTGCAGGCGCTCGGCGGTGCGAAGAACCACATGCTGGTGCTGCCCGACGCGGACCTCGACGCCGCCGCCGACGCCGCCGTCTCCGCCGCGTACGGCTCCGCCGGTGAGCGCTGCATGGCGATCTCCGCGGTCGTCGCCGTCGGTGCGATCGGGGACGACCTCGTCGCCCGGATCAAGGACCGCGCCGAGAAGATCAAGATCGGCCCCGGCAACGACCCGGCGTCCGAGATGGGCCCGCTGATCACCGCCGCCCACCGCGACAAGGTCGCCTCCTACGTCACGGGCGCGGCGGCCCAGGGCGCCGACATCGTCCTGGACGGCACCGGCCACACGGTCGAGGGCTTCGAGGACGGCCACTGGATCGGCCTCTCCCTCCTCGACAACGTCTCCATGGACTCGGACGCCTACAAAGACGAGATCTTCGGCCCGGTCCTGTGCGTGCTGCGCGTCGACACGTACGAGGAGGGCGTCGCGCTGATGAACGCCTCGCCGTATGGCAACGGCACCGCGATCTTCACCCGTGACGGCGGTGCCGCCCGCCGCTTCCAGCTGGAGATCGAGGCCGGCATGGTCGGCATCAACGTCCCGATCCCGGTGCCGGTGGGCTACCACTCCTTCGGCGGCTGGAAGGACTCGCTCTTCGGCGACCACCACGTCTACGGCAACGACGGCGTGCACTTCTACACCCGGGGCAAGGTCACCACCACCCGCTGGCCGGACCCGGCCGACGCCCCGGCCGGCGTCGACCTGGGCTTCCCCAGCAACCACTGACCGCGCCTGTCTGAACCGCACCCGCACGCAACCGCAGAGCACGCAACCGCAGGGCCGCTCCCCCGGGAGGCGGCCCTGCGGTGGTTCCTGCCGGGTCAGGACCCGGCGCCTGCCGCCTCCTCGATCATCCGCTCCATCGGAACGACCGCGGTCCGCCCCGAGATGACGAACGCGACCAGCATCGCGGCGATCAGGACCACCTGGCCGCCCCACACCATCGTCTCGACCGGCACGGTGTACGCGCCCACGGCCCGCACCGCGCACTCACCCAGCAGCGCCACCCCCCACACCTCGGAGAACCGCGCCTCCGCCCGCCGGAACGCGTTGTCCGGCCCGGTGGAAAGCCGCTGCCAGGCAGCGGACTTGGCCGCCTCGCCCCGGGTCAGCCACGGCCGCAGCCCGGCCGACATCATCGGCCGTCCCCGCAGCGCGGACACCAGGACCACCAGACCGATCGTGCTGCTCACCCCGCTGTCCTTGAGGAGCATCAGCCGAGGGTCACCTGCCACCAGGCTCAGCAGCAGCCCGACCGCGTTGACCGCCACCATCAGCGCGGCGAGAGCGTTGAGCCGCCGCTCCTGCGCCACCCCCCACACGGTCCGCACCGCCGGCACCACACTGCTCCAGACCAGCGCACCGAACGTGCCCAGGCCCGCGGCCTTCAGCACGTAGTACGAGACGAGCGGCACCACCACATCCACGAGCAGCGGGGCCAGGCTCTCCACGTACAGACTGGCCGCCGGGCCGGGGCGCGCGGCAGAGCCGGGCGTCCTGACCTCCGTATGACGCATGTCAGTGTCCGCGGGTGACACGGACGCGGGAACCGGAAAACCCGCTCGCCCCGCCTGCGCCACCGTGCTGGGATGTCCGCATGACCCGACCGGCCGAACCGACCCCGCGGCAGCACGAGATACGCGCGCTCCACACCGGCACCACCATCACCGTCTACCAGGCGTACGCCCCGTCCCTCGGCCTCCCCGCCGCCCGCGACGGACGCTTCCCGGCCGCCTGGAAACGGGATCGCATGACATGGATAAAGCCCAGTTTCCTGTGGATGATGTACCGCTGCGGCTGGGCGCTGAAGGAGGGTCAGGAGACGGTCCTGGCAGTCGACATCACCCGCGAGGGCTTCGACTGGGCACTCGCGAACGCCGAACTCTCGCACTACGAACGGGGTGTGCACCCCGACCTCGCGAGCTGGCAGCGCACCCTGCGCCGCGCCCCGGCACGCGTCCAGTGGGACCCGGAGCGCGATCTGCACCTGAACCGGCTCCCGTACCGCTCCCTCCAACTCGGCCTCGCGGGTGAGGCGGCGCGGCGTTACGCGGACGAGTGGACGGTGTCCGTCCGCGATGTCACCCCGCTGGCCCGGCAGATCCACGAACTCGTGCGGGCGGGACGCGATGACGCGGCGGCCCGGCTCCTCCCGGAGGAGACGCCGTACACCGCTGCCGGGTGCGTGCCGATCGCCTGAGACGGACGCCGGCCCGCTGTCTGCGGACCGAGGGACCGGCGACGGCACCCGACTGACGGCACCCGACTGCGGTGGCCGCTCCGATCCAGTCCGTCCATCCCTGGTCTCCGCAGGACCCTGCGAAGCAGGACGGGTACCAGAACCGGCCGGGCACGATCGCCCGGTTGGCGCCACCGGTGAACTCCTGGCGCAGGTATGTCCGTGGTCGCCGCCCCGGACTGCGGACACACCGTCATGCTCGACAGTCCGGAAGCCTTCGCGAGCGCCACCACCGCGGCGCCGGCGCCACGCTCGTACCGCGAACGCAGTACGCCGGGGGAACGCCGTACGCCCTGAGGAGGCCGGGTACCTCCCCCCGGCGGCTGCCCGGACGCGGTGGCGGCCCGCTTAGGCTCGACGCATGGAGATCCCTCACGCCCGTACGTCCCGGTGGCGACGCCTGCTGCCCCGCGCCCGAGGCCGGTGGGCGGCCGGCATCGCCGCGTTCGTCGTGCTGGCCGGTGCGGGCACCTGGACCGCCGTGGCCGACGACAGCGCGCCGGCCGTGCACCGCCAGGACCGGATGATGCGCATCGACGGGGTGTCCCTCGACACCTCGTACTTCACCACCGGCGGCTCGGAGCGCAGGCCCGCCGTGCTCATCGGCCACGGCTTCGGCCGCAGCAAGGACACCTCCCGTTCCCAGGCGCAGCAGCTGGCCCGCGACGGATACGCCGTACTCACCTGGTCCGCCCGCGGCTTCGGCAAGTCCGGCGGGAAGACCTCCCTCAACGCACCCGACGCCGAGGTGAAGGACGTCTCCCGGCTGATCGACTGGCTGGCCGGACAGCCCGAGGTCCGGCTCGACGCCTCGGGCGATCCGAGGGTCGGGGTCACCGGCGCCTCCTACGGCGGAGCGATCTCGCTCCTCGCCGCCGGGTACGACCGGCGCGTCGACGCCATCGCCCCGGAGATGACGTACTGGAACCTCGCGGACGCGCTGTTCCCCGAAGGGGTCTTCAAGAAGCTCTGGGCCGGGATCTTCCTGACCACCGGCGGCGGCTGCGACAACCTTGAGAAGCAGCTCTGCGAGATGTACCAGCGGGTCGCCGTCAGCGGGAAGCCGGACGCCGCCGCCCGCGCGCTGCTCACCGAGCGGTCACCTCGCGCCGTGGCCGACCGCATCAAGGTGCCCGCGCTGATCATGCAGGGACAGGCCGACTCGCTCTTCCCGCTCGGTGAGGCCGACGCCATGGCGAAGGCCATCAAGGCGAACGGTGCGCCCGTCTCCGTCGACTGGGTCGCCGGCGGACACGACGGCGGCGACAAGGAGTCCCACCGGGTCCGGCAGCGGGTCACTAACTGGTTCGACCGCTACCTGAAGGACGACAAGGGCACCGACACCGGACCGGCGTTCCGCGTCACCCGGACCGGAGGCATCGACTCCACCGACGGGGCCGCCCTCACCCGGGGCGCGAGCGGCGACAGCTACCCCGGACTGCACAGCGACGGCGAGCACGTCGAACTGCGCGGCGGAGCACAGACGTTCAGCAACCCCGCCGGAGCCGCCCCGCCCGCCATCTCCGCCGTCCCCGGCCTCGGCGGCGGCCTCGCCCAGCTGTCCAACTTCGGCGGGGGGCTCTCCGTCGACTTCCCCGGCCAGAACGCCCGCTTCGAATCCGCCCCGCTGAAGACCGCGCGCCGCGTCACCGGCTCACCGACCGTCCGCGTGAACGTGAAGGCGGGCAAGGGCGACGCGGTGCTGTTCGGCAAGGTGTACGACGTATCGCCGGACGGCAAGCAGCAGGCGCTGCCCTCCCAGCTCGTCGCCCCCTACCGGATCACCCCGGACCAGCAGGGCAAGCCCCTCACGCTGGACCTGCCCGCCGTCGACCACGAATTCGACTCCGGACACCGGCTGCGCCTCGTGCTGGCCGCCACCGACCTCGGCTACGCCTCCCCGGCCGCGCCGACCACGTACACCGTCTCCCTCGACAGCCCCCTCACCATCCCCACCGCGCCCGGCCTCACGACCGCCTCGGCCGGGCTGCCCCGGTGGACCTGGGCGCTCCCGGTCGCCGCCGTCCTGATCGCCGCCGCCCTGCTGCTCACCATGCGGCGCCGGACCACCACCCCCGCCCCGGACCCCGCGCTCACCGACGTACCGCTCCAGATCACCGGCCTCTCGAAGAAGTACGCCAGGTCCGCCGACCGGTACGCCGTCCGCGAGCTGTCCTTCCGCGTCGAGAAGGGCCAGGTGCTCGGGCTCCTCGGCCCCAACGGCGCGGGGAAGACCACCACGCTGCGCATGCTGATGGGGCTCATCACCCCCGACGACGGAGAGATCCGGGTCTTCGGGCGGGCCATCCGGCCCGGGGCGCCCGTCCTGTCGCGGGTCGGGGCCTTCGTGGAGGGGGCCGGATTCCTGCCGCACCTGTCCGGGCGCGCCAACCTGGAGCTGTACTGGCAGGCCACCGGCCGGCCCGCCGCGGACTCGTGCATCGAGGAGGCTCTGGAGATCGCGGGGCTCGGTGACGCACTGGCCCGCCCGGTCCGCACGTACTCGCAGGGCATGCGGCAGCGGCTCGCCATCGCCCAGGCCATGCTGGGCATGCCGGACCTCCTCATCCTCGACGAGCCGACCAACGGCCTCGACCCGCCCCAGATCCGCGAGATGCGCGACGTGATGATCCGGTACGCGGCCGGCGGCCGGACCGTCATCGTCTCCAGCCACCTCCTGTCCGAGGTCGAGCAGTCCTGCACCCATCTGGTGGTCATGGACCGGGGCCGGCTCGTCCAGGCGGGCCCGGTCGCCGAGATCACCGGCTCGGGCGACATGCTGCTCGTCACCGCGGCGGAGAAGCTCACCGAACCCGTCGTGGAGAAGGTCGCCGCACTCCCGGGCATCGGCTCCGCCGTCCGCACGGACGACGGACACGGGCTCCTGGTCCGGCTCGACGGGGCGACGTCCTCGCAGCTGATCGCGGAACTGGTCCGCCTCGACGTCCCGTTGACCGGCGTCGGGCCGCACCGCCGCCTGGAGGACGCGTTCCTCACCCTGATCTCCGGAGGCTCCGCATGAGTACCGCAGCCGAAGCCACCGAAGCCCCTCAGGCGCCCGGATACCGGGCCCGGCACACCCTCCCGCTGCGGGTGGAGGCCGCCCGGCAGCTGCGCAGGCGGCGCACCCTGCTCATGGGCGGGGTGCTGGGCGCCCTGCCGTTCGTCCTGATCATCGCGTTCGCGATCGGCGGCACGCCCGGCGGCGGGGCCGGGGGCGGCAGCCGGCTCACGCTGATGGACACCGCGACCGCGTCCGCCGCGAACTTCGCCGCGACCTGCCTCTTCGTCTCGGCCGGCTTCCTGCTCGTGGTCCCGGTCGCGCTGTTCTGCGGCGACACCGTGGCCTCGGAGGCCAGTTGGTCATCGCTGCGCTATCTGCTGGCGGCGCCCGTGCCCCGGGCCCGGCTGCTGTGGAGCAAGCTCGTCGTGGCGCTCGGCTTCAGCCTGGCCGCGATGGTGCTGCTGCCGCTCGTCGCGCTGGCCGCGGGAGCCGCCGCGTACGGCTGGGGCCCGCTCGAACTGCCCACCGGGGGCGCGCTCGCGACGGGGGACACGGTGCCCCGGCTCGCGCTCGTCGTCGCGTTCGTCTTCGTCTCGCAACTCGTCACCGCCGGGCTGGCGTTCTGGCTGTCGACCAGGACGGACGCCCCGCTGGGCGCGGTCGGCGGCGCGGTCGGGCTGACCATCGTCGGCAATGTGCTGGACGCCGTCACCGCGCTCGGCTCCTGGCGCGACTTCCTGCCCGCGCACTGGCAGTTCGCCTGGGCGGACGCACTCCAGCCCGAGCTGGAGTGGGGCGGCATGGTGAAGGGCGCCTCGGTCTCGGTGGCGTACGCCCTGATCCTGTTCGCCCTCGCCTTCCGCGGGTTCAGCCGTAAGGACATCGTGTCCTGAACCTGATACTCCGCCGAACTCCTCCTGGACGTCGCCGCATCGAGATCCATCCGCAACCTGCTCACCGGCTCCACGTACCCCGCTCGCACGTCACATCCACACATGGGGACGCGACGAGCAGGGGGTACGGGGATGGAACGCAGGACACGCGCACACGGCAGGAAACGGATGTGCCGAGGGGCGCTGGGACTGCTCCTGGCGGGCGGGGTGCTGCTCACGGGCTGCTCGGGGGAGGGGAGCGGTAGGAGTTCGGCCGCGGACCGCCGGGGAGCGCCCGCCCCGGCCGCCACCGGGAACGGCGCGAGGGGCGGCGTGGAGAGCGGTGCGCAGGAGCCGGACGGGGCGAAGAGGGCGGCCGGGCCGAAGGAGTCCGTACGGCCCGACTACCTGTCCACCTTCGCCCTGGACGTGGACACCGCCTCCTACGGATACGCGCGCCGCACGCTCGCCGACGGCAGGCTGCCCGACCCCGGGACCGTACGGCCGGAGGAGTTCGTCAACAGCTTCCGCCAGGGCTACCCGCGCCCGAAGGGCAACGGCTTCACGGTCTTTGTCGACGGGGCGCGGGCCGGAGCCGAGGGCGGCGACTGGTCGCTGGTCCGGGTCGGCCTGGCGACCAGAGCCGCGCCGCCCGCCGCCGAACGGCCGCCCGCCGCCCTCACCTTCGTCGTCGACATCTCCGGCTCGATGGACTCCGCCGACCGGCTGGGCCTGGTGCGGAGCTCGCTCTCCACCCTCACCGACGAACTGCGCGACGACGATTCCGTCTCCCTGGTCACCTTCAGCGACGAGGCGAGGACCGTTCTGCCGATGACCCGGCTGCGCGGCCACCGGGGGAGGATCCACGACGCCGTCGACTCCATGGAGGCCACCGACTCCACCAACGTGGAGGCAGGCGTCAGGCGCGGTTACGAGGAGGCGGTGGACGGTCACAGAGAGGGCGCCAACAACCGGGTCGTCCTGCTCTCCGACGCGCTGGCCAACACCGGCGAGACCGACGCCGACGCGATCCTCGAACGGATCGGCTCCGCCCGCCGCGAGTACGGCATCACCCTCTTCGGGGTCGGCGTCGGCAGCGACTACGGCGACGCGCTGATGGAGCGGCTCACCGACAGGGGCGACGGCCACACCACGTACATCGCCGACGAGGAGCAGGCCCGCAAGGTCTTCGTCGACCAGTTGCCCGCGCACCTCGAACTGACGGCGCGCGACGCCAAGGCACAGGTGGCCTTCGACCCGAAGACCGTCCAGCGGTTCAGGCTGATCGGCTACGAGGACCGCAAGGTGGCCGACGAGGACTTCCGCGACGACCGGGTGGACGGCGGCGAGGTCGGCCCGGGGCACACGGTGACGGCGCTCTACGCCGTGCGCCTGCGGGACGGTGCCTCGGGCCATGTGGCCACCGCCACGGTCCGCTGGCTGGACCCCAGGAGCCGGGCCGCGCACGAGGAGACGGGCGAGGTGGAGACCGGGGCGATCGAGGGACGGCTCTGGGGCGGCCGCAGCACCCGGCTCCAAGTGACCGCGGTGGCAGCCTACTTCGCCGAGATCCTGCGCGGCGGCGAGCTCCCGGGCGCGCCCGGCCTCGGTGAACTCGCCGCCAGGGCAAGGACGCTGGCCTCGGAGACGGAGGACGCCGCCGTGTCGAAACTGGCCTCCGCGATCAGCGGCGCGGACGCGCTCAGGGGCGGCCGAGGCGACACCGCGGCGGATACGGGAGAGGGCGAGATGGACTGACGCGGGCCGGTCCGTGCCGGGCCCGGCACGGCCCGGCAGAGGACCTTCGGTCGCACGCGCATGCGAATGCAAGCTGTGCGGCCGGGGCCGCTGCGCCATGATGAGCCCATGGCCTCCTTGTTCCTCGCCCTCGCCGTGACCACGACCGGCCTGTACGCGGGATTCCTGCTGACGTTCCTGGTCGTCGTCATGCCCGGCATCGGGGCCTTGCCGGACGACGGATTCACGGCCGCGATGCGCCGCTTCAACGAGAAGGTGCCCGGACCCGGTTTCCTGATCGTCTTCCTCGGCGTGGTCGTCTTCCCCGCCGTCACCCTCGTCGCCGGCACCAAGGACTGGGAATGGCCGCTGGTGGCCGCGGCGCTGGCCTGTTCCGTCGCCTCCCACGTGGTCACGATCGCGGGCAACATCCCGCTCAACAAGGCGCTCGCCGAGGCGGAGTCGCTGTCCGGCCCGGTACCGGCACCGACGGCCGTGGGGGCTTCGGTCCCGGCGGCACCGGTCGGGGCCGGCGCGGAGGACGGCGGCGGGAGCGGGGACCGGGACGGCGGCGACAGTGCGGCCCGTACCGCCTTCGAGGCCCGCTGGAACATCCTCCACCAGGTCCGGACCGCGCTCTCGCTCGCCGCGTTCGTCCTGCTGATCTTCGCCGCCGACTAAGGGCTGTCCCGCCATCCCTGACGGAACGGTGCCGGAGCCCGGTCCGCCCGACAGTGGCGGGGGCGTCGGGGCCGGGGCGAGCAGCGCGCCGCTCCACCACGGGAATGCCAGCGGCGCGGTCAGAACGGCGTAGAGGACGGTGGTGCCCCTCGGCCCGGTGACGCGTACCGCTCTGCCGCGGCGCTTACTCAACCGATTCGCCCGGATCCTGAGCCGGGTTCCGTCATGGGCGAACAAACTTCCGCAGGGTGAATGTACGGACATCGGTGACCGGGTTTGTCCGGACGGACGGCGGGCCCGGACCCCCTGGGGAATCCGGGCCCGCCGCGGTGTCTCACGCCAGGTGGAAGACCTCGACGAGCGGCACCATCGCGTCGTCCGCCGCCTCCGGCTGTACGAAGAAGTCCGCCATGTCCCGCTGCCACCGCTCGTTCACCCCGGTGGCGGCCATGGCCTCGCGCGCCGCGTCGAAGTCCTCCGTCTCCAGATAGCCGACGAGCAGCCCGTCCTCGCGCAGGAAGAGCGAGTAGTTGTGCCAGCCCGCCGCGGACAGCGCGGCGAGCATGTCGGGCCAGACCGCGGCGTGGCGCTCGCGGTATGCGTCGATCCGGTCCTCGCGTACGTTCAGCAGGAAGCAGACACGCTGCATGAGAAGGCCTCCCTGGGCCGGTGGACCGGCGGCCCGCCGGCGGCTCAGAAGTCGAACGTGTCGATGTTCTTCTTGTCGAAGACGGTCGGCTTGCCGAGGATGACCTCGCCGTCCTTGCCGACCGTGTACTCACCGAGCTTGCCCGCCTTGAACTTCTCGCCCTCGGCGCCGGTGATCTGACCGGACGCCAGCGCCGCGGCGGCGTACGAACCGAGATACCCGAGTTCCTCCGGGTTCCACAGCGAGAACTGCTCGACGGTGTCGTCCTTGACGTACTTGCGCATCTGGTTCGGCGTGCCCAGGCCGTTCAGCACGACCTTGCCCTTGTACGAGGAGTCGCTCAGATAGCGGGCGGCCGCCGCGATGCCGACCGTGGTGGGCGAGATGATGCCCTTCAGGTCGGGGTAGGCCTGCATCAGGCCCTGGGTCTGCTGGAACGACTTCTGGTCCGCGTCGTCCCCGTACGCCACCTTCACCAGCTTCATGTCCTTGTACTTGGGCAGCTTCAGCTCGTCCTTCATGAACTCGATCCAGGTGTTCTGGTTGGTCGCGTTCTGGGTGGCCGAGAGGATCGCGATCTTGCCCTTGTAGCCGATCTGCTCACCGAGGTGCTGCACCAGGCTGCGGCCGATCTCCTCGGAGCTGGCCTGGTTGATGAAGAGCTGCCGGCACTCCTTCGCGGTGTCGGAGTCGTACGCCACGACCTTGATGTTCTTCTTCATGGCCTGCTTCAGCGGACCGCACACCGCGTTCGGGTCGTTGGCGGCGACCAGGATGGCGTCCTGGCGCTGCTGGATCAGCGTGTTGATGTAGCTGACCTGTGAGGATGCGCTGGCGTCGGACGGGCCGACCTCCTTGCCCGTGCCGCCGTACTCCTTGGCCGCCTCGATCCCCGCGTCGTCGACGATCTTCTCGTACGGGTTGTTGATCTGCTTGGGCAGGAAGGCGAGCTTCAGGCCCTTCTTCAGCGCCGCGCCGGGATCGGCCTTCGCCGTGGCCCCGGCCTTCGTGGACTCCTTGTCGGAACTGTCCTTCGTGGTGCCGGAACAGGCGCTGAGGGCGAGGGCGAGCGAGAGCGCGCCGGTGGCGGTGGCGACGGCGCGACGACCGGCGGCGGTGCGGAGCATCATGGCGGCGGTGTGCCTTTCGAGGAGTGCGGGATGGGAAGGGTTACGGGCGGGCGCCGGCGGCGCGCCGGTGCCGTCGTTCGACCACGGCCGCGATGACGCGTGGGGTGAGGACGGACGCCACGAGCAGCAGACCGGTCACGATGACCTGCACCTCGTTGGCGATGTCGTTGAGGGTCAGCAGGTTCTTCAGGACACCGATGAGCAGCACCCCGGCGACCGCGCCGAACAGCGTGCCCTTTCCGCCGTCGAAGTCGATGCCGCCCAGCAGCACCGAGGCGATCACGAGCATCTCGAAGCCGAGCCCGTTGTCGGCGCGGGCACTCCCGTAGCGGAGGGTGAAGACGATCCCCGCGAAGGCGGAGAACAGCCCGGTGACGACGAACAGCAGCAGCTTGATCCGCTTGACCCGGATGCCCGCGAAGTACGCGGCCTCCTCCTGCGCCCCGATCGCGAACAGCGAACGCCCCAGGCCGGTCGCGTGCAGCACGATCGCGGTGATCACGGCGAGCACGACGAACAGCAGGACGGGGTACGTGAGGAAGGTGCCGGGCACCGTGGTCGTGTCGACGGCCCAGTCCGCGTACGTCTGCGGGAAGTCCGTCACCGCGTCGCTGCCGAGCGCCACGGAGGCCAGGCCCCGGTAGAGCGCGAGCGTGCCGATCGTGACGGCCAGCGACGGCAGCCCGACCTTGGTGACCAGCCAGCCGTTGAGCAGCCCTCCGGCGACACCCACCAGCAGCACCACCGGCACGATCGTCTCGAAGGCCCACCCCGCGTTCCACAGCGTACCGGTCAGCGCGCTGCCCAGGCCCAGCATCGAGGCGACCGACAGGTCGACCTGTCCGGCGACCACCAGAAGGGTCATCGGCAGCGCGATGAGGGCGACTTCCACGATGTCGTTGAACGCGAACGCCAGGTTCTCGCCGGAGCCGAAGCCGTCGGTGGTGGCGAGCCCGGCGACGACGACCGCCACCAGCAGCGCCCCGACCGCGGTGTCCCAGCGCAACGCCAGGCCACGCAGCGAACCCTTCGTCCTGGCGGACCCCTTCGGGGCGGCGGGCACCGCCTTCTCGGTCTCAGGCGCCATTGCCATGCCGGGCGCTCCTCTTCCTCAGTGCGGCGGTCATCCGCAGGTTCACGATTCGGTCGATGCTGATGGCCAGGAGCAGCAACGCGCCGGTGATGGCGCCCTGCCAGAACGAGTCGACCTTCAGGACCACCAGCACGCTGCCGATGGTGGTGAGCAACAGGGCGCCCAGCGCGGCGCCCCAGACCGTGCCCGTGCCGCCGGTGATGGCGACCCCGCCGACGACGACGGCGCTCACGACGGTCAGCTCCCAGCCGTGCGCGTTGTCCGCGACGACCGTGCCGAACCTGGCGAGCCACAGGGTCCCGGCGAAACCGGCGACGGCCCCCGAGAAGGCGTACGCGGCCAGGATCCGGCGCCGGATCGGCACCCCGGCGAGCACCGCGGCCTCCGGGCTCGACCCGATCGCGTACAGCTCGCGCCCCGAGCGGTAGCTGCGCAGGAAGTACGCGGTCGCGGCGAGCAGCACCGCGGTGATCAGCGGCAGGTACGGCACGCCCAGGAGGCTTCCGCTGCCCAGGCCGAGGATCTGGTCGGGGACCTCGGCGGCGCCGATCTGGTCGCCCTGCGCCCACCAGTAGTCGACGCCCTGGATGATGTAGAGCATGCCGAGCGTCACGACCAGCGCGGGCACCCTGCCGAAGCTGACGAGCGCGCCGGAGACCAGCCCGCAGACCACCCCGATGGCGATGCCCAGCAGCATCACGGTGAGCACACCGTGATCGGTCCCGGCGACGAACTTGCCGCAGGCGAAGGCCGAGAGCCCGACGACGGAGCCGACCGACAGGTCGATGTTGCGGGTGATCACGACGGCCGACTGGCCGACCGCGAGCAGTACCAGGATCGAGGAGTTGAGCAGCAGGTCCTTGATGCCCTGGTCGGACAGGAAGCGCGGATTGGCCAGGTAGGTGCCGAGGATCAGCAGGATCAGCGCCCCGGCGATGGAGATCTCGCGGGCCCGGAAGACGGTGTCCACGAGCGAGGCCGCGCTGCGGGCCGGCGCCTTCGGATCGCTGTCCGGCGGGCTTGCGACGGTGGTGGTCATGCCGCTGTCCTTTCACCGAGTCCGGTCGCCGCCGCCATGACGGTCTCCTCGGTGGCGTCCTCGCGCGGGAGTTCGGCGGCGAGCCGGCCCTCGTGCATGACGAGCACCCGGTCGGCCATGCCGATCACCTCGGGCAGGTCGGAGGAGATCATCAGCACGGCGAGCCCCTCGGCGGCCAGTGCGGACAGCAGCCGGTGGACCTCGGCCTTGGTGCCGACGTCGATGCCGCGGGTCGGCTCGTCGACGATGAGTACGCAGGGTTCGGTCGCCAGCCACTTGGCCAGCACGACCTTCTGCTGGTTGCCGCCGGAGAGGACTCCGGCGGAGTCGGCCAGCCGGTTGTACTTGAGCTGGAGGCGCAGCGCCCAGTCGGCGGCCCGGTCGTGCTCCAGAGCCCGGCTGACCAGCCCGCCGCGGCGGACCCTGCCGAGCCCGGTGAGGCCGATGTTGCGCTCGATCGACATCTCCATGACGAGCCCGCGCTGCCGGCGGTCCTCGGGGACGAGGGCGAGCCCGGCGGCCATCGCGGCGGTGGGCGAACCGGCGCGCAGCACGGTGCCGTTCACCCGTACCTCGCCCGCGTCGGCGCGGTCGACGCCGAAGACGGCCTGCGCCACCTCTGTACGGCCGGCCCCGACGAGCCCGGCCAGTGCGACGATCTCGCCCCGGCGCACATCGAACGACACGTCGTGGAAGACGCCCTCCCGGGTCAGGCGCCTTACGGAGAGGGCGACTTCCCCGACGGCGGCGTCCTGCTTCGGGTAGAGGTCGTCGAGGTCGCGGCCGACCATGCGCCGCACGAGCCCGTCCTGGGTGAGCCCGTCCAGCGGCTCCGTGGAGATCCACCGGCCGTCCCGGAGGGTGGTGACGCGCTGGCACAGCTCGAAGATCTCGTCCAGCCGGTGCGAGATGAACAGCACGGCCGCACCCTCGGCGCGCAGCGCCCGTACGACCGAGAACAGCCGTGCCGTCTCGCTGCCGGTGAGCGCGGCGGTCGGCTCGTCCATGATCAGAACACGGGCCTCGAAGGAGAGCGCCTTGGCGATCTCGACGATCTGCTGGTCGGCGATGGACAGTCCGCGGGCCGGCCGGTCGGGGTCCAGATCGACACCGAGTCTGCGCATCAGCCCCGCGGTCGTGTCGTGCACGGCTCTGCGGTCGATCCGGCCGAGGGAACGCCGGGGCTGGCGGCCCATGAAGATGTTCTCCGCGATCGACAGATCGGGGAAGAGCGTCGGCTCCTGGTAGATGACGGCGATACCGGCGTCGCGGGCGGCGGCGGGGCCGTTGAAGACGACAGGCTTCCCGTCGAGCAGTACGACACCGTTGTCAGGGCGGTGCACCCCGGCGAGCGTCTTGATGAGGGTGGACTTGCCCGCGCCGTTCTCTCCGGCGAGTGCGTGCGCCTCACCGGGGAAGAGTTCGAGCGACACGTCCTGCAGGGCCCGTACGGCGCCGAAGGATTTGCTCACCCCCTTCAGCGCCAGCACCGGGGCCGGCTCGGGGGCCGAGTCCGGGCCCTTGGCGGACTTGTTCATGAGGGGCTCCTGAGCGGTGGACCGAGTCGGTGGAAGGCCATAGGGGCCCACCCGTCGTGAAAGGTTTCAATCGGGCTCCTCGGAAGCTAGACGGGGATTGCGGGCGTAGTCAATGGGTGGGTAGCGGTAATTTCCTGAGGTTGGAGGGAGGTGTGAAGGGGAAACGAATGCCGACGGCTCGCCCGGTCGCGGATCCTCGACGGCGCTTGGACGGGGCGGGTGTCCGCCGCGATGGTGAATCGATTCACATGCGCGGCGGATAGGGGACTGGTGTGGGGCCGGTGCGGCGCGAACGCGGCGTCCCGCGCGGGGCTTTGTACGGGAAACGGGATACGGGATACGGGACGCGCGGCGGCAAGGGGGCGGGGTGTCGGCGTCAGCGGGCGAGCCGGCCGAGCAGTGAACCGGCGGCCGCGATGCCGACCGCGGCGGCGAGGGCCAGTACCCCGAAGTCAGGTGGAGCTGGGACGGTGTGCCGATGAGCAGGCCGCGCAGGGCGTCGACCTGGCAGCTCAGCGGGTTCACCCTGCTGAACGCCTGGAGCCGGCCCGGCATCAGGGCGACGGGGCAGAGCGCGTTGCACACGAAGAGCAGCGGCATCGTGATGGCCTGGCCGATGCCCGTCAGCCGGTCACGGGTGAGCACGATCCCCGCGATCGACATCGACAGGGACGAGGAGAACGCAGAGGCGAGCACGACCACCACGGCGACGCCGAGCAGATGCGGCGGGTTCCAGCTCATGCCGACGCCGAGCAGGGCGGCGATGACAACGACGACGACGGCCTGGATCACGGCCTTCACTCCGGCGGCGAACGCCTTGCCGGTCACGAGGGCCGACCGGGGGGTCGGTGTGTCCATGAGTCTGGTGAGGACGCCGGAGTCGCGCTCCCGGATGATCATGATGCCGTAGAAGATCGCGATGAACATGGCCGACCGGGCGGTGATCCCGGGCGTCAGGCAGTCGGGATCCGGGCGGTGATCCCGGGCGTCAGGCAGTCGGGATAGGGAGCGCCGCCGGTGGGGATGGCGTGGATGCGGGGGAACGTCGTACCGCAGACCAGCAGTCACAGCGCGGGCTGGACGGCACGGGTGTGGATCTCGGTCCGGTCGTGCAGCAGCTTGTGCAGTTCGGCGGCGCACATCGCGCCGACCCGGGCCGGTACGACCTGCCAAGCCGGTGCGCGGCGGCGGGGTGAGCAGCAGGGCGAAGCGCGGATCGGGCCCAGCCGCGCCGGGTCGCGGTGCGGCGGATCGCGGTGCGGCGGGTGCGGCGGACATTGCCGGAACGGGCAGCAGGGTGGTGTTGGCGCGCATGGTGGTGGTCCTGCCCGCGCCGTTCGGCCCGAGGAGCCCGAACACCTCCCCGGGCCGGACCAGCAGGTCCAGCCCGTCGGCGGCCTTTGAGCTGTCGAAACTGTAGGTCGGGCCGGTGCAGCGGACGGCGGGCGCGGTGTGCGTGGTCACGCGGTCTCGTCCCCCTCACGCACGGACGCGGCGAGTCTGTGCGGGGCCAGGAGCGCGGCGGCGGGTGCCGCGCGGTCGTCGGCGTCGAGCCCGGCCAGGTGCCGGCGGAAGAGCGCCGCACGGCGGGCGTGCCGCTCGTGCGGCTTCTCCACCCCGGCGGAAGTGGGGTACAGCAACGCCACGTGCCCGTCCCCGGGGTCCTTCTCCCGCTGCAGCAGCCCCTCCGCGGCCAGGTGGTTCACCAGTGTGCTCGCCGAGTCGGCCGCCAGGCAGAGGCTCCGCGCGGCCGTCGAGACGCGCACGCCGGGCTCGGTGACCACCAGCCGCAACACCTCGCGGCCTGCGCCCCGCGCAGCCGGGGAGCGGAGAAGCCGCTCCACGATTCGCGCCGGGCGAGCCGCTGGATACGGGGCGGGAGTCCGGCGAGCTCGTCGGAGAGCTCACCCGCCTTCACCGCTCCATTTCAGCTCTGCACACGAACCAACGTCAGCGCCCGCGACCCCGCCCAAACCCCGACTCCGCGCCCGCCCGCCGCGCGCCCGGCCTTGTGCCCGGCTTCGCGAACGCCTTACGCCGCCACTACGACACGCCCTAGCTGTTCTGTCCACGGAGGTTGGTGACAGCAATCACGGCTGGGTGATCTTGAACGAGTGAGGGCCT
>CBRG010000267.1 GCA_000470535.1 Streptomyces sp. AW19M42
CCCCCCTCCCCACCCCCGAGGACTTCACCAACATCCCCGGCCTCGGCGTCCAGGGCGTCGTCGAGGGCCATGCCGTCCTGGTGGGCCGCGAGCAGTTGCTGGCCCAGTGGGAGATCCACCTCCCCGCGGAGCTGGCGCGCCGCAAGGCCGAGGCGGAGGCCGCGGGCCGCACCGCGATCGCGGTCGCCTGGGACGGTGAGGCGCGGGCGGTCCTGGAGGTGGCCGACGCGGTGAAGGACACCAGCGCGGAGGCGATCGTGAGGCTTCGCGCACTCGGCCTGACGCCGATCCTGCTGACCGGCGACAACCGCGCGGTGGCCGAATCGGTCGCGGCCGAGGTCGGCATCGAGAAGGTGTACGCGGAGGTCATGCCGGAGGACAAGGTCGACGTCGTCAAGCGCCTCCAGGCGGAGGGCCGTTCGGTCGCGATGGTCGGTGACGGCGTGAACGACGCGGCCGCCCTCGCCCAGGCCGATCTGGGCCTCGCGATGGGCACCGGCACGGACGCGGCGATCGAGGCCGGCGACCTGACCCTGGTCCGGGGCGACCTGCGGGCCGCCGCCGACGCGATCCGGCTGTCACGCAGGACCCTGGGCACCATCCGGACGAACCTGTTCTGGGCCTTCGCCTACAACGTGGCGGCGCTGCCGCTGGCCGCGATGGGTCTGCTGAACCCGATGATCGCGGGTGCGGCGATGGCGTTCTCCTCGGTGTTCGTGGTCGGCAACTCGCTGCGGCTGCGGGGGTTCCGGGCCGGGGTGTGACCGATCGCGCTCCCCGTACCGGCTGCCCCACCCGGGCCGGACTCGGCTTCCGCCGGGAAGCCGGGCCTCCGGCCGCCCTTCGCCGGGTCAGCGTGCGAGCCGCGCTTCGAGCCCCGCCCGGACGTCCGGCCACTCGTCGGCCGTGATGGAGAAGATCGCGGAGTCCCGCAGCCGCCCGCCCTCACCCGGCGCCCACGACCGGGACCAGTTCCGCAGCACCCCCTCGAACCGGGCGCCCGCCCGCTCGATCGCGGCCCGCGAACGGCTGTTGCGGGCATCGGTCTTCAGATCGACCCGCGCCACGCCCCACACCTCGAACGCGTGCCGGAACAGCAGGTACTTGGCCTCTGCGTTCACCCCCGTGCCCTGGGCGGACGCGCCGAGCCACGTGAACCCGACCTCGATCGCGCTCAGGGTGTCCTCGCCCAGCCAGTACCGGGGCTCCAAGTACGCGGTGGCCCCGACCACCCGCCCGGACTCCCGGTCCACCTGCGCGTAAGGGGCCAGCATCCCGGACGCGGCACGGGCGAGCTGCGCGTCCACGTAACCCTCGGCCTCCGCAGGACTTCCGGGCACCCAGGTGAGGCCGTAGGAGCTCCGGTCCTCCCGGGCGGCCCGGAGGAGGCCCTCCGCATGCCGGTGCTCCAACGGCTCCAGGCGCACCCGTGCGCCCTCCAGAACCGGCCCCTCCAGTGTGAAACCCATGACTCGCCCCTCCAGTTGTTGTCAGTGGCCGCGTCTAGTCTTCCGGCATGACCAGCTGGATGCATGATTCTTTTCCCGGCCACGAGGTGAACCTCGTCCTCACCCGCGGCCAGTCCCTCGACGCCCTCACCTCGGGCCTGCGCGACCTGAAGCGCGAGCCGCTCGCCCAGAGCGAGGCGGACGGCTGGGCCTGGGCGGTGCACGACATGATCGAAGAGGATTCCGAGGACTACGAGGAAGCCGACTACCGGCTTCTGTGCCCCGCGGGCACGGAGCTCGTGGTGTTCGTCACCGAGCCGTGCAGCGCGAAGGCGCACGGGCCCCGGTTCCACTACCTGCGCAGCGGTGCCACGACCCTGTACTTCAGCTTCGAGGACATCGAACAGCGGCTGGGGGACAACCCCGACTACATCTCGGCCGAGCTCCTCGCCGCGAACCTCATAGGCCCGGACGCGGCGTGCGAGAAGTGGCGCACGGACGACAGCCACCACTGCGACGACCACGACGACGACGATATTCAGCTCCGGCTGGTGAAGGCCATCGCGGACGCCTTCATCCTGCCGTCGCCCCCGCTCGCGCTGGAGGTGACGGCGAAGTGAACCCGCTCGCTCCGGACACCTACCTCGTCTACGCCAGGGGCCTGGACCTGGCGACCCTCACCGCCGTCTCCACCGAGGCGGCGCTCCCCGTCCGCACGGCGGGCGAGTCGGACGGCTGGGCCTGGGTGACGTTCGACGCGACCGCCATCGACGGCCCGGCGGCCGTCCGGCTGGCGCGCGACATCACCGGATTCCGCTACGAAGAACGGTTCGGCGGGCCCGACCGGGTGGATACGGTCTTCCTGGCCTCCACCCCCGCGTGTGAATGCCCGCACGGGCAGAACTACGCGATCCCGCACTGCGAGGACCACCCGTTCAACTACTCCTACAGCCGGGGCGGGTTCGAGCTGGACTACTTCAACATCGGGAAGCGCCGTGAGGCGCACCGCAGCGGTGACCTGCTGATCCGGGAGCTGCTCGACGCCGGGATCGTCGGCCGGGAGACCCCCGGGTACGACGCCGATCCGTCGTACAACGCCGACGGCGCCGTGACGATGCGGATCATCAGCGAGCACTTCGGGCTGCCCGTCGCGAACTGAGAGCTGCCCCGCCGCCGATGAGCGCTCCGGCGGATCACCTTGCCGAGCGCACGAACCGCACCACCGTCCCCGGCGTCACCCGCGCCGCCGCGGCCAGCGCGGGTTCCGGGACGACACCCACCACGGGGTAGCCGCCCGTCGTCGGGTGGTCGTTCAGGAACACCACCGGGCGGCCGTCCGGCGGGATCTGGACCGCGCCCAGCACCATGCCCTCGCTGGGCAGTTCGCCCTGCCGGGCACGGGCCAGCGCGGGGCCCTCGGTGCGCAGGCCGATCCGGTTGCTCTGCGCCGAGACGCGGTACGCGGCGGTGGTGAGCGTGCGCAGGGCGTCGGCCGTGAACCAGGTGTGGCGGGGGCCGAGGAGCACCGGGAGCACGAGTTCGGCGGGCACCCCGGGCCACGGCACCGCCGCCGCCTCCTCCGCCCCCGGGGGACCGGCCGGCGGGGGCGGCCCGAGCGGCAGCACATCGCCGTCGCGCAGGGGGTCCGGGCCGAGGCCGGAGAGCAGGTCGGCGGACCGGCTGCCGAGTACCGGCTCCGGTTCCAGGCCGCCCGCGAACGCCAGGTAGGAGCGCAGTCCGTGCGCGGCGGGACCGGCGTCCAGCACCGCGCCCGTCGGTACGTGGACCGGCGCACCCCACGCCACCGGCCGCCCGTCCACCGTCACCCGGCAGGGCGCACCGCCGACGACCACCCGCACCGCGCGGTCCGGGCGGACCGCGCAGCCGGTGACGGTCGTCTCCAGCAGCGCCGCGCCGAGGGGGTTGCCGGCCAGCCGGTTGGCGAGCCGGGCGGACGGCGCGTCCAGGGCGCCCGCCCGCCCCACCCCCAGGTGCGCGTGGCCGAAGCGCCCCTCGTCCTGCACGGTGGTCAGGGCCCCGGCGCGGACGACCTCGATCCCCGCGCTCACGCCTCCGCCCCCGGAGCCGATCCCGTACCCGTAGCGGCCTCGACGAACCGGACCCGCGCCCCGGGCACCAGCAGCGCGGGTGGTTCGCGGTCCGGGTTCCACAGGGCCGCCGGGTCCGGCGTCCGGCCGATCAGCTGCCAGCCGCCGGGGGACGGGCGCGGGTACACCCCGGTGTACGGGCCAGCCAGGGCCACCGCACCCGCCGGGACCCGGGTGCGCGGAGTCGCCCTGCGCGGCAGGTGGAGGTGGTCCGGCAGGCCCGTCAGGTAGCCGAAGCCCGGGGCGAACCCGCAGAAGGCGACCCGGAATTCCGTCCCGGAGTGGAGGGCGGCCACCTCGGCGGCGGCGACCCCCCACGCCCGCGCCACGTCGTCCAGGTCCGGGCCGTCGTACACGACCGGGATCTCCACCGCCGGTCCGGTGGCCCGCAGCGGCGGCGGCACCGGCCAGGACGCCAGCTCACGGGCGAGCCCGGCCGTGTCCCGCGCGATCCCGTCCAGCAGAACCGTCCGCGCACCGGGCACGACCTCGCGTACGCCGGGCAGTTCACCGGCCGCGCGGCGTCGCAGCACCTGCGCGTGGAACGCCTCCGTCTCCTCGGCGGAGCCCAGCTCGACCAGCAGCGCGTCCGCGCCGACGGTCAGCACGACCGGCCCCGGCCCCCGGCTCTCCCCGTCCGGCGGTGGCGTACTCATGCGAACGCCCGCACCACGACGCCCGCCTCTTCCAGCGCGGCCCGGACCCGCCGGGCGATCGCCGCCGCTCCGGGGGTGTCGCCGTGGACGCACAGGGACCGCGCCGCGACCGCGATCCGGCCGCCGTCGGCCGCGATCACGCTCCGGTCCACCGCGATCCCGACGCTCCGGCGCACCACCTCGTCCGCGTCGTGCACGACCGCGTCCGGCTCGGTGCGCGGGACGAGCGTGCCCCGCTCGGTGTAGGCGCGGTCCGCGAAGGCCTCCTGGACCGCCGTCAGCCCCGCCTCCGCAGCCCGTACGAGCAGCCGGGAGCCGGGCAGCCCGAGGACGGCCGGGCTGCCTCCCGCCAGCCGGACGCCCTCGATCACCGCCGCCGCCTGCTCGTCGTCGTGGACCGCCCGGTTGTAGAGGGCGCCGTGCGGCTTGACGTACGAGACGGTGGCCCCGGCAGCCTCCGCGAACACCCGCAACGCGCCGATCTGGTACGCCACTTCGGCGGCCAGCTCGTCCGCCGGTACGTCCATGGAGCGGCGCCCGAACCCCGCCAGGTCGCGGTACGAGACCTGGGCGCCGATCCGCACGCCGCGGGCGGCCGCCGTGTCGCATACCCGGCGCATCACCGAGGGGTCCCCCGCGTGGAAGCCGCACGCCACGTTGGCGCTGGTCACGCAGGCGAGGAGCGCCTCGTCGTCGGTGAGCGACCAGCGCCCGAACCCCTCACCGAGATCCGCGTTGAGGTCCATGGGAGCCGGTGCGGCCGAGGCGTCCCCCCGGTCCGCCGGATTCATCAGATTCGTCACGAAGCGCACGTTAGCGCCTCCGTGCGCCCGGATCACGGGCCCGGGACAGCCGGAGCGGAACGCGGGCTCAGAAAACGAACAGCTCGTTCTCCTTCACGCCCTCCAGTTCGTACCGCGTCCCCACCAGCGGCCGGTCCGCGAACAGCCGGATCAGCGTCGCCCCGTCCCCCCGGTATCGGCCGGGCGCCCGGCCGTCGTGCTCGGTACCGATGGTCAGCTCCTCGCCGCCGTCCTCCAGCCGCGCGACCAGCAGCGGCGTCTTCCGGCGCCGGGCGAAGGGGGCCAGCAGCCCGAGCGCATGCGTCAGCCCCGGTCCCTGGTACGCCCCTTCGAGGCCCCACGCCTCGCGCACGTCCCCGGCGTGGATCCACTCCCCCAGCGCCACCCCGTCCAGCACCCCGCCCGCCTTGGCGATCGCGTCACCGGCCCCGGCCATCCCCCGCTCCAGCTCGTCCACCACCTCCGCGTCCGTCCAGCCGGCCCGCTCCGCGATGTCGCGGTCGTTGCACTCGGGGCTGAACACGTCCGGTTCGAAACGGCTCTCCACCACCCGGTTCAGCACGGAACCGCAGTGCGCGAGGACATGCCGCACCGTCCAGCCGGGACACGCGGTGCGCAGGGCGAAATCGCTCGCACCGGCGGACCGCAGCAGCGGGAGGAGGGCGTCTCGCTCGGTGCGCAGGAGGAGACCGGGCAGCTCGGGATCACGTTCGTCAGCCATGCCCCAAGCCAACCATCCCGCTCCCCGGCGGACTTGGGTATCCGACGAACGCGTGATCGAGGGCCCGGCGCCGCGGCGGCCGGACGCCTGGGTGAGGTCGTAATCTCGGAGTCATGGACGACGACACCGATCAGGCCCGCCGCCGCGGCCCCGAGGACGCGCTCCGGCGCCGCTGGCGCGACTGCCTGGTCCGTGCCCGGCACCGCGCCGAAGGCCCGGACCCGCTGCCGTACGCGGACAACCTCTTGGCGCGCTGGGCCGAACCCCAGCGCAAGTACCACACCATGGCCCATCTGACGGCGGTCCTGGACCATGTGGACACGCTCGCCGGTCACGCCTCCGACGCGGACGCCGTTCGGCTCGCCGCCTGGTTCCACGACGCGGTCTACCGCCCCGACCGGTCCGAGAACGAGGAGCGCAGCGCCGTCCTCGCGGAACGCGCGCTGCCCGAGGCCGGGGTGCCCGCCGCGACCACGGCCGAGGTCGCCCGGCTGGTCCGGCTCACGGTCACGCATGATCCGGCCGGCGGGGACCGCGACGGCGAGGTGCTGTGCGACGCGGATCTGGCGATCCTGGCGTCGCCGCCGAAGGAGTACGCGCGGTACGCGGCCCAGGTGCGCGAGGAGTACGGCTTCGTGCCGGAGGACGCGTTCCGGGAGGGGCGGGCGGCCGTGCTGCGGCAGCTTCTGGAGCTGCCGAGGCTGTTCCGTACGCCGCACGGGACGGCCGAGTGGGAGCCGGGGGCCCGGCACAACCTGCGGACGGAGCTGGAGCTGCTCTCACACTGAGCGGGCGCGGGCGCGATGGCGAGCGCGGGGCAGGCCGCTGCGCCACCGGGCCGCCGGGCCGCCGCGCCGCCGCCGCCGGGAATGCGGCGGGTAGGCGCACTGTTAGGACGTGTCATGCCCGACTCTGCCGCTCGCCGCTCGCGTATGCCCCTGGCCGTATACATACTCGGCCTCTCCGTCTTCGCTCTCGGCACCAGCGAGTTCATGCTCTCCGGCCTGCTGCCGCCCATCGCGGACGACATGAACGTGTCGATCCCGCGCGCAGGACTCCTCATATCCGCGTTCGCGATCGGCATGGTGGTGGGCGCCCCGCTGCTCGCCGTCGCGACGCTGCGGCTGCCGCGCCGCACCACGCTCGTCGCGCTGATCTCCGTCTTCGGACTCGGTCAGATCGCGGGCGCGCTCGCGCCGACGTACGAGGTCCTCTTCGCGTCCCGGGTGCTCAGCGCCTTCGCGTGCGCCGGGTTCTGGGCCGTGGGCGCCGCCGTCGCCATCGCGATGGTCCGGGTGAACCAGCGGGCGCGCGCCATGGCCGTGATGATCGGCGGGCTGTCCATCGCCAACGTGCTCGGCGTGCCGTTGGGCGCCTTCCTCGGGGAGAACCTCGGCTGGCGCTCCGCGTTCTGGGCGGTGGGTGTGGCCTCCGCGATCGCCCTCGTGGGGGTGGCGACGCTGATTCCCCGTATCCCCGTACCGGACGAGAAGCCGCAGCTGAAGCGGGAGGTGGGCATCTACCGCGACCGGCAGGTGTGGCTGTCCATCACGATCACCGCGCTCGCGGCGGGCGGGGTGTTCTGCGCGTTCAGCTATCTCGCGCCGGTGCTCACGGACGTCGCCGGTCTTGACTCCGGCTGGGTTCCTGCCGTCCTCGCGCTGTTCGGGGTCGGCGCGCTGATCGGTACGACGATCGGCGGCCGGGTCGCGGACGCGCACCTCTTCGGGGTGCTGCTGAGCGGTATCACGGCGTCCACGGTCTTCCTGGCCGCGCTGGCGCTGTTCGCCTCCAACCAGGTCGCCGTGATCGTGCTCTCGTTCCTGCTGGGCCTCTCGGCGTTCTACACGGCCCCGGCGCTGAACGCCCGGATGTTCAACGTCGCGGGCGCCGCCCCCACGCTGGCCGGTGCGACGACCACCGCCGCGTTCAACAGCGGCAACACCGGGGGCCCCTGGCTGGGCGGCGCGGTGATCGACGCGGACTTCGGGTTCGCGGCGACCGCGTGGGCCGGGGCCGCGATGACCGTACTGGCGCTGGTGGCCGTGGTGGTCTCGCTGCGGCTGCACCGCGGCCGGGGCTCGTCGTCCCGGCTGGTGGCGAGCGCCCCGGCCGCCGTACCGCAGCAGGCGCAGGCCGCGGCGGAGGCGTGCGCCCCCTCGACGAGCGGCTGAGCGTCACGGCGACGAGCGGCTGAGCGCTACCGGCCCGGCAGCTCGCGCCCCTTCGGGCGGCGCAGGCCCGCCTCGGTGATCCGGCGCACCAGCTCCTTGGAGCCGATCTGCCGGGCGCCGGCCCGTACGGCGTCCTGGTAGCGGGCATCCGGTACGTCGTAGTGGTCCCGCTCGAAGGCCCGCGCCGGGCAGCCGATGGACGCCGCGAAGGCGTGCAGCTCGTCGAACGACTCGTCGCTGACCAGGTGCGACCAGAACCGGCCGTGGCCCGGCCAGTCCGGTGGATCGATGTAGACGGTCACGGGCGCAGTATCCCGCCGAGCGCGCCGACCGGGGCGACCGCGACGGTGGCCTTCGTGCAGACCCAGTGCGGGTCCGGGCCCAGTTCCGGTTCGACGTCGAGCGCGTGCGGGTCGCCCGAGTCGCAGACCGGGCACAGCGGCCAGCGGCCGTACTGCTCCAGGAGCGCGTCCTGGACGTCCTGGGCGACGAGGCCGACGACGAATTCCGCGCCCTGCGGCCACTGCTCGACCCACCAGCGGCGGTGCGTCACCGCGTCCTCGACCATCGAGACGATCTGCGCCTGAGCCACGTCTCCGGCGGCGAGGTCGGCCATGACGAGTGCGCGGGCGGTGTGCAGCGCCTGCTCCAGGGGATTCAGCTCCATGCCTCCATTGTCCACCTGCGCACTGCGGCGCCCCGCCGCTGCCGCCAGAGGTCGGGACCAAAGGGGGGTTGACGGACCCGGGTCCTGAAAATATCTTTCAAAGGTGACCAATGACCTGAAGGAAAGTTTCAGCGCTGATTCGCCGCCCGCCCCGGCAGCCCTCGCCGCCAAGGTGCGCACGCTCGCGCCGTCCATGACCCGTTCCATGCAGCGGGTCGCGGAGGCGGTCGCGGGCGACCCGGCGGGCTGCGCCGCCCTGACGGTCACCGGTCTCGCCGAGCTCACCGGCACCAGCGAGGCCACGGTGGTCCGCACCGCCCGCCTCCTGGGCTACCCCGGCTACCGCGATCTGCGCCTCGCGCTCGCCGGACTCGCCGCCCACCAGCAGTCCGGCCGGGCGCCCGCCGTCACCGCGGACATAGCGGTCGACGACCCGATCGCGGACGTGGTCGCCAAGCTCGCCTACGACGAGCAGCAGACCCTCGCGGACACGGCCGCCGGGCTCGACACCGTGCAGCTCGGTGCCGCCGTGGCCGCCGCCGCGACCGCCCGCCGGATCGACATCTACGGGGTCGGCGCCTCCTCGCTCGTCGGCCAGGACCTGGCCCAGAAGCTGGCCAGGATCGGCCTGATCGCGCACGCCAACATGGACCCGCACCTCGCGGTCACCAACGCCGTGCAGCTGCGCTCCGGTGATGTGGCCATCGCGATCACCCACTCCGGTTCGACCGGCGACGTCATCGAACCGCTGCGGGTCGCCTTCGACCGGGGCGCGACCACGATCGCGATCACCGGCCGCCCCGACGGACCGGTCACGCAGTACGCCGACCACGTACTGACCACGTCCACCGCCCGCGAGAGCGAGCTGCGCCCGGCCGCCATGTCGAGCCGTACGAGCCAGCTCCTCGTCGTCGACTGCCTGTTCATCGGAGTCGCGCAGCGCACGTACGAGACGGCGGCTCCGGCCCTCGCCGCGTCCTACGAGGCGCTGGCCCACCGCCACAACCCCCGCACCCGCTGACGCCCGCCACCCCGCCCGCGTAACGAACCCCGCACTCGCACCCGCAGAACCGTACGAGTCAAGAAAGCAGAGCCGCTCTCCATGACCTCCACCACCGACGCCGACGCCACCGCTCCCGACGGATACGGCGAGCTGCGCGCCCAGCTCGAAACCCTCACCACCGAGGCGTTCCGTCCCGAGCTCGCCGAGATCGACCAGCTGGCCACCGCGGAAATCGCCCGGATCATGAACGGCGAGGACCAGACCGTCCCCGCCGCCATCGCCGCCCGGCTGCCCGAGATCGCCGCCGCGATCGACGCCACCGCCACCCGCATGGCGCGCGGCGGCCGGCTGATCTACGCGGGCGCCGGCACCGCGGGCCGCCTCGGTGTGCTGGACGCCAGCGAGTGCCCGCCCACCTTCAACACCGACCCGGCGCACGTCGTGGGCCTCATCGCGGGCGGCCCGTCCGCGATGGTCACCGCCGTCGAGGGCGCGGAGGACAGCGCGGAGCTGGCCGCCGCCGACCTGGACGCGCTGGGGCTCACCGCCGATGACACCGTCGTCGGCATCTCCGCCTCCGGCCGCACGCCGTACGCGATCGGTGCCGTCGAACACGCCCGTGCCAAGGGCGCGCTGACCATCGGCCTGTCCTGCAACGCGGCCTCCGCGCTGGGCGCCGCCGCCAAGCACCCCGTAGAGGTCGTCGTCGGACCGGAGCTGCTCACCGGCTCGACCCGGCTCAAGGCGGGCACGGCCCAGAAGCTCGTCCTCAACATGCTCTCGACGATCACGATGATCCGGCTCGGCAAGACGTACGGAAACCTCATGGTCGACGTCCGCGCCTCCAACGAGAAGCTGCGCGCCCGCTCGCGGCGGATCGTCTCGCTGGCCACCGGAGCGTCGGACGCCGAGATCGAGGCGGCGCTCGCCGCCACCGACGGTGAGGTGAAGAACGCCATCCTCACCATCCTCGGCCAGGTCGACGGCCCCACCGCCGCCTCCCTCCTGTCCGCGTCGGACGGCCACCTCCGCGCCGCGCTCGCCGCCGCCCCCCGCACCACCTAGGGGGCCCTCGTTCGGATCAGGCCGGGCTCACGGGGTCTGGCCTGATCCGAACGAGAGCTCCTCCCCCGGCTCCACCCCCCGCACAGCAAGGCACCACGCACCATGGCTACAGAAGACAAGAACCGCGCCACTGCCGCCGCGATCCTTCCGCTCGTCGGTGGCGCCGCGAACGTCAGCTCCATCGCCCACTGCATGACCCGGCTCCGGCTGGGCCTGCACGATCGTTCGCTCGTCCAGGACGAGGCTCTGAAGGCCGTCCCGGCCGTCATGGGCGTGGTCGACGACGACACGTACCAGATCGTTCTCGGTCCCGGTACGGTCGCCCGCGTCACGCCCGAGTTCGAGAAGCTCGTCGAGGAGGGCCGGGCGTCCGCGCCGGAACCCTCCCCGGCCCCCTCCCCGGACTCCGCCCCGCTCACCGCGGAGGAACTGGCCGCGCAGGGAGCCGAGATGAAGGCGGCCAGGAAGGCGAAGAACGCCACCCCGTTCAAGCTGTTCCTGCGCAAGATCGCCAACATCTTCGTGCCCCTGATCCCGGCCCTGATCGGCTGCGGCATCATCGCCGGGCTCAACGGCCTGCTGGTCAACCTGGAGTGGCTGCCCTCGGTCACCCCGGCCCTGGCGGCGATGGCGTCCGGCTTCATGGCACTGATCGCCGTCTTCGTCGGCTACAACACGGCGAAGGAGTTCGGCGGTACGCCGATCCTCGGCGGTGCGGTCGCGGCCATCATCGTCTTCCCGGGCGTCGCCAACATCGAGGCGTTCGGCCAGAAGCTCTCCCCCGGCCAGGGCGGCGTCCTCGGCGCCCTGGGCGCGGCGGTGCTCGCGGTGTACGTGGAGAAGTGGTGCCGGCGCTGGGTCCCGGAGGCGCTGGACGTCCTGGTCACGCCGACCCTGACGGTCCTGATCTCCGGCCTGGTGACGATCTTCGGCCTGATGTACGTGGCCGGTGAGGTGTCCACCGCGATCGGTACGTTCGCGGACTGGCTGCTGTCCAACGGCGGCGCGGGCGCGGGCCTGGTCCTCGGCGGGTTCTTCCTCCCGCTGGTCATGCTGGGCCTGCACCAGGCGCTGATCCCGATCCACACCACGCTGATCGAGCAGCAGGGCTACACCGTCCTGCTCCCGATCCTCGCCATGGCCGGTGCCGGCCAGGTCGGTGCGGCCATCGCGGTCTACTTCCGCCTCCCCCGCAACGAGTCGATCCGCAAGACCATCAAGTCCGCCCTGCCGGCGGGGTTCCTGGGCGTCGGGGAGCCGCTGATCTACGGTGTCTCGCTGCCGCTGGGCCGCCCGTTCATCACGGCGTGCGTGGGCGGTGCGTTCGGCGGAGCGTTCGTCGGCTTCTTCAACCAGCTCGGTGACGCGGTCGGCTCCACCGCGATCGGCCCGTCCGGCTGGGCCCTGTTCCCGCTGCTGGACGGCAACCACGGCCTGGGCGCGACGATCGCGATCTACGCGGGCGGCCTGGTGGTGGGCTACCTGGCCGGCTTCGTCGCCACGTATTTCTTCGGCTTCAGCAAGGACCTGCTGACGGAGTTCAACGTGTCCCAGGAACCGTCGGCGTCCCCGGCCGCCACCCCGTCCCCGGCCACGGCGACCACCGCCGCATCCGGCCCCGACGCCCTGGCGAAGGAACCGGCCGGGGTCTGACAGCCTCAGGCCCCTCGGAACACCTGAAAGCGGCGGCACCCACAAGGTGCCGCCGCTTTCCTGCGCGCCTCAGACCGGGAAGGCGTCCGTGGCCAGCGTGACGCCGAAGGGCGCCGGCAGCCCGAGCGGCTTGCCGAACGGCACCGCGTCGGAGCGCTTGTACGTGCCGTCCTCGTTCGGCTCGGTGAACAGCGTGCTCATCGCCCCACGCGTGTCGAACCGGTCGATCAGCAGATACATCGGCACACCCGCGCGCGCGTAGGCGCGGTACTTCTTGGTCCGGTCCTCCCGGGCGTTCCCCTTCGACGTGATCTCGACGATGAGGAGCGCTTCGGAGGCGTCCATGGGATCGCCGGCCTCGGGGTCGGCTCCATCGACCAGCTCGGCCGGCATGACCACGAGATGGGGAACGTACAGCTTGTCGAGGGGCGCCACATGCACGCCCAAGGTCTGATAGATCTCCAGCTCGTCGGGCAGATTCGCATAGAGGCGGCGCTGCACCTTGGCGGCGATCCCGTTGTGATGCGCATGCGGCGGCGGTACCAAGACGATCTGCCCTTCGTCGATCTCGGCGCGCCACCCCTCGGGCACGTCCAGTTCCTGCCAGGTACGAAGCAGGTAGTCCCACGGGCGGCCTTCAGAGTCCTGCTGGTGCTCGACCATCGCGGCGGTCATCGCGGGTCCCTTCTCCTGAAGCCTGTCCGGGGAGCGTAGATCGACGGTTCCGCAACGCGGTGCCGCTTCCCTCAGCGTCCCACGATCGTGTGACGGACGCACCGGGCGACCCGCTCCCTTCAGCGTTCGGAGGCGACCGGCTCGGGCGGCCGGACCGGCTGGACGGTGACGAGGGCGATCCCCGCACAGCACACCGTGAGGAGCAGCACCTCGGGGAGTGACGGGGCGGAGGCGCTGTCCAGGGCCCAGTCGCCGAGCCGGACGGTGAAGGGGACGGCCAGTTGGACGGCGGCCGTGAAGACCGGGCCTCGGAGCAGGATGAGGCGGTGCTGTACGAGGTAGGCGGGGGCGTAGACGACCGCGCCGAGCACCACGATCCCGCCCGTCGCGGCGAGCGTCGGGGGGTGGGCGGTCAGCGCGGGAAGGGCCATCGGGAGCAGCAGACAGCTGGCCGCCGCCAGCAGCACGGGCAGGACGGCCAGCGGCGGCAGCCCCGAAAGGCGGTCCCGGTACAGGAACCCGTACACGGCGAACGCCACCGTCGCGGCCGCCACCAGCAGCAGCCCCACCGCGTCCAGGTCCCCGGCGTCCGCGCCCAGCGCCGCGTATCCGGCGGCCGCCGCGCAGGCGATGACCGCGCCCAGCGCCTTGCGGGGCCCGGACCGTTCACCGAAGAACAGCGCGCCGACGGCCACAGAGGCGCACGGCATCAGCGCGACGACGAGGTTCGTCAGGGAGGTGCCGACGCGCGGGATGGCGAGCAGGGTGCCGGCCGCGTACCCGGCGAAGCCGAGCAGCCCCAGCAGCCAGACGGTCCCGGGCCGGGCGGCGGCCCTCCGCAGGTCCGCCCGGCCGCTCGCGCTCGACGCGGCGACAGCGGTGAGCACCAGGCAGCACACGGCGGTACGGCCCACCGCGACGATCAGGGGATCGGTACCGGTGACCAGCGCGCCGGACAGCAGCCAGGTGCCGGAGAGCAGCAGGACGAGAACGGCCGGCATCACGCGTCCCTTTCCACGGGCGGAGGAGTCGGGCGGCCCCTCCCTCGGCCGAGGGGCCGCCCGAACGGTACGGCAGCCGCTCGGCGTCGGCTCGGGCGGCCCAGGTGACCGTGCCGCCTCAAGCCGGGCCGGGCTCCTCAGGCCGGCCCGTACTTCGCCGGGCCGCCCGTCCTCCCCGGCAACGCGGCGCCTGCCTCGCGTCGTTCCGGCGGACCCTCGGCACCTCGCCCGGGCGCTACCTCGACGGCGACGCGTCGTCCGATCCACCCGGGCCCGGTTCCTGACCGCTGATCATCTCCAGCAGCAGGGCGTGCGTCTCCCGGTCGGCCGTCACCACCAGGCCCTCCGCGCCGGTGTGCAGCGGCTGGCCGTGGATGCCCGTCACCACGCGGCCCGCGGCTTCGCACAGGGCGATGCCCGCGGAGAAGTGCACGCTGTCGCGCACGAGAGCGCCAGCTCCTCACCTGCATCAGCCGCATCGTCCCTGTGGAGGCGGGCGCTCTCGCCGTCCGTCCAGAACACCTCGCCGCCGAACGGGTCGGCCGTCGCTGCCACCGTGATGGACGACCCTTCGCGCGGGGCGACGTTCACCGCGACCACCCTCGTGTTCACGGCGTAGTTCAGCGTGCCGCACAAGGGGTCGACAGGCCACCTGCGTTCGGCGCCGTCCGCTCCGGTGCGGCCGCTCTCCTCACCCGTCACCGCGTCATCGGGCCGGGCGGTACGCAGGACGTCCAGGATGGCTTTCTCCGCGGCGAGGTCGGCGGCCGTCGCGAAGTCACCAGCGCCCTTGTCGAACCGCTGCGGCGATGTCCCGTACATGTCCCGGACCACCGCCGCGCCCGCCCGTACCGCTCTGACGGCCAGTTGTGCGTCGCTTTCCGTGTTCATGCTCGCCATGAACGCATGGCTATCCGCGCCCGTTTCCGGCCCGGCAGAACACTCCTTCGCATCCTCACCGAGGCAGCTGCCCCTCCCGGTTGACCTCCGTCACCCGCGCCCGCAGCACGAGCCCCGGCGACGCCGGCCGGACGGACTCGGGCGGGCAGTCCCATTCCGGGCCTCCGCCGGGCGGCCGTAGCCGCACATAAGGCCCGACGCGCCCGATCACCCGGCCCACCCGCCCGTCCCGCACGTCCACGGCGAACGATCCGGGCTCCGGCGTACACGCCTCCGGCTCACTTCCCTCACCCACCATGGCCTGCCGCCTTTCCGTCCAGCACTCCGCTCAGCCGCCGCACCGTGTCCAGGTTGCAGCGCCCGAGCTCCACGAGCACGGCCGGCCCGCTCCCCGCACACGAGACCGGGTCGACCCGCAGCGAGGGCAGGGTGATCCCGACCCCCGCGAGTCCTTCCCGCAGCCGCTCGACCGCCTCCTCCGCCTCCCGCACTCTGCCTGCCGTAACCCTGCGCCGATCCGTTGTCGTCATGATCCATTCCTTCCACGCTGAGTAATGTCAATGCATACCCAGCGTGGCCAATCTCTCGTTAGCCTGGAAGAGGTGCAGTTCCAACAACCGCTGGTGCATCACAGGGAGTTGTCATGCCGGGTCCCAGAAAGCTCGGTCCCTCCTCCTCTCCCCGCTCCTTCCTGGGCGCCGAACTGCGCCACGGAGAGAGGCCGCAGGCCTCTCCCAGTCGGAGCTGGGCGGCCCCGCTCTTCCTCAGCGGCTCGTTCATCGGGCAGCTGGCGTACGGCGTATGCAGATGGACCAGGCGCAGAAGTTCGACGAGATGCTCGGCGCGGACGGCTTCTTCGTACGGAGCTGCGAGGCGCTGAAGAAGTCGAAGTACCCGGAACACTTCGCGGAGGCGGCCGAGGCGGAGGCCCGCGCGGAGGCGATCCGGGAGTACGCGCCCCAGCTCATCCCGGGGCTGTCGCAGACGGAGGGGTATGCGCGGGCGGTGTTCCGGCTCGATGGCGTCCCCGAAGTCGCCCCCGTCCGCGACTCCAAGGTGAGCGACGGCCCCGTGCTGATGTTCCGCGTGGCGGCCTGGCAGTCGTTCGTGGACGACCTCAGGTGAGCTACTCCCGGACCTGAGCGTCCGTCGCCTCCACCGCGTCGTCGCTGCCCGTGTCCAGGCTCGCCAGCAGGCGCAGCCCGTCCTCCGCCGGGCTGCCGGGGGGCGCGGAGAGCACCACGAGCTCCATGCCCGACTCGTCCGGCAGCCCGAAGTTCTCCTGGTGCAGCTCCAGCAGCCCGACCAGCGGGTGCCGGAACGCCTTGCGGCCATGCGTGCGGGCGCGCACGTCCGCACGGGCCCAGAGGCGGCGGAAGCGCTCGCTGCCCATCGCCAGCTCCCCGATGAGCGAGGCCAGTCGGGGGTCCTCGGGGTAGGTGCCCGCGGCCAGGCGCAGGTGCCCGACCGCGTCGAGGGTGCACGTCTCCCAGTCCGCGTAGAGACCGCGTTCGGTCTCCTCCAGGAAGATGTGGCGGGCGGTGTTCAGGCCCGGCACCGGGTGGCCGTAGAGGAGTCGGGCGAGACGGTTCGCGGCGAGCACGTCCGTCCGGTGGTTCATGATCATCGCGGGGGCGCCGGTGGTCAGGTCGAGGATCTGGAGCAGCTCGGGGCGGACCCGGCCGGTCGGCGCGGCCATGCGGCGGCGGCGCTGGCAGGCGAGCCGGCCGAGGTGCCCGCGTTCTGTCTCGTCGAGGCAGAGGACGCGGGCGAGCGCGTCCTGGACCTGCTCGGAGGGCTGGGTCGCGCGGCCCTGCTCCAGGCGGACGTAGTAGTCGACGCTGACACCGGACAGGTGCGCCACCTCTTCGCGGCGCAGTCCTTCGACCCGGCGGCGGCTGTCGACGGTGATGCCGACGGACGCCGGGTCGACGCGGGAACGCCGGGTCCGGAGGAAGCCTGCGAGATCGTCCATGCCTCCCAGTATGGCCACGTGTGCGCCCCGGGAAGGTGGCCCTGGCGTTACCAGGAAGTCCGGTCCGACGGAAGAAGCGCCCCTGAACGCCGGGCACCGCGGCGCCCAGAATCGGGGCAACCGATCCGGAGGAATTCCCATGAAAACGCTGATCGTCCACGCCCACCCGGAGCCGAAGTCGCTCAACAGCTCGCTGAAGGACCTCGCGGTGTCCACCTTGGAGGCCGCGGGGCACGAGGTGCGGGTGAGCGATCTGTACGCGATGAACTGGAAGGCGGTCGCGGACGCCTCTGACTACGGCCCGGCCGCGTCGAGCCCGCTACAGGTCGCCCGGGACTCGGGCCGGGCCTTCGACACCGGGACGCTCACCCCGGACGTGCGCGCCGAGCAGGAGAAGCTGCTGTGGGCCGACACGATCATCTTCCAGTTCCCGCTGTGGTGGTACTCGATGCCCGCGATCCTGAAGGGCTGGGTGGACCGGGTGTTCACGTACCACTTCGCGTACGGCGTCGGTGAGCACAGCGCCACCAGGTACGGCGAGCGCTACGGCGAGGGCACCCTCGCGGGCAGGAGGGCTCTGCTGTCGGTGACCGTGGGCGGCCCGGAGGCGCACTACGCCGCTCGCGGGATCAACGGCCCGATCGACGACCTGCTGTTCCCGATCCACCACGGCGTCCTGTTCTACCCGGGCATCGAGGTGCTCCCGCCGTTCGTGCTGCACGGCACCGACCGGATGAGCGGCGAGGAGTACGCGGATGCCGTCAAGGCGTGGGAGCAGCGCCTGCTCACCCTGGAGTCGACGGAGCCGATCCCGTTCCGGCGGCAGAACTTCGGTGACTACGAGATCCCCTCGCTGCACCTGAAGGAGGGGCTGGAGCCCGCGAACCGCACGGGGTTCGCGATGCATGTGCGCGGCTGACGCCCCTCGGGCGGGGCTGTGACGGCCGTCCCGGATGCGGCGGGCGGGTGGCGGGGACTCCGCGGCCCGCCCGTCGCGACGGCGTGTCAGACCACGGCGAGCCGGTCCACCAGCAGCTCCACCCTCGGTCCGGCTTCCTCCGGCAGCAGCCGTCCAGAGCGGGTCAGGGTCACCAGGCCGTGCAGGGCCGCCCAGAACACCTCGGTGAACACCCCCGGGTGGACGCCGTCCCCGGCGACGGCGCCGAGCGTCTCCAGCAGGGCGGCGAAGGCGTCCTTCAGCGGCTCCGGGGTGTCCTCCCGGGCGTAGGCCAGACCGCCGTCGAGCTGGAACAGGGCGTCGTACACCGCAGGGTTGTGGGCGGCGAAGTCGAGGTAGCCGCGGGCGAGGGCCGTGACCCGTTCGCGGGGGCCGTCCGCGGCGGCGGTCGCGGCCCGCAGCGTCGCGGCCATCTCGGCGGCGCCTTCCAGGGCGACGGCGCCGATGATCTCGCGTTTGCCCCGGAAATGGCTGTAGAGGACGGGCTGACTGTATTCGATGCGCTCGGCGAGCCGCCGGGTGGTGACCGCGTCCCACCCCTGCTGCTCGGCGAGTTCGCGGGCCGTCGCCACGATGAGGCGCTCGCGCTCCGACCGTTCGCGCTGCTTGCGTTCCTGTACCGACATAGCCCGATCCTAGCATCGCTAGACAATCAAGCGGCAGCAGTACTAGCGTTGCATCGTCACCTAGCAACACTAGATGCCGAGAGGGTCATCATGCTCAACGCACTTGAGGTCTTCACCACCGTGTCCGTCGGACTGATGGTGGGGGTGGAGTTCTCCGTCGCCTTCGTCATGAACCGGATCTTCACCGCACTCCCCGAGGACAGTGGACAGCTCGGCCGGGCCCACGGGGGCCGGATGCTCGGCGCCGTGATGCCGGTCTGGTACATCAGCTCGGTCGTCCTCGTCGCGATCTGGGCCATCGCCGGATGGCACCACTCAGGCACCGGCCTCGCCTTCATCGCCGGCGCACTGCTGATCGTGAGCGTGATCATGTCGATCCTGCTGCTCGTCCCGATCAACAACCAAAGCAAAACGTGGACCCCCGAGAACCGGCCCGCCGACTGGAAGGAGCAGACGAACCGCTGGGACCGCTTCCACTACGTCCGCGTCGGCATCCTCATCGCCGCTCTCACTCTGCTGGTCGCCGCCCTCGTCTGAGCCGCCGGGCCCGGCGCCGGGCTCAGGGGGCGGACGGAACGGCGTGAATGATCTGGATCAGGTTGCCGCAGGTGTCGTCCAGGACCGCGGTGGTGATCGGGCCCATCTCCGTCGGTTCCTGGGTGAAGCGCACCCCGAGCCCACTCAGCCGGGCGAACTCCGCGTGCACGTCGTCCACGGCGAAGGAGGCGGCCGGGATGCCGTCCCTGACCAGCGCCGTCGTGTACGGCTTCACCGCCGGATGGCCGTCGGGCTCCAGCAGCAGTTCGGTCCCGTCGGGGGCGTCCGGCGAGACGACGGTGAGCCAGCGTTCCGCGCCGAGCGGGACATCGTTCTTCGTCACGAAGCCCAGCACCTCCGTATAGAAACGCAGGGCCCTCTCCTGGTCGTCCACGAAAACGCTGGACAGGTGAATCCGCATGGGTGCTCCCGGTGCATAAGAGAAGTCAGATCGCGGCACTCGCCCCTGAATCGTGGCACCCGCCTCTGACAGTGCCTCGTTCAGCGCTGGTCGGCGCGGAAGATCTCACTCTCACGCACCGCCGCCCGGGGCGAACGCGAGACGCCGTCGTGCCGTCGGGCCGTCGGGCCCGTCGGGCTTCGGGGGCCGACGGGCACGAGAGAGGTCTGGGCACCATGGCGTCACTACGAACGCGTTCGTCTCGAACTTGTTCGCCCCATACCCGTTGGTTACGGTGTGCCGTATGGGATCCGACACCGACCAGCCACGACGCAGCCGCCGGGAACGACCGGCCAAGCCCGCGCTGTCGCGGGACGGGATCGTGGCCACGGCGGTCGGCATCATGCGGTCCGAGGGCCTGGCCAAGGTGACCATGCGCCGCCTGGCGCAGGAGCTGGACACGGGTCCGGCCTCGCTCTACGTGTACGTCGCCAACACGGCCGAGCTGCACGCGGCGATCCTCGACGAGCTGCTGGAGCCGTTGCGGGCCGAGGACGACGGCGACTGGCGCGAGCGGCTGGAGGGCCTGCTCGCCTCGTACACGGCCACCCTCTTCGCGCACCCCGGCCTGGCCCGCGCCGCACTGGTGATCCAGCCCAGCGGCGCGCACTACCTCCGGCTGATCGAGTCCCTGCTCGCCCTGCTCGACGAGGGCGGCATCGCGCCCGCCCAGGCGGCCTGGGGCGTGGACCTGCTCCTTCAGTACACGACCGCGACGGCGGCGGAGCAGGCGACACGGGACCAGTCCGCCGACACCCGGGCCGTGTGGGACTCCCTCACGGACACCCTGCACGGGACCTCGGAACGCACCCACCCGCACATCGCGGCCCGCGCGACACAGCTGGTCTCCGGCACGGCGGAGCAGCGCATGTCGTGGGGCATCGCGACCCTGATCAACGGCATCCGCGACACCCCCGTACCCATGGACGACACCTCGGTCGCGCAGAGCGTCAGGGACCGTTACTGACGGGCCCTCCCGCCGGGGTGCGACGAGTTGCGCCGCGCGAGAAACCCGTTTGCGGACCCGCAGCGGCCACGGCTAACCTCGCGGAGGCCGTGCGAGAGAACGAGGAGGTGGCACCCGTGAACACAGCAGCGACATGGGTGCTCTCCTCCGGGGTCACGGTCGGGCGATAGGTCGTCCGGGAGCGCCGTTCAGCAGCACTCCCGAAAGGCACGACCATGCGATTCACTTCTGAGCAGCGCCTCGACGACGGCGTCCTCGAACGCGAATTCACCCTCGGCGAGATTCCCGGTCTCCTGTGGACCTCCGGGTCCGCGCCCGCCCCGTTGATCCTGATCGGGCACCCCGGAAGCCTGCACAAGCGGCTCCCCCGGCTGGTGGCACGAGCTCGTTACTACGCGGCGGAGTTCGGCTTCGCGGTGGCGGCCATCGACGCCCCGGGCCACGGTGACCGGCCCCGTTCCGACGACGACGAGCAGGCCCGCGCCGACCCCGCCGGGCGTTGCGGGCCGGCGAGCCGGTCGACGAGATCGTTGACCGGCTCCTCCTTCCGCTGGTCGAAGGGGTGGTCCCGGAATGGCGGACCACCCTGGACGCCCTCCTCCCGCTGCCCGAGATCGGCGGGCCGGTCGGGTACGAGGGGCTGACGGCCGTCGGCATCCGGCTGGCGCTGGTCGAGCCGCGTATCTCGGCCGCCGTCTTCTTCGGCATGGGCTTCGTTCCCGGCATCGTGCGCGAGGAGGCCCGGCAGCTCACCCTTCCGCTTCAGTTCCTGCTCCAGTGGGACGACGCGGGGATGGAACGGCAGCCGGTCCTGGACCTGTTCGACGCCTTCGGAAGCGAGGAGAAGACGCTGCACGCCAACATGGGCGGTCACACCGGCACCCCGTGGTTCGAGACGGAGGACGCCGCCCGGTTCTTCGGCCGACACCTGAAGTGACCGGCGCGGTGCGGTAGGCCGCTGGGGCGTGTCGTCACACTGCCGTCGTCGCCCGGCCGGGCAGGGTGCCACTCGTGGAGAAATGTCCCGGGGCTCAAGCGTCGAGTTCCGAGCGCTCTTTCAGCGGAATGGTGGGTGGGTCTGAATACCCACCCACCCACCCTGACCGGCACGTTGACCATTTGTGACCGACTTGCGACGGACGGTAGTGACGCTCTAGCGTCAGCCAAACCAAGACGGCCCCCGCCGGTCCGCAAACACCGAGCAGGGGCCTGACCACTTCGATCGT
>CBRG010000268.1 GCA_000470535.1 Streptomyces sp. AW19M42
CCGGCCCGCGGGCCGCGGGCGGGAGCCGGGAGCGGTCGCCGCCCCCGCCGGGGCGGGCGTCGGCCCCGCCCCCGCGGGGCCCCGCCGCAGCCTCACCCTGGAGCTGCCACCGGAGGCCGAAGCGCACCGCGCGGCGGCCCGCGAGGCCGTCGCGGCCGCCCGGGGCCTGGACCCCAAGGCAGCCCGCAGCGCCCTCGCACCCACCGGCTACGCCGCCCCGCACCTGCCCGCGCCCTACGGGCTGGACGCCGGACCCGTACAACAGCTCGCTGTACAACAGGAGTTGCGCGAACAGGGGGTGAAGCTGAGCGACCTCTCCATCGCCACCTGGGTGGTGCCCTCACTCATCGCGCACGGCACGGCAGAACAGCAGGACCGCTACCTCCTGCCCACCCTGCGCGGCGAACTCCAGTGGTGCCAGCTGTTCTCCGAACCCAGCGCCGGCTCCGACCTCGCCTCGCTGCGCACCAGAGCCGAGCGCACCCCGGAGGGCTGGCGGATCAACGGCCAGAAGGTGTGGACGAGCGCCGCCCAGTGGGCCGACCACGGCATCCTGCTCGCCAGGACAGACCCGGACGCGCCCAAGCACCGGGGGCTCGGCTACTTCCTGGTCGACATGAAGAACACCGAGGGCATCGACATCCGCCCGCTGAAGGAGATCACCGGCGACACCCTCTTCAACGAGGTCTACTTCGACGACGTGATCCTGCCCCCCGACGCCCTGGTGGGCGAGGCCGACGGCGGCTGGCGGGTCGCCCGCAACACCCTGGGCAACGAACGCGTCCACATGGCCGACCAGATGTCCTTCGACACCGGCCTCGAAGCCCTGATCGACCGCTCCGCCGGACTCGACGGCGCCTGCCGGGCCCGGATCGGAGCACTCGCCGCCGAGGCCCACGCACTGGCCTGCATCGGGCTGCGCACCACGCTGCAACAGGTCTCCGGCCTTGAGCCGGGCGCGGGCGCCTCCGTACGCAAACTCATCCAGACCGCCCACCAGCAGAAGGTGGCCGAACTGACCCTCGAACTCCTCGGCCCCGCAGGCGCGGTGGCCGAGGGAGCCGGGGAACGGGCCGTGCACGGATTCCTGATGTCCCGCTGCCTGACCATCGCGGGCGGCACCACCCAGGTTCAGCTCAACGTCGTGGCCGAGCGCATCCTCGGCCTGCCCAGGGACTGAAGGGAAGCCATGATGAGGTCGTACATCGTCGGCGTCGGCATGACGAGGTTCGAGAAGCCCGAGACCCGCGACTGGCAGTACTGGGACATGGTGAAGGAGGCCGGCACGGCGGCGCTCACCGACGCCGGAACCGGGTACGAGGACGTACAGCAGGCGGCCGTCGGCTACTGCTTCCAGGCCTCCACCGCCGGACAGCGGGCCGTGTACGAACTCGGCCTGAGCGGGATACCCGTCTACAACGTCAACAACAACTGCGCCACCGGCTCCACCGCGCTGATGATGGCCCGGCAGTTCGTCGAGGGCGGCGGCAGCGACTGCGTCCTCGCGCTCGGCTTCGAGAAGATGGCGCGCGGATCGCTCGGCGGCGGCGGAGCCGACGGCGGCGCGGGTGATTTCAGGACGTCCCCGGTCGCCCGGCACTACGGGATCATGGCCGCCGCCCACGGCTTCGAGATGACCCCGCCCACCGCCCAGATCTTCGGCAACGCGGCCCGCGAGCACATGAAGAAGTACGGCACGACCGAGGCGCAGCTCGCCGCCGTCGCCGCGAAGAACCACCGCCACTCGACGGGCAATCCGTACGCCCAGTTCCAGGACCCGTACACGGTCGACGAAGTCCTCGCCGCCAAACCGATCCACCACCCGCTGACCCGGCTCCAGTGCTCACCGACCTCCGACGGGGCAGCCGCCGCCGTCGTCGTCTCCGAGCGCTTCGTCGAGGAGCACGGCCTCGGTGACCGGGCCGTCGAGATCGCCGCCCAGGCCATGACGACCGACACCGAGGCCTCCTTCGCCTCCGGCACCTGCATCGACGCGGTCGGACTGCCCATGTCACGGGAGGCGGCCCGCCAGGTGTACGAGACCTCCGGACTCTCCGCCGCCGATCTCGACGTCATCGAACTCCACGACTGCTTCTCCATCAACGAACTCCTCACCTACGAGGCGCTCGGGCTCTGCGGCGAGGGCGAGTCCGGTCCACTCGTCGAGTCCGGAGCCACCACCCACGGCGGCCGCTGGGTGGTCAACCCGTCGGGCGGGCTGATCTCCAAGGGGCACCCGCTCGGCGCCACCGGAATCGCCCAGGCCGCCGAGCTCACCTGGCAGCTCAGGGGCGAGGCCGGCGCCCGCCAGGTGCCGGACGCCCGCACCGCACTCGCCCACAACATCGGGCTCGGCGGCGCCGCCGTGGTGACCCTCCTGCGCCGCTGACCCCGGAGGTTCGCCGGAGCCCCGGCCCTCCACCGCTGGACCGAGGCCGCTACGGTCCGGAAACCGATGTACGGGGCGCGGGGCGGCTGCGAGTATGACGCCATGGTTGACGTCTCGACGCCCACACGCCGTACCGGCCGTACCCGAACCCGCACCTGGGCGGTGGTGCTCGCCGCCTGCGTCGGCCAGTTCCTCGTCGTCCTCGACGTGTCCGTCGTCAACGTCGCCCTCCCCTCCATGCGCACAGACCTGGGGCTGAGCACCGCCGGGCTCCAGTGGGTGCTCAACGCCTACTCGATCACGTTCGCCGGATTCATGCTGCTCGGCGGACGGGCCGCCGACCTGTACGGGCGCAAGCTGATGTTCCTCGTCGGCCTCGGCCTGTTCACCGCCGCCTCACTGGCCGGCGGACTCGCTCAGGAGGGCTGGCAGCTGCTCGCCGCCCGCGCCGCGCAAGGACTCGGCGCCGCCGTGCTCGCCCCCGCGACCCTCACCCTGCTCACCGCGGCCGTCCCCGAAGGACCCGCACGGGCCAGGGCCATCGGCACCTGGATGGCGGTCGGCGCGGGCGGCGGCGCGGCCGGCGGGCTGATCGGCGGGGCACTCACCGACGGGCTCTCCTGGCGGTGGGTGCTGCTGATCAACGTGCCGGTCGGCGTACTCGTCCTCGCCGGCGCCGCGGTCTACCTGGCCGAGGGCCGGACCGGCGAGCGCAGTCGGATCGACTTCCCGGGCGCCCTGCTCGTCACGGCGGGCCTCGCCTCCGTCGCGTACGGCATCGTCCAGACCGAGGAGTCCGGCTGGACCGCGGCCGCGACCCTGCTGCCGCTGCTCGGCGGAGTGGCGCTGCTCGCCCTGTTCGGCCTGGTGGAATCCCGCACGGCGAAGCCGCTGATGCCGCTGCGGGTGCTCGGCGCACGGGCGGTGGCCTCGGCGAACGTGGCGATGCTCGTGATCGGCTCGGCCACCTTCTCCATGTGGTACTTCATGACCGTGTACGCGCAGAACGTGCTGGGCTACTCCGCGCTGGAGGCCGGACTCGCCCTGATGCCGACCTCGGTGGCCATCGTCGTCGGCTCCAAGTGCGCCCCTCGGCTGATGGCCCGGGTCGGAGCGAAGAACCTGGCGCTCGTCGGCACGGTGGTCGCCGCCGCGGGCTTCGGCTGGCAGTCCACGATGACCGCCGACGGCGACTACCTCACCTCGATCTGCCTGCCCGGCGTGCTGATGATGGCCGGTACCGGCCTCGCGGCCACCCCGCTCGCCTCGCTGGCCATCTCGGGCGCGGCCCCCGGCGAGGCCGGACTGGTCTCCGGACTCGTCAACACCTCCCGCACGATGGGCGGCGCGCTCGGCCTGGCGGTGCTCTCCACCGTCGCCGCCGCCCGCACGGACGGCGGAACGGGCCCGGCCGACCTCACGGCCGGCTACGCCCTGGCCTTCCGGACGTCGGGCTCCGTCCTGCTGGCCGGCCTGCTGCTGATGATCCTCTGGCTGCCGCGCCACCGGTCGTCCGTACAGCGCTGAACGGGCCGTCCTTCGTGCAGCGCTTTAGGGGGCCCGGCCCCCGTAAAGCGCTGAACACGCTTCTAGAGCCAGCCCTGCTGCCGTGCGGCCCGGACCGCCTCCATCCGGTTACGGGTGGCGGTCTTGCCGATCGCGGACGAGAGGTAGTTGCGCACCGTCGACTCCGACAGGTGCAGCTTCGCCGCGATGTCCGCGACCGTCGCCCCGTCCACCGAGGCCATCAGCGCATCGCGCTCCCGGGCGGTCAGCGGACTGGGGCCCGCGCTCAGCGCGGCGGCGGCCAGCGCCGGGTCGATCACGGTCTCCCCGGCCAGCACCCGCCGGATCGCCTCCGCCAGGTCCTCGACCGGTCCGTCCTTCACCAGGAACCCCGCCGCCCCGGCCTCCATCGCCCGCCGCAGATACCCGGGCCGCCCGAACGTGGTGAGGATCAGCACCCGGCAGTCCGGCACCTCCTCCCGGAGATCGGCGGCCGCGTCCAGACCGCTGCGCCCCGGCAGTTCGATGTCCAGCAACGCCACATCGGGCCGGGAGGTCAGCGCGGCGGCCACGATCTCGTCGCCCGCACCCACCTGCGCCACCACCTCGATGTCCGGCTCAAGCCCGAGCAACAGGGCGAGCGCGCCCCGCATCATCCCCTGGTCCTCTGCGAGCAGCACTCGTACGGACTTGACCGGCCGGTGATCCTGCGGCATCTCGTTCACGGGGAACAGGGTATGGGCGGTGGGGCGTTGGGGCGCGTCAACCGGCCGGGGCCGCCGGTCGACGGCGTACCCGGAGTGGGTTCTGCCGCCGACCGGGCCGCACCGGTTCAGAGCAGCGCGTGCGGGTACTGCTCGGCACGGTTCTGGAAGGCCAGCACCGCGGGGTTCTGCACGGTGCCACCGCGGATCTCGATCGCCCGGCTGATGGTGCGGTCCCCGTCCCAGCCGGCCGGCCCTTCGAGGACCGTCCGCAGGAACGGGATCAGCGCCTCGCTGTTCTCCCAGGTGGCCGCGTCCCACAGGTAGGAGGGGCTGTGGTCCACGGCGTAGTAGTGGACGTTGTCGCCGACGGTGAACATCGGCTCGCTGAAGGTCGTGGGCCGGGCCCAGGCGAATCCCATGCCCTCGTCGCAGGAGACGTCGATGACGAGGGTGCCGGGCGCGAGCTTCGGCAGGTCCTCCTCTATCAGGAACATCAGCGGCGCGGCGGTGTCCTGGAGCACGCAGTTGACGATGATGTCGTGCCCGGCCAGGAACTCGGCCAGCGGCTCCGGACCGTCCTCGGTGAGCGCGATGCTGCGCCGCGGGTCGAGGGTGTCGTCGGCCACGTCGTGGTCGAAGCGCACGATCCGTGCCGAGTGGATCGGTGAGCTGACGGCGGTGGTGCCGCGTGCGGTGAGCACGTCCACGTCGTGCACGCCCAGCGCGCTGAGCGCGGTCACCGCGCCACGGGCGGTGGCGCCGAAGCCGATCACCGCAGCACGCCGACGGCGCCCGTAGTCACCGGTCGCACCGGTCAGCTGCATGGCGTGCAGCACCGACGAGTATCCGGCCAGCTCGTTGTTCTTGTGGAAGACGTGCAGGTTGAACCCGCCCTTCGGGGTCCAGTGGTGCATCGCCTCGAAGGCGATCAGGGTGAGCCTGCGGTCGATGGCGGCCTGTGTGACCTTCTCGTCCTGCACGCAGTGCGGCCATCCCCACAGCACCTGCCCGTCCCGCAGCTCCGCCACGTCCTCGTGCAGCGGTTTGGCCAGCAGGATGACGTCGCTCTCCGCGATCAGCTCCTCGCGTGAGCGGAAACCGGCCACGTGCGGTGCGAGCTGGGAGTCCGGCACACCGAAGTGCTCTCCGTATCCGGTCTGCAGAAAGATGCTGGGGCGGAGGTCGGCGTCGATGCGTTCGAAGTGCGCCGGGTGGATCGGCAGACGGTGTTCGTTCTCTTTGCGGGCCTGCGACACGATTCCGAGCTTGAGCTGATGCAAAATACCGTTCCTAATCAGTGAGCAGGAGTGAGTCTTGGACCCAGTGTCTGGCACTGCGCGCGTCCCGAACGGTTTTGGGTGCGCTGGTCTCCCGCGTTTCGCGTGGTGTCCCCGTTCGGTGACACGCATCATGTGCACGCTCCGTGGCGGGTGGGCGGGTTCCCTCACGCCCTCGGGTGACCGATGCGGCCTGGACGGTCCGATGCCCCACACGATCACTCCGGTCATGTGGGGGCGGTGCCGTCCGACGCCGGACCGGGTGTCCGAGGGCGCGTCGCCCGATCGCGATACCGGCGGCATCATGACGGGACATTCTGCGACGGGGCGTGGTCAGCGGTTTCTGCCAGTGCTGAGCGCCCCACATCGAGGTATAGGCCGGGTCGACGGCGACGATCGCCAGACCGTGCTCGGCGGCCATCGACACCAGCCTGGCTTTGAGTTTCCCGGTGGGGATGCCGGAGATCAGCTGCCGGAAGCGTTTCCGGCGGCCGTGCTTCTCCCGCGTCTTCTCCGCACTGAAGTCGAGGTCCTCGATGGCGATCGCGGTGACACCGGTCTGGGTGGCCCAGTGCAGAAGCTGGGTGAGGGCGTGGCGGAGTTGCGCGTCACGGTGGGGTGCGGTGCCGGTCAGGTCGTAGCCGAAACGGCGGGGCTCCCCGACAGGGTTGCCGTGCGGGTCGAGCAGGTAGGCGGCGAAGTGATCGGCATTGGTGTCGACACCAATCACACCCTCGGCCCTGGCCGCCTCCAGGGGGATGCTCTGCACAACCGGGCGCTGCCAGGACGCGGTCAGATACCAGCGGCCCCGGATGGCGTCGTAGTGGATGCGGTAGGCGACAGCCCGGTTCGCCCCGATGCGGTCGGCCCACTCCACACCCCGGTGCGCGAAAGCCACCGTACCGGTGAGGGTGTAGCGCCCGTGGCTGGTGTTGGCGAGATGGGCGAGCGGGGCCGGGAGTTTGATGCTGGCCTCACCGGTCGGGGTGACGCGGATCGTCTCGTTCCCGAACCGCTTCCCCGACTCACCGTCCGCCGACAGAAACCAGCGCTCCGCCTCCCACCGCTCCCGCCACTCACCCTCGCCGAGCCCAGCCCGGGCGAGATGGTGGCGGGTGTTGAACAACCGTTTCCCGCCCCGTACGACACGGACTCGACCCGCCTGCCAGTCCTCGACCGTGGCAGCGTGCCGGGCCTCCAGAGCCTGGAGGCGGCGCGATTTGTGGAACCACTCCCTCTTGGACCGGTAACCACCCGGCGCACGCTTCGTACCCTTCGCTCCGACCGGGAGAGACAGCCGATGCTTGAGCGTCCTTATCCCGGCCTCCAGAGACCGGATGTGGGCGTTCTGGCAGCGCCGGGCGAGCGCCCACTGATCATGACTGGCCTTCGTGATCGCCCCGGCAATCCTGGACGACGACTCCCGCGTCAGCCCCCGCTTACGCGTGGCCCACGACTCGGCGCCGTGGTTCAGGCCGTCCGCACACCGGACCTTCAGATCGCGGGAGGCAAGGGCGCCCTGATGTGCACCAACCGCCCGCAGCACCTGTTCATCCTGGGCGGTGAGGTGTTTCAACCGGTCTCGCACTGCCACACCGCAAGGACCCGGCACCACGAACGACGCCGCCAACTCCCGCACACCACCCACCACCACACCCCCCATCCAGACAGACACCGGGCAACCCCCACCCCACACAACGAACCACCACCGCCCAGGTCACCCATCCGGCCCCCACATTCTTGTTCCCGCGCTCACCCACCACGCCACCGCATATGCAGGCCTGTTGCCGGTGAGGAGCGAGAGCGGGGCCCACCATCTCGTACGGCGCGGCACAGACGTAGGTGAAGCAGTCGCCGTACCGGCGCACCCATACGTCGAAGGCGCCGCGCCATCCTGGGCCACCACTAGGTGTGCGGCTCAAGCCCGGGTCTGGAGGTACCGAAGGACGACTCGGGCTCCGTATCCACCCGTCGGAGCGTTCATCCGTCCGAGGGGACATCCGGCTCTTCGGCACCCAAGCGGTGCCCTGTCGCGCGATGGTGCTGCGGTCCTACGAGAGGGGTTCATCGTGGAGCGTTCGCTCGCGCCGCACGAGGCGGCCATCACCGCGGCCGGTGTGCGGCTTGTCCTGTCCTGCGACGTGGCGGGTGATCTGGACGGCGCGGTCCTCGCGCAGGCCCTGACCCACCTGCAAGCCCGTACGCCGCTGCTCACCGGAAAGATCACCCAGGGGGCGGGGAACCAGCCGCTGGTCCTCATCGCGGACGCGGCCGCGGGGCCGGTCCTCGGGCACGGTGCCGATTTCGACGAGGAGATCAACGCCCCTCTCGCCTGGGACCAGGGCCCGTTGCTGCGGGCAACCGTGGTGCGCGAGCCGGGGCGAACCAGGGTGGTGTTGAGCCTGCCGAGGGCGTTCTCGGACGGGATGAGCTACCTGTCCCTCCACCAGCGCCTGTGGGACGCCTACACCTCGCTGGCCACCGGCCGGCCCGTCTCCGCCGACCTGATCCAGCCGGTGCTGGGGCCGGCCCTGGACGACCTGCTCGCCCCCCGCTTCACCTCCGCGCAGTTGCGGGACTTCGTGGCCGAACGCGCGCGGCTGGATACCGAGAGGCCGCCCACGCTCGTGCCGGCCCTCGCCTCCCGCGACGCGGGCCCTGGGGAGGACATGAGCTTCCGCGTCATCGGGATCGATCTCGACGGCGACCGGTGCGAGGGGCTGGTGCGGCGTGCGAGGGAGGCCTCGCTGTCGGTCAACTCCCTGGTCTCGGGCGTCCTGCTGACCAGCCTGCGCTCCCTGCTGCCGAGCCAGGACGGCCCGGCGCGGCTGCTGTGCACCACCGCGGTCGACATGCGCCGCCGGCTCACCCCGCCCCTGCCGCCCGAGGTCCTGCAGTCCGCCGCGACCACCACGTCCATTCGCCTGGAGGTCAGCGAGGAGGCCGACCCCGTCATGGTCGGGCGGGACCTGGCCGACCGGCTGAAGGCAGACCTGGACAGCGGGGCGGCGGCGATGGAACTGGCGGCCTTCCCCTACATGCTCGACCAGCACCCGCCCAGCCTCGTCATCACCAACGTGGGCACCATCACCGAACCCGCCCTCCCCGAGGGCCTGCGGGTCAGCGATGTGCGCCTGGCTCCGCTCGGCCACGTACCGATGATCTTCGCCGTCGTCAGCCGCTACCGGGCACGGCTGGCCGTCGATCTCACCTACAGCAGGGCCTGGTACACCGACGCTCAGATCAGGCAACTGAGCGACCACGCGTGCGCCGCCTTCGACCACCTGACCACTACGGACGGTGGACGCCTCCGTTACTGAACCGTGGACCTGTTCACACCACGGTGCAACGGTGCCGCAGTATCCTCGCCCTGTTGCTCACGTGGGCTCACGTGCGGGGAAGGCGGCGCGACGGTGCACCCCACCCCGGCCAAGTCCGAACCCCGCGCTCTGCCTCACGGTGTCCTCACCGCGCTACCTTGCGAACGCATTCCGCGTGCCGGTAGACGACCACGGACGGCCCCGACTCCTGGTCCAGCGAGCCCCGCCGCACCGGCTCCTGGAGCTTGATCTGCTGCATGCACGCGGGGCACGTCTCACCTGCCGGGGCGAAGGTCCCGTACTCATCTTTGGTCGCGTCTGTGCCCGGCGCACTCGTCATCATTGTCGTCCTCCCGCTGCTTTCATGGTGATGACGACGCTAGGAGTCGGCCTGCCCCGTGCTCCAGAAGCTTGCACGGTTTTGCACCCAGATTGGTTGACTGATAAGGGTATTGACGCTGAATCCGCTGTTCAGTGATGCTGGCGAAATCCCGAGCAAGTACCTGGATCAGGGAGGCAGCCATGGCCGTGGAGTTCATTGGTATCGACCCCGACACGGACCGGGACCACTGCCCAACCGTGTGGGCGGACGCGGATGCTTGCGAGATCCTGTTACAGGGGTGGAAGCCGAACGCGGAGACTCAGGCGCAGTGCGAGGGCAGCAGCCCCGCGAACGGGTCCGTTCCTGACAGCGAGGCCATTGTCAGGATTCCAGCCCGCATGATTCCGTTGATCAGGGAGGCATGTGATGCCGTCGAGCGTGCCCAGCTTCGATGAGCTGCTGGCGCGTTGCGAGCGATCCGCAGTTCATCTGGAGCTGCGTGACTCCTACGCCCCTACGGATCGGTTCGAGGCGTGGAAGCGAGGAGAGCGGATCGACTGGAAGAACCGCGAGTCCTGGTGGCATTCCTACGATCAGTTGATTACGGATGCCGTCGCTCGGGGTGTGGCGATCCGACGGGCGCGAATTGTCTCGGAGCCCGTATCCGAGTACATCCGGTGGGAGCACTACGTCACACAGGCCAACGTCACGGCGGGGGAAGGAGTTCGGTGGCTGCCCCGGCGCCATGCCACGGACATCCCGCTGCCTGGGAACGACTTCTGGTTGTTCGATGGGAAGTTGCTACGAGTACACCACTTCTCGGGTGACGGCGCGGTGGTGGAGGACGAGATCACCAGCGAGCCCGAAGTGGTGAAACTGTGCTCCAGCGCCTTTGAATCGGTGTGGAAGCGCGCGGTCCCACACCACCTGTACGAGATCTGACTGAGGCCGGCTCCATGCCTCCACACCCTTCCTCGAATGTGCAGAAAGCCCGCGAGGGCCTCGCGAGCCGCTTGCGCGAGATTCGGAAAGACGCGGGGATCAGCGGGCGGGAGCTGGCTGTCAGGTGCGGTTGGTCGGAGTCGAAATCGTCCCGGGTCGAGAACGCCAGGACGCCTCCCTCGGATAAGGACATCAGGGCGTGGTGCCGCGCCTGCGGCGCCGACGAGCAAACCTCCGACCTGATCGCGGCCAACAGGCAGTCTGCCGACGCTCACGTCCAGTGGAAACGGCTTCAGCGGAGCGGTCTTCGCCGTCTGCAGGAGTCCACGGAGAGCCTCTACCAGCGGACCCGAATGTTTCGGGTCTACGTCTCGGACGTGATTCCCGGATTCCTCCAGAGCCCCGGGTATGCCGCCGCCCTCTTGTCGTCCATCGCGGAAGTCCGGGGAACACCGGATGATGTGAGTGACGCCGTGGCAGCTCGGATGAGGCGGAACGCGGTGTTGAACAATGGTGCGCACCGGTTCTCGTTCGTTCTGGAGGAATCGGTCCTTCGGTACCGGCTGTGCAGCGCTGAGACCATGGCGGCGCAACTGGGCCACGTGCTCGGAGTGATGGACCTGCATAACGTTGCTGTGGGTATCGTCCCGTTCTCGACGCAACGGTCCGTGTGGCCCATGCCGACCTTCACGATCTTCGACGACACCAGAGTGCACGCGGACACGCTGGATGCCGCCTCCACGCTCACAGAGCCCACTCAGGTCGAGCTGTACGGCCGTGCTTTTGAACGGCTTTCACAGGGGGCGGTGCGCGGGGCCAACGCGCGTGCACTTGTGACGGGTGCGTTGGCATCCTTGGACTGACCGGCCAACTGCGGCGTGCACGACAGCGGCGGCGGTTCTCTGCGGTGCATTGCTTATGCAGGAGGTCCGCAATAGGGCGGGGTGTGTGCTGTCGCGCATGGCGGTTCTGTCCGACAAGTGGGTTTTCGGGCAGCGCAATCCGGGACGATCGGATGCTGTGAGTCTGCCGGGAGACGATGAGGGCTGAGAGCCCTTGTGGGCTGTCAGGTCGTCCGGCATGATCGCGGGCATGATGACCAACCGAAAGGCCCATGCCGCGTAGACGGCCTGGCGCGCTTCGCGCCGAAGATCCGGCTCCGCCTGTCTGGAGCCCTTGGACCTATCGAATTCCCGGATTGTCCGAGCGCACCTGCGCCGAGATCCAGCGCACGGAGCGTGATCACGGTGACTCCTGGGCCGGGCTCTGGGACGGCTTGTGGGATGGGTCGGTGGAAGCCGCGCTTAGGCACTACCGGGCGTTCCTGCGACAGCCCGGCCGATACCTGGACCTGTGCTTCCCGGCCTCCCCCCATCCGGAGTCCTCGCTTGTCGACGTGGCGAACGCCCGGGATATTCTGCAAGAAGCGTTGCGTTCGCTTTCGCAGCCGTACCGCGCCGAACTTGGGCGGGTGGTGGCGCGTTTGGACGCAGAGCTTCGCCGTCGGACCCTGCCCGACCCACATGCCTACCGGCGCCTGCGGTGGCATGGCGAATGGTGGCACCAACGCCTCTACGATGGTGAATTCCGGTGGTGAAGGGCTGCGACCGATCCCAACTTCTCCAGAAATGCCGTGCCTGCGCATAGCACGAGGGGAGCCGTATGGGTTGAGGGGACTGCGACGCCCGTCTCGGCCCGTACGGCCCTTTCGCATCGCATCTGCACTGGAATCCCGAGGAAGCAGCTCGGGTTGCTCATCGCCGCGTTGACTGTCCCGTGGATGGCACGACAGGGCTCCCGGCTGCGTGAACGCCGAGGGCACGACCGCCTCCGGGCCGCGTCGCGGCGCGCGCTCGCTCCTGCGAAACGTTACGCGGCCCCGTTCTGGACGTCACCGCCCACGCGTTCACCTCGTTCGTAGCGGGTATCAAGGCCGGAGACTTCGGCTCCGTCTGAGCAAGCCATCCGGCGCCGCCTCATCGTGTCCCGCACGGCGGGGCGGCGCTGTGACCAGCCGGGCTGCCAGCGGCCCCGTGCCGGTCGGGGCCGGTACACCGTGACCCGGCGGCCGTGTTCGCTGACCTCGGAGCAGCGGACGAAGCGTTCCTTGAGGACGCGCCATTTGGTGCGGTCGCGATCCGTGTGGGCGGACGGCGCACTGTCGTCGCTGACGACCAGGATGCGGCGTGCCGCCGACATGGCCGCCGCTATCTGCGCCGGGGTGCCCTCCACGCCGTTCATGGTGCCGGAGTCCAGCGGGTCTCGGACCAGTGCCAGATCCCTGAGCCCGGTGAACGCCGTGGGCGACACGAGGGCGGTGTCACGGCGTGCTGCGGGGATGTACAGCACCCCGTCGCCCGCCTCGCGGACCGTGGCGACGGTCTCGGCCGTGGCGAGTACGTCGTCGATCCGGCCGGCCGGGGCGCGCAGTGACAGCTGGGCGGGGAGCAGTCCGAGGAAGGCGAGGGCCGTGACCGCGACGATCAGCCGACGTGGCGGTGTGCGCAGACGGAACGTGAGTCCGCGAAACGCCGCGCCGATGAGCAGGGCGAGCCCGAGGTAGCTGAACAGGACGTAGCGGGCAAGGTAGACGGGGTGCGCCAGCGAGGCTGCCAGCAGTAGGAGTTGGGGGACGGCGAGCAGGGGCGCGGCCACCGTCGTGAGCGCGGCCCGGTCGCGGCGGGGCGCGCCGAGGGCCTTCCCCGGCCGGGCGAGCCAGGCACAGAGGGCGCCCGCGAGGAGGGTCAGCAGGAGGCCCAGCAGGGTGCTCGGGCGGACCGGGGGTATCCAGGCGACCTGACCCGTCTGGGACTTGCTCGCCAGGATGAGGGGGAGCGTGCCGAGCACGGCGGCGGAGGAGGCGGCTCCCCAGCGCAGGGCGGTCGCGCGGGGCGGGCGGGTCAGGGCCAGCGTCACGGCGTGTGCGGGCAGGAGCAGGAGCGAGAACCAGTTGAGCAGCGCGGCCAGCAGCACGGTCGTGCCGTACGCCGCCCAAATGGCCGTACCGCGCCTGCCGGTCGCGTCGATCGCCTCGACCATGAGCAGGCAGGCGAGCGCCGCGCAGGCGGTGACCAGGGCGTACGAGCGCCCCTCCTGCGCGTACTGCTGCACTCCGGGGATCAAGGAGAAGGCCAGGCCTGCGGCCAGTCCCGTGCACGGGTCGGCCAGCCGGGCGCCCAGCAGGGTGATTACGGCGGCGGCGCCCGCCATGGCCAGGACGGAGGGCAGCCGCAGGGCCAGGAGGCTGTCTCCGAAGACGGCGAAGATGCCGTGCGCGAACAGGTAGTAGAGGCCGTGGACGACCTCGGCCGTGTCCAGCAGGTGCCACATCTCGGGGATGCTCCGGTGCGCCACCTGCCACGTCGCCGCCTCGTCACGCCACATGCTGTCCTGGCGGGTGATCCCCCACAGCCCGAGTAAGAGGCTGAAGGCCGCCGGACCGGCCGCGAGTGTTGTTCTAGGCATGGCGAAGCTCCGGCTCGGCGCGTAGGGGAGGCGAGCGGAGCCCCTGAAAGCCGTCGGAGGGCTCCGAATACCTTCAGCACGCTAAGCGGCGGCGGTGATCCGGGTCGTCACCTGCGCTGACGAGCCAGGGGGCCGTCGCAGGGGCTACGCGAGGCGCGGACCGGGTCCGTCGCAGGTGCCACGCCGAGACCGGCATCGGCCGTGCGATGTACTCCCCGGTACCGGGAGCCCGGTTCCGGCTCGTGCCTCGGTTCCGGCTCCGATCCCCGCTCTACGTGCCCGGGGCGGGAACCGTGCCGTCGCCCTCGCCCGGCTGATCCGCCGGAAGCTCCGCCGTCACCACGAAGCCGCCCCCCGGACCCGGTCCCGCCTCCAGGGAGCCGCCCGCTGCCGCCAGGCGTTCGGTGAGGCCTTTCAGGCCGGTGCCGCCGATGCCGGGGACGGGGGGTGCGGCCGTGGTGCGGCCGTCGTCGGTGACCGTCAGGCGGACCCGGTCCGGGGTGCCGTCGATCACGAACGCGCAGGTGGTGGCGGTGGAGTGGCGCAGGACGTTGGTGACGGCCTCCCGTGCCACCCAGCCCAGCAGCGCTTCGGCCTGCGGCGGGAGCGGGGGGCCGGAGCGGCGGACCGCGGGTTCGATGCCGGCGGCGATCAGCGCGGACCTGGCCCGGTCCAGCTCGGTGGCCAGGCTGCCTTCGCGGTAGCCGGTGACCGCCTCACGGATCTCGGTGAGCGCCTGCCTGCCGACCGACTCGATGTCGGCGACCTGCTGGAGTGCCTGGTCCATGTCGTGCGGCGCGAGCCTGCGCGCGGCCTCCGACTTGACGACGATCACGGAGATCGTGTGGCCCAGCAGATCGTGCAGATCGCGGGAGAAGCGCAGCCGCTCCCTCTCCACAGCGCTGCGGGCCAGTTCCTGCCGGGTGGAGCGCAGCTCGATCACGGTCTCCGACAGGGTGAGCAGCGCGGCCGTCACCGCACCGGAGATGAAGGTGCCGTATGCCAGCGTCCACGGGGTCGACGCGCTGTCCTCGCGCCACACGGAGACCAGGCACGCGGTCACGGCGAGCACGAGCAGACCGATCGCCAGCCAGTGCTTGCGCAGGATGGTCCCGCAGGCCAGCGAGAGCAGCGGGAAGAACAGCAGCCAGCTGCCGCCGTACCCGGCCGCGAGCCCCAGTGTGATGGCCGCCAGCGCGGCCAGCAGCACGTACGTCACGCGGCTCTCGCGTGCCTTCTTGTCGAAGCCCCGGAACACCACCGAGATGTAGAGGGAGTTGAAGGCGAAGAGGCCGATGCCGCCGACCCAGGGGTTGGGGCTCTCGCCCTGGAACAGATTGGAGAAGGCGCCCAGGCCGAGCAGCAGCCAGGGCAGCAGGACGTAGGGTCCGGGAGGTCCCGGACGCCGGTGCTCCCTGCGCCACTCCCGTCGCTCCGCACGCCGCTTGCGCCGTGCCTCGCGCGCTTCCGATCCGTTCCCGAACATGTTCACTCCTGTCACACGGTCCTCGCGGACCGACGGTACGAGACCACGGCGTACCCACCGAACAGCAGGAGCCACCCGGCGAGTACGCCGATGGTCGCGGCGCCGGGCGCGTGGCCCTCGGTGGCGGCCCAGCCCAGTTCGGCGAACCGGTTGGCGGGGGTGAACCCGCCGATGGAGCTCAGCCAGCCGGGGAGCAGCTCCAGCGGGAACCACAGCCCGCCGACGATCGCGAAGCCCATCAGACAGGCGACGTTGACCACGCCGGTGCCCTGCGGGGTGAGCCGGTAGCCGTTGCCGATGCCGAGCAGGGTGAAGGGCAGTGCGCCGATCCACAGCAGCAGGACGAGTGCGACCCACTGCCAGGCCTCCAGTTCGACCCCGTTGATCAGGCCGCCGGCCAGCAGCACGGTCAGGATGGTCGGCAGCACCGTGACCGAGCCGCTGATCGCGCGGCCCACGACCGCCTGCGACGGGGAGAGCGGGGTGACCCGCAACTGCTGGAGCCAGCCGAGCGACTTGTCGGACGAGACCCCCGTACCGACCGCCATCGCGGAGCCCAGCGCCCCGTACGCGGCCATGCCGACCATCGAGCCGGTCTTCCAGCCGCCGGCACCTCCGTCGCCGCCGATGTTGGTGAAGAGCAGATACATCATCACCGGCATCCCGGAACCGAAGAGCAGGAAGAAGCCGTCGCGCAGGGTCCGGCGGATTTCGAGCAGGATGTACTGGAACATCAGACGGTCTCCTTCTGGTTCTGCGGAACGGCTGCGGCCTGTGCGGTGGGGGCTGTCGGTGCGGTGAGGGAGAGGAACGCGGTCTCCAGCGTGGCGGGGGAGACCTGGAGGCTCCGGATCAGGCCCAGCCGGGCCAGCTCCACGACGGTGGCGTCCGAGTCGGCGGTGCGCAGCAGCGCCCGGTCCCCGGTCACCTCGACGGTGGCGACGCCGGGCAGCAGCTCAAGGCCCTCGGTGGGCCCGCCCGCCAGGTCGAACGAGACCAGGTGCAGGCCGGCCGCCTCCTTGATGGAGTCGCCGCTGCCGTCCGCGACGATCCGGCCCCGGTCGATGACGACGATCCGGTCGGCGTTCTCGTCGGCCTCCTCCAGGTAGTGGGTGGAGAAGATCACCGTGTTGCCGCGCCGGGCGTAGGCCGCCATGGAGTCCCAGAAGCCGCGCCTGGCCTCCACGTCCAGAGCCGCCGTCGGTTCGTCCAGCACGATGAGTTCCGGGTTGCCGGCCAGCGCGACGGCGAACCGGACACGCTGGAGCTGGCCGCCGGAGAGCTTATCGATCCGCCGGTTCGCGTACTCCGCGACGCCCGCCAGGTCCAGCGCCTCACCGATCGGCATCGGGCGCGGGTAGGTGGAGGCGACGAAGGTGATCAGCTCGCGGACGGTCACCCGGGGGATGGGCTGGCCCTCCTGGAGCATCGCGCCGATCAGACCGGCCCGTACCGCCTGGTCGGGCGTGCGGCCCAGCACCCGCACGCTGCCCGAGTCCGGCTCGTCCAGGCCGAGCAGCAGGCTGATGGCGGTGGACTTCCCGGCGCCGTTGCGGCCGAGCAGCGCGACCGTCTCGCCCCGCTCGACGGACAGCCCGATCCCGTCCACGGCCCGTACGCGCTCCCCTCCCCGGCCGAAGGTCTTGACTGCCCCGGTGAAGACCACCGCGGTCCCGTTCTCCGTTGTCGATTTCATGAACATGACGCTACGGAGGCGGAGTACAGCCCCGGCAGAGGCGCATGTACGGACTCCGTGATGACAAATGTCATCGAACGGCCGGACGGGTTACGAGCGGACGGTCACGAGCGGGCGGATCGCTTCGGGACACGGCGATCTGACGCGACGTCAGTGGTCTTCACAACTGCTGGGCGCTGCGTTATACATAGGGCCACCGGCTAGAACGCGTTCTAGAACGGACGCGGCTTCCGGTCCCGCACGACCTCGGTGCGGCCGACGGTGCGGACGGCCGCGCCGAGGTCTTCCCACCATCAAGGAGCAGCTGTCCCATGCCCATTGATGCCGCAGAGGCGGTTGCCGCCGAACCCCGCTCGACCTCGATCAGCTGGGGCCACAAGGACGTCCAGCTCTACCACCTGGGCCTCGGCGCGGGTACGGCCCCGGCCCGGCCGGACGACGCCACCGATCCGGACGAGCTGCGCTACACGCTGGAATCAAGGCTCCACGTCCTGCCGAGCTTCGCCACCGTCGCGGGCGCCGGTGGCGCGCTGGCCGGCGGTCTCGCGGTGCCCGGGGTCGACGTCGACCTCGCCGCCGTGCTGCACGGCGGTCAGTCCGTACGCCTGCACCGGCCGATTCCGGTGAAGGGCACCGCCGTTCAGACCTCGAAGGTCGCCGCCGTGTACGACAAGGGCAAGGCGGCCGTCCTCGTCCTGCGTACCGAGGCGGCCGACGACGACGGCCCGCTGTGGACCAACGACGCACAGATCTTCGTTCGCGGCGAGGGCGGATTCGGCGGCGAGCGCGGACCGTCGCAGCGGCTCGCCGCCCCGGAGCGCGAGCCGGACCGGGTGGTGGAGCGGCCGGTCCGGCCCGATCAGGCGCTGCTCTACCGGCTCTCCGGGGACTGGAACCCGCTGCACGCCGACCCGGAGTTCGCCAAGCTGGCCGGCTTCGACCGTCCGATCCTGCACGGGCTCTGCACCTACGGGATGACGCTCAAGGCGGTGGCCGACACCCTGCTTGAGGGCGAGGTGTCCCGCATCGGCTCCTACAGCACCCGGTTCGCCGGAGTCGTCTTCCCGGGCGAGACCCTCCGCATCCGGATGTGGGCCGGTGACGGCCGGGTCCAGATGCTGGTGACCGCCGCCGAACGCGACGACGCGCCCGTCCTCGTGGACACGCTCGTCGAACACTCCTGAAGCACGTACCCGCACGTACCGACCCCGAGGGGAGCCCGCACCATGCGCGCAGCCGTACTGCACGAGACAGGCCAGGACAAACTCGAAGTCCTCGACGACGTCGAGGCGGTGGGCTTCGGCCCCGGCAAGGTCAGGCTCCGCATCCGGGCCACCGGGCTGTGTCACTCCGACCTGTCCGCGATGAACGGGGTGCTGCCGCAGCCCGCCCCCTTCGTCCCCGGCCACGAGGGCGCCGGCGAGGTGCTCGACGTCGGTGACGGGGTGACCGGGCTCAGCGCCGGGGACCGGGTACTCGTCTGCTGGCTGCCCGCCTGCGGCGCCTGCGCGTCCTGCAAGCGCGGCCAGACGCACCTGTGCCTGGCCGGATTCATGAACGCGGGCACGCCCAACTTCAAGCGTCCCGGCGGTGACGTCTTCGGCTTCGCCGGCACCGGCACCTTCACGGAGGAGGTCGTCGTCGGCGCGAACTGCGCGGTTGCGATCCCCGACGACGTGCCGTTCGAGATCGCCGCCCTGATCGGCTGCGGCGTCACCACCGGACTCGGCGCCGCCATCAACACCGCCCAGGTGGAGGCCGGTTCGTCGGTGGCCGTGATCGGCTGCGGCGGGGTCGGCATCTCCGCGATCCAGGGCGCCAGGGTGCAGGGAGCCGCCCAGATCGTCGCCGTGGACCCGGTGGCGTCCCGGCGCGAGGCGGCGCTGCGGTTCGGCGCGACGGAGGCGGTCTCGCCCGACGAGTTCGGCGACGCCAAGCAGCGGATCACCGCGGGCGAGGGCTTCGACTACGTCTTCGAGGTCGTCGGCAAGTCGGTCACCGCCCGCACCGCGTACGAGAACACCCGGCGCGGCGGCACCCTCTGCGTCGTCGGCGCGGGCGCCATGGATGACAACTTCGAGGTCAACATGTTCGAGCTGTTCTTCGACGAGAAGCGCATCCTGCCCTCCATGTACGGGGGAGGGGACGTGCTCCGGTCGTACGAGCGGGCCATCGCGCTCTGGCGGGCCGGCCGTATCGACCTCGAATCGATGATCACCCACCGGGTGCGGCTCGACGGCATCAACGACGCCCTCGACCAGATGCGGACCGGCGAGTCGCTGCGTACCTGCATCGAGCTCTGAGCGCCGACGTACCGCCCCGCCCCCTCCCGAGAGGACCCCGAGATCCGATGTCACTTCCCCTGGACGGACTGTCCGCGATCGTCACCGGCGCCGGCCGCGGCCTCGGACGCGCCGAAGCGCTGGAACTGGCGCGGCTCGGCGCGGCCGTCGTCGTCAACGACTACGGGCAGCCGGGCCGCGACGGCTCCGGCGAGGCGTCCGCCGCCCCTGCCGAGCAGGTGGCGCAGGAGATCCGGGCGGCCGGCGGGCGGGCGGGCGCGCACCTCGGTGACGTGTCCGGCCACGAGCAGGCCCGCGTCCTGGTCGAGCTGGCCGTCGAGACGTACGGACAGCTCGACATCCTGGTCAACAACGCGGGCATCCTGCGCGACCGGATGATCTTCTCGATGACCGAGGACGAGTGGGACTCGGTCATCCGGGTGCACCTCAAGGGTCACTTCAACACCACGCATTTCGCCGCCGCACACTGGCGGGCCCGGTCCAAGGCGGCCGGCGGACCGGTCTACGGCCGGATCGTCAACACCTCCTCCGAGGCGTTCCTGGCCGGTTCCGCGGGCCAGCCCAACTACGCGGCGGCCAAGGGCGGCATCGTCGGGCTGACCACCTCCACCGCGCTCGCCCTGGCCAAGTACGGCGTCACCGCCAACGTCATCTGCCCGCGCGCCCGGACCCGGATGACCGAGGACGTCTTCGCGGGCTTCCAGGAACCGCAGGACGGCCGGCTGGACGCGCTCGCACCCGAGCACGTCTCGCCGCTCGTCGGCTATCTGGCCTCCCCGGCGGCCGCCCAGGTCAACGGGCAGCTGCTGGTGGTGCACGGCGGGATGGTGGCGATCGTCGAGCGGCCGAAGGTGGCGGCGAAGTTCGACGCGGCGAAGGAGACGTTCTCCTTCGACGAACTGGACGAGCTGATCTCGCCGTACTACGCGGACCGCCCGCCGAACGAGACGTTCGCCGCGGCCGAGGTGCTCGGCCTGAAGCGGGGCTGACCGGCCGGCCGCGGGG
>CBRG010000269.1 GCA_000470535.1 Streptomyces sp. AW19M42
CACACCCAAGGCGATCCGGTCCGACAACCGCTCACCCGACGACTTCACCTGCCCAGGCCTTGGCACACCACATCCAACGACCCACACAGCCCAAAGTCACCGGTATTGCCCCTAAGCCTCGTCCGGAGGGGGTGACGAGCCACCCTCGGCAAGCGCCGCCACCTGGTCAAGGCGTACCGGCGAGTGGCGCCGTCCGTGCGTCACGACTACGTCCGGAATCTGTTCCGGCGAGCCTGCCTGGGAGCACAGGCAGAAGAGCCGGCTCTTCCGCCCCACGCATAACAATCGGGGATCGCCTGATCACGCTCGGCAGGACCCCGCTGGCAACTCTTCCGGACCTCGATCCCGACGGTTTTGGTCCGCGGCCCGAGCTGGGAGCACGCCGGTTCAGCTACGCCGAGCACCACTACTTCGGAAACCCTGGCGGCTACCGGGGCTGGGTGGTCGAAGTCAGCGACTCAGGCTTACCGGTGCTTGCCCCCGTCGGCTGCGACAGTGCTGAATGGGGGCCCGAGAAGCTGTCCGACTGCCGACGCAGAGCCCAGATCAACTCTGTTCTCGTCGCCGGTTCCCCGTTCGACATCGCGAGCATCGCGCCCCGCGGCATCGCACCGGATCACGACCGTGTCCGGCCTCTCGAACTTCGTCATCCGGCCGCGGACTGGTTGAAGGAGCACGTCGACCATCAGGATGCGGAGGTTGTGTCCTCAATCTTCCAACACTGGCCGGATCGCCCAAAGAGCGAGCCCGGCTTCGAGTTGGCTCTGGTCCTGCTCACAATGTGACCGCGGTCCGGCCGGGTGGAACGGTCTCGTTGCCGTTTGCCCTCACCCCGAACACTCCCGTCAGCCGGCTGGTGTCCACGGCGGATCCGGGGTGGTGTTGTTGCCGTCGCACAGCCAGCAGTCCCAGTCGTCCGGCAGGGTGTAGAGCGCCAAAACCCCGCTGGCTTCCCCCACACCACGCACGTCGTACCGCACCAACCGCACACGAACGAAATCCCACGCCCCCTCTGCCTGTGCTGCTTCGACGATCCTCCTTGCCTGATCTCCGGACAAGGCACCCCCAGACCGCGCCCCGCACCGAGCCCAGTCAGCTCAGCCGCGCGGAGAACCGGGCCCGGAACGTCTGACCGAGACCCATTGCGCAACGGCCTTCGGGTCCGGGACTCAGCTGCATTCTCTGCGGACGGTCGGTCGACTCCGGCATTCTGTGCGCATGGCCGACACCTTTGATCACGCCCCACAAGTCTGGACTGCCGCGCAACTCCGTGCCACGATTGAGCACTTGCCCGACGATGCCCCATCCACATCGGTTTTGCCGAGAGCCCTGGTGACTTCGACGGGTATCGCAACGGTGTCCTCGTCGGCGCCTACCACGCAGAGATCTGGTGGCCCGCCACGGACGACGAACCAGAGTGGGGCGAGCCAGAGAAAGCGATCACACTGTCCGTGGACTGGCCGCCCGACACGTACGACCGGGCCGCGATTCAGGAGACCCTCGACGGTGAGAACGAATCCACTGGCGCCGCCCCCAGCACCGCCTGCTCCAAGATTGATGGCTTTGCCACGCTCCTTGAACCGCTCCCCCGAACTCTGGAGAAGATATCCGCCGCCATTCAGCACCTGGGGACAGTGCACATGATTCAGATGGCGGGCGGTGGCGACCCGAACGAGCCGGTGTCCGTGGTGTTGCGTGCGCTGCTGAACGCGCAGCAGGCGACCGCGGTGGCGCACGGGCACCTGCGGGAGGCGGCCGACCTGCTGTCAACCATGCGGGGGTACCTCATCAACGACGACGCCCCCGAGGCCGCCGACACCGCCAGGTAGTGGGGCGGGAGGCCGCAGGATGTGAGGCTAGGCCCCCACCCCGTCACCGCCTGCGTCTTCTTCGCCCACCGGACGTCTACGGCTTCGGTCCCACGACGCACCTGCGGCCATCATCACGCTGACAGCGATCGGGGTCACGGCCGCCGAAGTGTCGACCGCCTCCTTCACCGCCTCGTTCTGCATGTACGCAGTGGCCAGCGCCGCAGCCACCGCGAGGTACACCCACCACATGAACAAGCGCCGCTGCGCCGCCTCGGACAATGCACCGCCCTCCGCCGTGACGAACGCATGGCCCTGTTCCTCGATCTCGGCGGGCAGCACCTGAGGGAAGTCCTGTAGGTCAGCCTGTTCCTCCGCCTCGTACAGGCGGTCCAGAGTCTCGACGATCGCACCCCGCGATTCCTCAGGGCCGGGGACAGTGCCCAGGTCCAGCGCAATGCGGTCCAGCCAGGTCTGGTCGAGCCTCGAAGCGGCGATGGCCTCGGCCATCCTGGCCCCATAAACGGCAAGCGCCGCGCTGGCCCCGTCGAGTGCGCGGTGATTCCGTGCGAGCGTGGCGATGACGTTCTCGAGCCCCGGCCTCACAGCTGCACGCATGTGGTCTGCTCCGCGTTCGAGGGCCGGGTGGATGGTTGCCAGGTGCAGGCCGACTTTGGCCGCCAGGCGCTGGCCGGGGATTGCCAGCTGTTGCGCATGCCATTCGGTCAACACCGGCGCAATGATCTGCGCGATGGCTTCCGAGGGCGGGTCTCCGAGGTACTCGCTTGTGTCCATGGCGGGACTTTGGCACATGTGGGCCGGCTCGCGTTCGGGAGCTGTGTTTGTGTCACGCCCCGCCAGCCCGCGTCGCGCTGGCCACCGCTTACTGGTCTATCCGGAACGCAGGGCGGGATCGGATAGACCGCAGCCGCAGCAACCCCAGGCGGTTCTGCCAACTAAGATCTGGCTCCGGCCGAGTATCCGATCTTGCCCACTTCGCCCCTGTGTCCGATCTTCGTGGAGATGGCGAGCACCTCGCTGGCGATGGCGTTTCGGCCCGGAGTGTCGGCATTACAGCAGCTGAGATTCGGTGAGTTTTGCGGAGTGTTCTGTAAGTGCGTTGTGGCAAAGGGAGTCCCTGTTCGATGAGCAGGGGCTTCTTCGTCTGCGGGGCGTGATCGTTGTGGGGTAGGGGCAGACAGCGGGCGGCCTGTTGTTGATCGAGGAGGTTGTGATGCCGTCGGTGCTGGGGTTGATGGAACGGCGTGAGGCGAGGGCGAGGCAGGAGCTGGAGTGGACGGAGGTCCTGGAGCAGGCTCAGGTGGAAGTGGATGCCGCGCGGGAGCGGGTCGAGCGGGCCCGGGTGGGGCGGGAAGAACTCGTGTCGGTGCTGACCGAGAGAGCGCGGTGACTACGCCGGTTTCTGTGCCGTCAAGTGGTGAGGTGGCTGCCGCTGGGGGGCGAACGGTTCAGGCCCGGTGCATGGCGGGCGGCCGCCGGTGTGGGAGCCGGGCATGGGTGAGGAGGTGCTCAGCGGTGTGTACGGGGAGGATTTCGCCGCGGTGGTGGCCGCTTCGGGGCCGGTGAACGGGGTGGAGCTGGCACGGGCGGTGGGCCGGGATGCGGAGATCAAGAACGAAGTGGAGAAGATTCGTCACCGTGCCTACGTGCTGGAGAAGCGGGGCTGGTTGGTGCGGGCGAAGGACGGACGGTTCATGCCCGCACCCGGGGCCGTCGCTCTGGACGCTTCTCCGGCCAGCGCGGGGCATCGCCGGCCAGGCACCGCGACAGCTTGATCGTGGCTGCCCAGCACACCATCTGCTGGTGGTGGTCGGGGCGGCGTTCGTGGTCGCGGTTGAGGCGGCGTGAGCGGGAGAGCCAGCTCAGCGTGCGCTCCACCACCCACCTGCGGGCCAGAACGACGAATCCGCGTTGCCCGTCACAGCGCCGCACGACCTCGACGCGGACACCGTGTCGGGCGAACGCCTTCGACAGCGCCGGACCCTGGTAGGCGCTGTCGACCCACACCAGTTCCAGCAGCCGGCCCGGCTGTTCCATGAATGCCTCCAGCAGCGCCGGGGCGGCCTTGGAGTCGTGCACATCGGCCGTGGTCACGGTCACCTCCAGGAGCAGCCCCTCGGTATCGGTCAGGATGTGACGCTTGCGGCCGTCGCGTGACTTGCCGCCGTCGTATCCGCGGCTGTCCTCACCTACGGTTTCGGAGGCGTCCACCGACTGGCTGTCGATGATCCCCCCGCTGGGCTCGGCGTTGCGCCCTGAGCGTTCCCGCGTCGTGCGGCGCAGGCGTTCGTAGAGTTCACGCGCGTAATCGCAGGCCCGCCAGCGGCGGAACAAATCGTAGACCGCCCGCCAATACGGGAAGTCGACCGGCAGAGCCGTCCACTTCACACCGTTGTCGACGAGGTAACGCACCGCGTCGAGCATCTCGCGATGGCAGAACGCCTCCGGGCGTCCGCCCCGCTTCAGAAGCCAGGCCGGCACCGGCATCACGGAGCGGACCTCGGCCCACTCCGTATCCGTCATGTCACTGGGATAGCACCGCACCCGCTGTCCCGGAGCAATCGAACCGAACCTGTGCACGCAGCAGTCACACCCAGGGGTGGCCGCGGTGGACGCAGGCACAGTGAAACTGCTCAACTGATACAGCAACGGGCTTCCTTGGTCGTGCTGGTGTCGTAACCGCGTCACTACCAAGGAGCCCGTTCTTTCATGCCCGAGACCGCACCCGAACCTCCGTCCAGACGATCACCCGCCGCCGGAAACCTCGAACGAGATCCTTTTTGCCACAACGCACTCACCCACCGACACATTCAACGCCTTTGTTCCAACGCCAGGCCCCGCAGCCACCAGTCACCCCAGCGCTGCTGGCCGTGCTCCCCCGGCCGGTGGAGGCGGATCGTCATGCAGGGTGACGTGCCGGGCCCGGCGGTGCGAGAGACTCGCGTCATGACGCCGCCGGATCCCGCCCCGCCCGAATCCCGCGTGCTGCCGGTCCCGCCGCCTCCGCGCTGGGCCGTGCGTGCCGCGCGTGTCGCGGCCTGGTCAACCGTCCCCTCCGGGGTGTGGCGCGTCGCGCTCGTGCTCGGGGTGCCGGTCGGGGTGATGGAGCAAGAAGAGTTTCTCGCCACCTTCCCACACAACTCCCCTCTGATCGGCCTGGCTTACGTACTGCTGATCGGTGCGGTCGCGGAAGTCGCCTCCTACCTCACGCTGGGCCTGGTACGGCCTTGGGGGGAAGTGATGCCCCGCTGGATTCCGTTTCTCGGAGGCCGCCCAGTCGACCACAGGATCGCGGTCCTCGCAGCTTCGCTGGGAGCTTTCGCGGTCACCTTCCTGTGGTGGGTCCTCTTCTTCGGAGGACTGCTGACCTCCCCCAGTCCGGATCCTGGCATCTCGGCCGGCGAAGCCCTCTTCGTCGCCGCCTACGCTCCACTCCTGCTGTGGGGCCCGCTCCTGGCAGCGGTGGCCTGGTCCTACCACCGACGACACAGGGCTTCTCTGTGATGGTGGTCGAATACGGGATCCGATCCTGATTCGGGGGATGGAACCCGCCGGTAGTCCTGGGGCTCAAGGGGGCGGCACATGGCCAACGTTGTGAATCTGATCTTCTATCCCGTCAAGGGGTGCGCCGGCACGTCCATGAGCGATGCGCTCCTGACGCCGGCGGGCCTCGCGCACGACCGCAGCTTCATGGTCATCAGCGAGGACGGAATCTTCCGCACGCAGCGCAGGCACCCTCGCCTCGCGCTGATCCGGCCCGCCGTCAGCGCCGACGGCACCCGGCTCACACTCGAGTCTGACGACAGCATGGAAGGTCACGGCACAGTCCGTCTCGATGTGACGACGTCCGCGCCACGCCGTGACGTCGATCTGTTCGGCACCGCCTTCCAGGGAATCGACCAGGGTGACGACGTCGCCGCCTGGGTCTCGGAGGTCCTCGGTACCCCCAGTCGTCTGGTCCGTGTGCCTCCGGAACATGACCGGATCGCCGATGGCCTGATCCCTGGCCCGTCCGGCTATGCCGACAGCAGTGCCGTGCACCTGCTGTCCCGCGCCTCCCTCGCCCTCCTCAACCGGCGGATGGCCGAGCGAGGTGCCCCACCCCTGTCGATGAACCGCTTCCGCCCGAACATCGTCGTCGACAGCCACGACAGTCACGAGAGCGAGGGGGAGGGCGACTGGACGGCACTGCCGCACGCCGAGGACCGCGCACGCCGCATCACCATCGGCGGTGCCGAGTTGGGCTATGCCAAGCTCGCGGTGCGCTGTGCCGTCACCCTGGTTGCGCAGGGGGCTGGGGCGCGGCAGGGGCCGGAGCCCTTGCGCACGCTCGCTGGCTACCGGCGAGCGGCGAGCGGGGGCGTAGTGTTCGGCGCGAAGTTCTCCGTGATCACGCCGGGGAAGCTGTCAGTCGGTGACGAGGTGGTCGTCAAGGAGTGGGGCGACGCCGAACTATGAGGAGAGCTGGTGCGATGACATCAGGCAACGCCCCACAGATCGGCGCACCACCGCTGGCTTGTCTTCAGTAGCCGTATCTCAACCGAACATGATCGCTGAATTCCGCTGGTCAGGCATTGGTTTCGCTCGGAGGAGGGAGAGATCCCGCGTCTTGATTCCGCCTGATCGTCGAGGGGTGCGCGATGACGTCGATGTTGGGGTTGCTGGAAGGGAGCCCGTTCTTTCAAGCTCGAGACCGCACCCGAACCTCCGTCCAGACGATCACCCGCCGCCGGAAACCTCGAACGAGATCCGGTTTGCCACAACGCACTCAGCTTGATGGCCCTTCACCCCAAGGATCGTCAAGCACTGTTTCGGGGGTGTTCGCCGTGAGCATTTCGTCGATGCAACTGTGTAGCCCGACGCCGGTGGGGTCGATCCAGGTAAACCATGGCACTGGCTGGAGCAGGTCGTCGTATTGACGAGTGCCGAGGAGGGTGCGGAGCTCGTCGGGGGCGGGGGTCGGTGACCAGGCACAGCCAGGCCAGGCCGGCGCCGATGCGGACCTCGGGCGGCCGGGCGGGTTGCGACCACAGGCCCCGGGCCCACCTGGGAGCGTGTTCATCCTGGTGTTCGCGAGCGAGTTGGGCGATCGCCAGGATCAGGCTCACCCGGGCTACCGCATCGTCTTCCTTCGCCAGCCTGGACTGCAATGCAGAGGAGACGGGTGAAATTTCGCCGGTCGCCGCGGCCAGGACGTAGGCGGTCACGGAGCGGACCTCGGGGTCGGGGTCGGAGAGAAGCGGGAGCAGAAGGTGCAGGTCCTCCGTGACGGCCTGACGGGAACATCTGGCAAGGTAGCCGGCCGTACACGCTGGCCTCATACGCCGAGCGGATCACCGGGACCCATTACTGGGGCTTCTGGTGGGACTGATCCGCTCTCAGGGACGCTCAACCGGGAAGTGGCCTTCACAGGTACGGCGCTGGGTTGTCAGACGACGGACAGTCTGTGCCACCAGTGACTGCAACCGTTGGAGCAGAAGCGCTCGCGGCGCCGCGCGTCGGCGATCGAGAGCACTGCGACCAGCAGCTTGAACGCCTTGCGGCGTTCGTCGAGGGGTGCGAGGCCAGCGATCTTTCCCAGTTGCTCGTCGATCCGGCCTCGTGAGATCAGCACTGCGGGCGTATGCGTCGGGCGCAGTCCGGCACGGCGGATGCTTTCCGGCGAGTCCTCGGCGACGGCGCGTGCCTGGACGCAGTGATGGCGCAGGAACAGCAGAACCTCGGACTGATCTTCCTGGCCGAGGCCGTCGAACCATTCGATGCCCTCTGACATCAGGCGCAGCCCTTGCGCAAGCTCGTTGAGCAGAACGTCGCGTTCGTTCATGACAGCCTCTCGTGGGACCGACGCCGCTCCGCCGCAGTGATCAGGATTCCGAGCAGCACCGCCAGATCGGCCGCGCCTTCGGCGTCGTCGGCCCAGCGTGTGGTCTGCAGTGGGTGAACCTGGTCGAGGAGGACGCCTTCGCGTGCCAGGACGAAGGCCAATGCCAGCATGGCCGCGCGGGCGTTGCCGTCCTCAAACGGATGGAAGAACAGGATGTCGAGGTAGGCCCGGGCAGCACGTGACGGGAGGGGCAGATCCGGTTGAGTGATCTCGGACAGACAGTGCTCGAACAGCGCCTGCGTATCGGGCGCAAGGCCGTAGCGCTCCCGTCCGCCCTTCGCGAAGGCCGACATCGTGCGAAAGCTGACGAGGTTCTGGCCCAGCACGATCCGCTGCCACTTCGCCATCAGGGCGAAGGCCAGTGGCCTGCCCTTCTCCGCGTCGGCGAAGGCCAAGTTGAGGGCGGCCAGGACCCGCGCGATTCTCTCGCTGTCCCGTCCGCCTTGCATTGCCTTGAAGGACCTTCGGAAGCTGTCGCGGGCCGGCGTTCCGGAGGCGAGGCATGCGCCGCGCCAGGATGGCCAGGAGATCTCCGGCCGGATGAGCAGCCAGTCGGCGAGGCCGTCCTTCGGTTGGGCGGGCCCGGAAGTCATCTGATGCCGCCCACACCTCTGGCCAACCGCGAGCTCACTGCGTCGACCACGGGAACATCAGGTGCGATCCAACTGCCGAACCGGCCGCCGACCGCGTTCTCGACGATCTCCTCGGCCTGGCTCTCGTCGACGCCGCTGTAGGCGAGGAACCAACGAGGACTTGCATGCAGTGCCCGTACCAGCCACTCTCGGCCTGGGTCCGGTCGGCCACTACGGTGACCAGGCGAGTGCACGCCCGCTCCCAGTACCAGCGGTCCGTCGAAGTCACCGGGCCGTTCCCCGGCGGAGCCAGGTCCGCGAACCGTTCCGCCAGGTTCTCCAGCCAGCCACGCCATTCCTGAAGGGCCTCAACAACCAACGGGGCAGTCGCATCCGGGGTTGTCACGGAGTCGGATACACAGCACCACACTTCGACGACGCCTCCGTCGACGTCACCTTCACCGACCGACCAGTTCCATCCGCAGGCCCACCGGCCGTACTGGCTCGCCAGGAACTCGGTGACGGGATCCAACGAACGCCAGCGATTCTCGCGAGCGCCTTCAGCGGTGGGCAGCAAGGGCACGACAAGGCCCGCCAACTCCTCTGCCCCATCGGCGTCCATCTCGAAGGGATGCCGAGCCGGATCGACATCTGCCCACGTTAGGGTATGTGCCCACAGTTCACTCACCATCCCACTCTGCCTTGCGTTGCTGCTCTGGCTCCACTCGATATCGAGCGGCCACCGCGCTGGCGGGAAACGATCTTCGGCCAGCTGGGAAGCGATCTTCAACCGCTTCTGTCCCGCCTGATCAGAGGCATTCGTGAACGCCCCAGGAGAGAGACCAATACTTACCCACTGACATCAGCATGCCGAACCACCACCGACAAAAACCCACAGATCATCATGACGGGTGTTCAGGTGGTCTCGGCCTACGCGTTGGTCGTGCCGGCGTACGCGATCGTGAGAACGGTCATCGTCGATGTGTCGTGGCCGAGGAGGATCACCGCGGTGACGTGGCCCTGGGCAACGGTGCGGATGATGCCGTCGTCCTGCCCGTACGGTTCCGAGTACGCGAGCGGATCCTGCTGGGCGTCGACCAAGGCGAGCGCGAGGTCCCGCCGGGCGAGTTCGGGGAGCTGCTTGTACGTGTCGAAGACGTCGGTCGGGAAGTGGAGCCGGTAGGTCACGCCGCTCCCCGGCCGCGGTCGTCCCGGTTGCCCTGGCGTGGCTCGGCGTCCCTGAGCACGTCGGCGGTGACGTCCCTGGTCTCCAGGTCGTCAGGGAGAGCGCCGCGCGTCTTCATGTGTGCGCGGGCGGCCTCGATGCGGGGCCGGGCTGATTCGAGCTGTTCGGCGGCCGAGGCCCAGCCGTCGAGGACGGCGGGCAGGTCCTCGATCGGGGTGAGGTTGACGTCCTGGAGCAGCTGCTGCCGGGATGCCGAGTGGGGCAGCGCTACGTGCAGCCGGTCCACGGTCCAGTCCTCGTGCGCCATGTGCCCCTCCTGCGGTCGTGCCCCGGAAGGCCAGAGTAACGTCAAGGGGAGCGTCGCGGAGGCGCTCGTTCGTGCTGCCGCGCGGGCGCCGTGGCGGTGGTCTCTCTCGCTACCGTCGGCGGATGACCTTCGCTGATGAGCCCGTCTCCGACTTACGACCGAGCGAAGCACCGGTGAGCGTGATCGTCGGTGCACTGCGCTGGGACATCCTGAACGAGTGGGTCCGTTACCTGAACGATGCCAAGCACCCGGGCAAGACGGCCGAGATGTCGTACGTCTGGGGCTTCATCAACCGGGACTCGGGGGGCGACACGCTGCGCTGTCTGTGGAGCAAGCACGAGACCGCGGGCCCCTGTTCGCCGCGACGGTGTGGTTGCTGCACCACGAGTTCAGCGAGGGCGCTGGGCCCCGGAACGTCACCCCCGTTCGCCGGCCTTCCGCTGATCCCTTCTGACGTCCTCTTCCGGAAGGTCGCGAACTCGTCCGCGGTGGCATTCCAGAAGCTGACCGAGGCCCAGATGATCGAGATCCTCCGCAAGGCCCCACACGACTACGCGGCGATGGGGTAGGGACGGTCCCGAGAAGCGACGGCCCCGCCCCGGTGTCGCCCGATGGGAGGGGCCGTCGACGACTGAACGCAACCCGCCTCCATGCCGGCCCGGAGCGGGTGAGGTCAGCTGGTCGTCGACGTCGTCCGGGCGAGGTCCACCTCCCCGGCCTCGACCAGCGCTCCGCGCAGTTGCTCGATGGCTGACGACGGTAGGCCCCTGGTCTGTTACGGCGAGCGGGACTGGGCCGAGAAGGATCTGACAGCGATTATCGCCGGAATGGTGATCGCGCCGGATACCGAGGGCCGGCCCACCCGTTTCGTCGCCGACAAGGAGTGGTTCGACGAGCTGTTCCCCGTCGCTCCTGGGCACCCCGGTGTCGGCCGCGTCCGAGAACCCCGCGAGCGCGTCTGCGGGAACCGGGAACGCCGCGGAAGCCGGTGCCGTGATCATCACGCGGGGCGAGGCGGCGGCCGACCCCCGCGACCAGTTGGCCGCGCTGCGCCGGGAACTGCAGGCACGATCGGTCGGCAACCAGGAACCCCTCGCGCGGGAGCCGCAAGGCCGGGCAGTACCAGCAGCAGAAGTAGTCGGACTCCGGGTCGATGAAGGGTAGCCGCGCAGCGTGCTCCACACCTCCGGGACGGTAGCTCACAGGGCGCGGAGAGTTGATATCCGGGCGGGGGCTCGGTCGGAGCGCGGAGGCCGGTCCCCTCTGCGGCGGGGTCCCCTCTGCGGCGGGCCCGCAAGCCTGGGACCGGCATCCACACCAGAGAGAACCGGCACTGCGAGCCCGGAACAAGACACCTGGGAACGCCGCAGGCGAAACGCGGCCATCCACTCGACCAACTCCATGGCAGTGTGACGTCGCCTTATCCGCCGTACTCCCAGGCGTCCTCGGCTGCCGGACCTTCCGCTTCGATCTTCAGTAGCCGCGAGGCAATGGCGCCTTCATTGCGGCCAAATTCTTGTGCCAACACCGGCAAAGAGGCACCTTGGGCGCAGCGCTTGGCAAGCCGCTGTTCGTCTTCAGGCTCCCAAGGCTTGTATGCGTTGGGGTACAGCTGTCGCTTCGCCTCCACTGTGTACGCCTTGGGCGTTTCCGGCTCATCCACAGGGCGCGGATCGGGCACGAGATCGCTGGGGTAGGGCGCGAGTTTGAGGCCGTACAGCTTCCAGCGGATGGATTTCTCACTGCGCCCGAGTTCCTCCGCCAGACGCTCTGGTCCCTTACCCGCTCGGTAGTGCTCTTCAAGGTAGGTGACGGCTTCGGGAGTCCAGGCCTGCCCGTGGCTGGAGACTTTGGCGCGGGCCGACGAAGCCGCAGACGAAGTGATCTTCACAGCCGAGGCGAAGGGAGCAGACGCGATGGGAGCGGAGGCGATAGGAGTGGAGGCGATAAGACGGCCGACTTCGCCGAGGTCGCATGTGTCCAGCTCTCCAGTCAGTTCGCCGCGGATGACTCCCTCAGCAGTGCAGACGACGACAGCGATCTCAACCCGTCCCTCTTCCAGGAGGTCGGCTTGCAAGCTGCAGCGGCGGTGCGAACCGCCGATCTCAAGCCTCACGGTTGCTGGGTTTCGTAGTGCATCAGGGGCCGCGGACACATGGTGGTAAGCCGGAGACAACAGTTCGTGGACGTGCCAGGTAGCCAGAAAGGCCTCACCGTCATCGAGTCTGTAACTTGTCTGGCTGGCCTCCAAATCACACACCGCGTACAAAACCTCAACCTGTTGACCATCGAACGCACCAGGGTCTCGGCCTGGGGCGGTAGAGGGAAGGGTGAGCGGACCACGGCCTGGCTGGTGCTCTCGAATGACGGCGTCAGGGTCTCCATGCCAGGTGCCGCGGGCATCACGGAAAGCGTAGATCAGCACAACAGACAGCCCTTCATCCACATGAGATATCAGCAAATGATGCCGCGGTCGTCGACCCCGTTACCTGAAATCGGCCAAACTCCGCCGGCTCCCGCTCTCCCACATACCAGGCCGTCGCCGCGCTGCGGTCCTACCGGCGGGCTATGGGCACCTTGCGCCGCGTCAGGCGCGGCGTGGAGCGAGGCGAAGCGATAGCGCCGGTCGGCCAGCACATGGCGAAGCTGCGCGGGAAGGACGCGGAGCAGGCCGGGGCAGTGCTGCTGGTCGAGACCGTCCTCAAGTTGGGCCTGGACACCGCGATATCGACGGCGTTGGCGCCGTGGCGCAAACCGCGGGCAGTGCACGATCCGGGCAAGGTCCTGCTGGATGTCGCACTCGCTGCGGCCCTGGGCGGGATTGCCTCGCCGATGTCGCCATGCTGCGGGCCGAGCCGTCCGTGTTCGGCCCGGTGGCATCCGACCCGACGGTTTCACGGCTCATCGGCTCCCTTGCCGCAGCCGGACCGAAGGCGCTCACCGCGATCCGGTCGGCGCGGGCCGAAGTACGCTCGCACGTCTGGGAACTGGCCGGGGCGAACGGTCCGGCCGCCGACGGCTCGGTGATCGTGGACATCGACGGCGTGCTCGTCCTTGCGCACTCCGAGAAGCAGGACGCCACCGCGACCTGGAAAGAAGACCTTCGGCCATCACCCGCTCGTCGCATTCGTCGACCACGGCCAGGACGGTGCCGGAGAGCCGGTGGCCACGTTGCTGCGGCCCGGCAACACAGGCTCCAACACCGCGAGCGATCACATCGCCACCGCTGGGTTCGCCCTGGCCCAACTGCCCAAACACCTGCGGCGGGGCCGTCAGACACTGATCCGCACCGACTCCGCCGGCGGCACCCACGCCTTCCTCGACTGGCTCTCCAAACCGGGCCGGTGGCTGTCGTATTCCGTCGGCATGACCATCACAGACGCCATCCACCAGGCCGTCCTGAAGATCCCGAAGAAGGCGTGGACACCGGCCTCCGACTCCGACGGCACCGAGCGGCCCGGCGCCTGGGTCGCGGAGATCACCGACATGCCCGACCTGAGCACGTGGCCCAAGGGCATGCGGCTGATCGTCCGCAAGGAACGGCCGCACCCCGGCGCCCAGTTGCGCTTCACCGATCTCGACGGACTACGGCTGACCTGCTTCGCGACGAACACCAAAGGCGGCCAGCTCGCCAACCTCGAACTGCGACACCGACGGCGGGCCCGCTGCGAGGACCGCATACGAAACGCCCGCGACACCGGCCTGCGCAACCTGCCCCTGCACGACACCGCACGGAACCAGATCTGGCTGGAGATCGTCTCCCTCGCACTCGACCTCCTCGCCTGGATGCCCATGCTCGCCCTGACCGCGAACCGGCTCTGGTTACGACCCTTACGACCCTCCGCCAGAGATTGAGGAAGCAAGGGTGGGGTTAACGGAGGAGTCGTGGAACGCCGTGCACACTGCTCTCAAGGCTGTCGACCGGACAACACGACGCATCCGCCAGGAAGACCAGGCCCTGGGAGTCGCGGCCCGCGATGCCCACCAGTCACTTCTTGAAGAAGTCGACATCCTTCGGGAGGCAGGCCAGGCCTCTGCCGGGAGAGAGGCCCTGCACGAGCGATGGTGGCAGGCCAAGCGGCGCTCGGACCATCTCCGGGAGAAGTTCGACGACGCCGTACTAAAGATCTGAGCGATCACGGCCGACCTCTTCCCCCGATCCCGGCCGAAGTCCTGTTCCAGAAGATCGCCAGCTGTTCCGCTCCGGTGCACCGCTCGCTCGCCCAGAAACAAATGGTCGCGATCCTGCGCAAGGCGCCGCAGGACTACAGCAGCATGTCGTAGCGCGTCGCTCCCGCCCCACACTTGCGCGTCGTCCATCGACCCGGCTCGCCCCGGGGCAGATCGCCCGAAACAGTACGAGGCAGTGGCCGCCCGAGCACGTGCGGCCGGTCGACGGCGTCGACTACGACCAGGTCCCCACCGAGCCGGCGCCGCCGAAGTCGTCGGCCCGCGAGGTCCTCGGGAGCGCCGGCCTTCGAGCTGGTTCTCGCGAAGGTGCGCGAGGGCCGGGGCCCGCCCGTGGTGTGCTGCACGCGCCGGACTACATCGGCGACTGCTGACCCGCGTGGGTCAGGGCGTGTCGCCGGAGTAGTGGAAGCGGCACACCACACCCGGCCCGCCCGGCGG
>CBRG010000270.1 GCA_000470535.1 Streptomyces sp. AW19M42
CCGGGCCGGTCGTCCGGAAGGAGGGACGTCGATGAGTACGAAGGACTTCGTCGAGAAGGACTACTACAAGGTTCTCGGCGTCCCGAAGGACGCCACGGACGCCGAGATCAAGAAGGCGTACCGGAAGCTCGCCCGCGAGTTCCACCCGGACGCCAACAAGGGTGACAACAAGGCGGAGGAGCGCTTCAAGGAGATCTCCGAGGCCAACGACATCCTCGGTGACACGAAGAAGCGCAAGGAGTACGACGAGGCCCGCGCCCTCTTCGGCAACGGCGGTTTCCGCCCTGGACCCGGCAGCGGTGGCGGCAACTTCAACTTCGACCTGGGCGACCTCTTCGGAGGCACCCCGGGCGGCGGACAGGGCGGCGGAGCCGGCGGCTTCGGCGGCGGTGGCGGCGGCCTGGGCGACGTGTTCGGCGGCCTCTTCAACCGGGGCGGCTCCACCGGCACCCGGGTGCAGCCGCGCCGCGGCCAGGACATCGAGTCCGAGGTGACGCTCAGTTTCACCGAGGCGGTCGACGGGGCCACGGTCCCGCTGCGGATGTCCAGCCAGGCGCCCTGCAAGGCGTGCTCCGGCACCGGCGACAAGAACGGCACCCCCAGGGTCTGCCCGACCTGCGTCGGCACCGGACAGGTCTCGCGCGGCACCGGCGGCGGGTTCTCGCTCACCGATCCCTGTGTGGACTGCAAGGGCCGGGGCCTCATCGCCCAGGACCCCTGCGACGTCTGCAAGGGCAGCGGCCGCGCGAAGTCGTCCCGCACCATGCAGGTGCGGATCCCGGCGGGCGTCTCCGACGGCCAGCGGATCCGGCTGCGCGGCAAGGGCAGCCCGGGCGAGCGCGGCGGACCGGCCGGCGACCTCTACGTCATCGTCCACGTCGACGCCCACCCGGTCTTCGGCCGCAAGGGCGACAACCTCACGGTCACCGTGCCCGTCACCTTCACCGAGGCGGCGCTCGGCGGCGAGGTGAAGGTGCCCACCCTCGGCGGACCTCCGGTCACCCTGAAGCTGCCGGCCGGCACGCCCAACGGGCGCACCATGCGCGCCCGCGGCAAGGGCGCGGTGCGCAAGGACGGCAGCCGTGGCGACCTGCTGGTCACCGTGGAGGTGGTGGTCCCCACGGACCTGGGCACGGACGCCCGGGACGCCCTGGAGGCCTATCGCAAGGCCACCGCGGACCAGGACCCGCGGGCGGAGCTGTTCCAGGCAGCGAAGGGAGCTTGAGATGGACGGCCGCCGACGTAATCCGTACCAGCTGACCGATGAGTCCCCGGTGTACGTGATCTCGATCGCGGCCCAGCTCTCGGGACTGCACCCCCAGACGCTGCGCCAGTACGACCGCCTCGGCCTGGTCTCGCCCGACCGCACGGCCGGGCGCGGCAGGCGCTACTCGGCCCGTGACATCGAGCTGCTGCGCACCGTGCAGCAGCTGTCGCAGGACGAGGGCATCAACCTGGCCGGCATCAAGCGCATCATCGAGCTGGAGAACCAGGTCGCCGCGCTCCAGCAGCGGATCGCCGAGCTCGCGGCGGCCGTGGACGGGGCGGATGCGGCGCTCCAGCAGCGCGAGGCCCAGGTGCACGCCTCCTACCGGCGCGATCTGGTGCCGTACCAGGACGTGCAGCACACCAGCGCACTGGTGGTCTGGCGGCCCAAGCGGCCCAAGGACTAGCCCTCCCTCCTGCCGAGCTTCACCGAGGCCCGTCGTCCCGCTTCCGCGGGGCGGCGGGCCCGTGTCGTACCGGCTGTGGCTCGACGATGCCGGAGCGGACGAGGAGCGCGCCGAGGTGCGTGCGGCTGGTGGCGTCGAGGGTCTGCATGAGCTTGGAGATGTGGGCGCGGCAGGTGCGGACGCTGATGCCGAGGGTGCGGGCCACCGACTCGTCCTGGTTTCCCTCGACCAGGAGGCGGGCGATGCTCTGCTGGACGGCGGTGACCGGGGTGCCGGGCGCCGCCGTCTGCAACTGCTCGGTGATCGGGGTGGCCTGCGCCCACAGCACCTCGTACACCTGCACCAGATAGCGGACCAGCGCCGGATGCCGGATCTGCAGGGCCACCGTGCGGTCGGCCGTCGCCGGGATGAAGGCCACGGTGTGGTCGAAGATGATGAGCCGGTCGATGGTCTGCTCCATCGTCCTGACCTGCACCTGGTCCGGCGGCATCTGCTCCAGGTAGTTCCTGACGGGGGAGCTGTAGCGGGCCGGGTGCTGGTAGATGTGGCGGAGCCGGGCTCCTCTGCCGACCGCCGACAGGCCGTTGGCCAGCCCCTGCTGGATCTGTTCCGGCGAACGGTGGCCGCCCGGCTGGGCCGTCAGGACCTCCGTTTCCGCGCTGATCGCCGCTTCCTCGAGAGCGGAGCCGATCAGGCCCTTGCCTTCGAGCACGGTGATGGAGAGGTTCGGGTCCTCGCTCGCGATGCCTGCCAGGGGCGCCAGGGAATCGACCAGGGCCGCGCTGCGCCGCACCTGTGCGTAGATGTCGCGCGTGATGGGCTGGAGCAGGCGTGCCAGGGCCGCCGACGGGGGGACGGGGCGCATCATCGTCGGGTCGGACGGGTCGGGGTGGAGCAGCGCCATCTCGATGAGGCAGGGGGCCGGGGCGATGTCGGCCCGTGGGACGCATCCGTGACTCAGGGCCTCGGAGTAGAGCCGGACCGCCGGCTCACACAGCTCGGTGCTGCTGTGTGAGTGGCTTGTTATGCCCGGTTCCGTTCCCATCTGGACCCCCTCATTCTTTGCAGTGCAACAAGATGACGGTGGCGGCAGCGTAGCCGCCGGGGCAGTGTGGGGGCGTTCGCGCATCGGCCCGGGGGCGGGGATCTCGCGGGCGCCGGTCAGGTCTCCTGTTCCAGGATTCCTGACCGGGCGATCAGATAGCCGAGTTGAGTCCGGCTCTTGCTGCCGAGAGCGGCGTTCAGTTTGGCGATATGGGTCCGGCACGTGCGTACGTTCATGCCGAGGCGGCGGGCTATCGAGTCGTCGACGTGTCCCTCTACGAGGAGTTGGGCGATGGAGAGCTGCACACCGCTGATGCCTTCGGGTGTGGGGTCGTACCGGACGTCCTCCAGCAGTGGAGTGGCTCGCTGCCAGAGTTGCTCGAAGACTCTGGTGAGGTACGCGACCAGACCGGGGTGGCGCAGTTCCAGCGCGACTTCCGCGTCCTCCTGGGCCGGGATGAAGGCCACGGTGTGATCGAAGACGAGCATGCGCTCGACGAGTTCCTCAAGGGTGCGGATCTCGACCTTGCCCTCCGCCAGCCGCTCGGCGTAGGCGTACGTCCCGTGATGGTGGCGGACCGTGTGCTGGTACAGCGTGCGGATGCTGACGCCGCGGTCGATCACGGCCTGGCCGCGTTCCACGCCCTTGCTGAGGATGAGCTCGCTGCGCCAGCCGCCCGGCTGGACCGTGAGGACCTCCTTGGTGCACTCGGCCGTCGCGACATCGATGGCGGCATTGATTCTGGCCGAGCCCTCCAGCACGGTGATGGCGTGCGTGGTCGGCGGGTCCTGGGCGCTGATGACCATGAACGGTTCGAAGGATTCGGCCAGTTCGAGGGAGCGTCGGCGGCGGTCCTGGATCTCCCGCTCGATGGGGTGGAGCCGCTGCGCGAGTGCGGCCGACGGAGGCACGGGGCGGAGCCACTCGGGGTCGTCGGGGTCCGGGTGGAGGAGAGCGAACTCCATCAGGCACGGGGCGGGCGCGACCTCTGAGCGAGGTATACGTCCGGTACGCAGCGCACTGGCGTAAAGGAGCTGTCCCGCGTCGCACAGTTCGGTGATCCCATGAGGATGTCCCGGATTCGCTTCATTTGTGGCCATATCTCCACCCCCCATGTTCTTGAACCAGCAGGAACATGATGCATCGACCCAGTGGTGTTCGAGTCCTTGGGTGAGACATCGTCTTACGTGCGGGGGAGATGACCCATCAAGTGAGGACGAAGCCGAAATGTATAAGCGAATGCTTCGCTCGGTGCTTGCCACTGCGTTTGCGGGGGCTTTGGCCTACGGCGTACTGGGTGCCACTGACATTACTTGGCAGAACGCGCCGGCCACCGTGGCGAGTGACGTCGTAGCAGCCCCCGCGCCCGTGGACATCACGTGGCCGGTTGCACCGCGCGGCGCCAACGAGGACCTCAGCAACGGTGACATCACCTGGGGAAATGACATCACGTGGGGCAACGCGTCCCCTGCCGCGGGCGCGTGACATGACCACCCCGCCGGACGACCGGACCTTCAGGCGCGAAATGGCAACCGCCTACCGCTCAGGGTGGCATTTCATCGACCTCGTCACGGCACTCCCCCACCGTGGTGATTCGTTGATGGTCACTCTGTTCGGCGACCCGGTCGTCGTCGCTCGTGAGGACGACGGGGAGGTTCGCGCCTACCGCTGTCTCCGCAAGCCGCGCGGGGCGCCGCAGCCGGTGCGCTGCGCCATTCGGTACGACATGATTTTTGTGAACCTCGCACAGCGTGACCACCAGCTGTTCGAGCCTGAAGCCATCTCCGCCACCCCCCGCAGTGCCTGAGCGATCCCCCGTCGTTCCACGTCGCTCAGACACTCCCCCACACAACGGCGTCACCGTGACCTGAACACGGTGACGCCGTTGTGCTGTGCCCGTCCGGTGGGACGGGAGTGCCCCGGTCAGCCGCGGCCGAGCGCCCGGTCCAGGGTGATCTCGATGGCGACGCGGTCCGGGTTGGGCTTCGGCGCGCGCCCGTAGCGGGCCGTCTTGCGGCGTACCGCGTCCTCGACCCTGTCCTGCTCCGTGCGCACCCTGGCGACGCCCTCCAGGGTCGCCCAGCGGCGCCCTTCCAGCTGGCAGACCGCGACCCGTGCGCCGTCCGGCCCCGCGGCCAGGATGTGGGCGACCTTGCGGCTGTGCCTGCCGGTGATGATGCGGGCGAGGCCGGCCTCGGGGTCGTACGTCACGCACACCGGGACCACGTGCGGGGTGCCGTCGGGACGGAGCGTCGTGAGGGTGCACACGTGGGGCTCGCGCCAGAAGGCGAGGTACTCGGGGCCGGGGTTGCGTACGTCGACTGCCATGGGGCCAGCGTAGGCAGCCCGGCGCCGCTCTGCGGTGGCGGGTGGGCCGGTGGGCCGGTTCACTCGGTCATGAGGCGTGCGGCAGCGCGCAGAGGTCGGGGAGGTCGCAAAGGTGCGGGGCGGTCCCGATGTGGGCTTGAGTGGAATAGACTCAATTTTGTGCACGTTGATCGTGTCAGAAGTGAGTACGGGCCAGTCGTCGCAAGGAGGAGAGAGCGCACGTGGACGCCGAGCTGACCAACAGGAGCCGGGACGCCATCAACGCGGCCACCAGCAGGGCCGTGAAGGACGGGCACCCCGATCTGACCCCGGGGCATCTGCTGCTCGCGCTGCTCGCGGGGGAGGACAACGAGAATCTCGTCGATCTGCTGGCCGCCGTCGAGGCGGACCAGGTCGCCGTTCGGGCCGAGACGGAGCGGCTGCTGGCCGCACTGCCCAGCGTGACCGGTTCGACCGTCGCACCCCCGCAGCCCAACCGCGAGCTGCTCGCGGTGATCTCCGACGCGGCGCAGCGGGCCAAGGAGCTGGGCGACGACTACATCTCCACCGAGCACCTGCTGATCGGGATCGCGGCCCGGGGCGGCCGCGCCGGTGAGATCCTCGACGGGCAGGGGGCCGGCGCGAAGAAGCTGCTGGACGCGTTCGAGAAGAGCAGGGGAGGGCGCCGGGTGACCACACCCGACCCGGAGGGCCAGTACAAGGCCCTGGAGAAATTCGGTACGGACTTCACCGCGGCCGCCCGTGAGGGCAAGCTCGACCCGGTCATCGGCCGGGACCAGGAGATCCGCCGCGTCGTCCAGGTGCTCTCGCGCCGCACCAAGAACAACCCCGTGCTCATCGGTGAGCCCGGCGTCGGCAAGACCGCCGTCGTCGAGGGGCTCGCCCAGCGCATCGTCAAGGGCGACGTCCCCGAGTCCCTCAAGAACAAGCGGCTCGTCTCGCTGGACCTCGGCGCGATGGTCGCGGGCGCGAAGTACCGCGGCGAGTTCGAGGAGCGGCTGAAGACCGTCCTCTCCGAGATCAAGGAGAGCGGCGGCCAGATCATCACGTTCATCGACGAGCTGCACACCGTCGTCGGCGCCGGTGCGGGCGGCGAATCCGCCATGGACGCGGGCAACATGCTCAAGCCCATGCTGGCCCGCGGCGAGCTGCGGATGGTCGGTGCCACCACGCTCGACGAGTACCGCGAGCGGATCGAGAAGGACCCGGCCCTGGAGCGCCGCTTCCAGCAGGTGCTGGTGGCGGAGCCGTCCGTCGAGGACACCATCGCGATCCTGCGCGGGCTCAAGGGCCGCTACGAGGCCCACCACAAGGTGCAGATCGCGGACTCCTCGCTGGTCGCGGCCGCGACCCTGTCCGACCGCTACATCACCTCGCGCTTCCTCCCCGACAAGGCCATCGACCTCGTCGACGAGGCCGCCTCCCGGCTGCGCATGGAGATCGACTCCTCGCCCGTCGAGATCGACGAACTCCAGCGCGCCGTCGACCGGTTGCACATGGAGGAGCTGGCCCTCAAGAACGAGACGGACGCCGCGTCCAAGCAGCGCCTGGAGAAGCTCCGCCGCGATCTCGCCGACAAGGAGGAGGAGCTGCGCGGGCTCAACGCCCGCTGGGAGAAGGAGAAGCAGGGCCTCAACCGGGTCGGTGAGCTGAAGGAGCGCCTCGACGAGCTGCGCGGACAGGCCGAACGCGCCCAGCGCGACGGCGACTTCGACACCGCATCCAAGCTGCTGTACGGGGAGATCCCGGGCCTTGAGCGAGAGCTGGCCGAGGCCGCGCAGGCCGAGCAGGAGGCCGCGAAGGAGCCCAAGGAGACGCTGGTCAAGGAGGAGGTCGGCCCGGACGACATCGCTGATGTCGTCGGCGCCTGGACCGGCATCCCGGCCGGACGGCTGCTGGAGGGCGAGACCCAGAAGCTGCTGCGCATGGAGGAGGAGCTGGGCAGGCGCCTCATCGGGCAGACGGAGGCCGTGCAGGCCGTCTCGGACGCGGTACGCCGCACCCGGGCCGGAATCGCGGACCCCGACCGGCCCACCGGCTCTTTCCTCTTCCTCGGCCCGACCGGCGTCGGCAAGACGGAGCTGGCCAAGGCCCTCGCGGACTTCCTCTTCGACGACGAGCGGGCCATGGTCCGCATCGACATGAGCGAGTACGGCGAGAAGCACAGCGTGGCCCGGCTGGTCGGTGCCCCGCCCGGCTACGTCGGCTACGAGGAGGGCGGCCAGCTCACCGAGGCGGTCCGCCGCCGCCCGTACAGCGTCGTCCTGCTGGACGAGGTCGAGAAGGCCCACCCCGAGGTCTTCGACATCCTGCTCCAGGTCCTGGATGACGGGCGGCTCACCGACGGACAGGGCCGGACGGTGGATTTCCGCAACACCATCCTGATCCTCACCTCCAACCTCGGCAGCCAGTACCTGGTCGACCCGCTGACCAAGCCGGAGGAGAAGAAGAAGCAGGTCCTGGACGTGGTGCGGGCCTCCTTCAAGCCGGAGTTCCTGAACCGGCTGGACGATCTGGTGGTCTTCTCCGCGCTGTCCGGTGATGAGCTGGCCCATATCGCGGGGCTCCAGATCGACCGCCTCGCCAAGCGGCTGGCCGACCGCCGGCTGATCCTCGACGTCACCCCGGCGGCTCTGGCCTGGCTGGCGGAGGAGGGCAACGACCCGGCGTACGGTGCCCGGCCGCTGCGCCGGCTCATCCAGACGGCGATCGGTGACCGGCTCGCGAAGGAGATCCTCTCGGGCGAGGTCACGGACGGCGACACGGTCCTGGTGGACCGGGACGGTGACGGGCTGGCCGTCGGCGCGGCGACCTGACCCTCCCACCGGCGAGGCGACCGGCGGCCCCGGCCCGCACCGGCTGGATATCAGCTTGTGGCGGATCGGGGCCGTTCCCGCTTGCCATGCCCCGCCCGGCATGGGAGAGGATGGCAGCCAACCGCACGAAGGGAAATTACGGTGAGCATCGATCCGTCCTCGATTCCTAACTTCGGGGGCCAGCCCGAACCGCAGGCGGCAGGACCGGAGGGCCCCGTCGTCCCTGACCAGGACCTCGTCAAGCAGCTCCTGGAGCAGATGGAGCTGAAGTACGTCGTCGACGACGAGGGCGACCTCGCGGCGCCGTGGGAGGACTTCCGCACGTACTTCATGTTCCGTGGTGAGGGCGAGCAGCAGGTCTTCTCGGTCCGTACGTTCTACGACCGCCCGCACGAGACGGACCAGCGCCCGGTCCTGCTCGACGCGATCGACGACTGGAACCGCCGCACCCTGTGGCCCAAGGTCTACACGCACACGCACGAGCCCGAGGAGGGCGCCGAGGACACCGCCACCTCGGTCCGCCTGATCGGTGAGGCGCAGATGCTCATCGGCACCGGCGTCAGCCTGGAGCACTTCGTCTCCTCGACGGTCAGCTGGGTGCGGGCCTCGATCGAGTTCGACAAGTGGCTCCTTGAGCGCCTCGGCCTGACCCCGGCCGAGGAGCAGGCGGAAGGCGCGGAGCAGGACGCTCCCGAGGCCTGAGCCACGGCACACCGCAGCACGCGGGCCCGGCAGGGCGGCGGCCCACCCGACCGTCGCACGGCCGGGCTTTCGCGTGTCCGGGAGAGCGACGTCAGCTCCGGCTCGGGGCGGCCGGCGACACGCCGGCCGGCCCCTCACGCGCCCGGCTGGGCGCGTACCGCGGTACGCCGGAGGTCGTCAGGCGGTCGGCTGCCAGGCAAGGAGTTGCCGAACGGGATGGGCGGCCCGGTACGCGCGCTTCCCCAGATAACTCCCTCGCCAGATCAGAGCGGTCACCAGCGCCAGCAGCGCCGTGGCGGCGACCACGGCAGCCAGGACGCCGTACGGATTCATGCAGGTGACGAATGAGAAGAGGGCGACCGCAGGCAGAAGGCCAGAGGTGGCGACCATGAGCCAAAGGTCGATGTCGAAGTCCCGGTCACTCAGTTCGATGATGGCCACCGGGACAGGGATCAGCCCGAAGAGCAGGAGAGAGTTGCTGTCGGTGAGCACGCCCGCCCGTACGAGGATCACCCAGCCGATGATGATCTGCGCCAGGATTGCCACATTGAGCCACGGAGGCCCCCACGGCTCCTGACCGAAAAGGCCGAATGCGGCGCGGGTGGCAGCCGCTGTCGACAGCAGTGCCGCGAGCATCAGCAGGACCCGGTAATGCCATGAGCCGTCGAAGGAGTATCCGGCGTTGCGTGGCTCTTCGTGCATCTAGCCCCACTGCTCAGGCGTGATCCGGTCGTCCTGAGCCAGGAGGAGCAGAGTCCTTGTCCGGAGCGTCTCCGGAATCGCGCTGAGGAGACCGATCCGCCGCTCCGACAATCCAGCCGCGAGCAGTGCTCGCTTGCCCAGGTCGAACAGAGCACGTCGTTGCTGTTGAGACAGCTCAGTGTTCTCACCGCGGCTTCCTTCGCTCCGCACTTGGTCCTCGAGATGGTTGGTCAGCTGCCACATGTCGAACTGATCCTGTGTCTCCGCGGTCGTGGAACGTCTGCGGTTGGGGGAACTGAAGGACGCAAGCTCGGCCGCGAGGTGTCCGTCGGTGAAGGACCGGTTCAGTGCTTCACCGAAGTCCGAGGACTCCCAATCATGGGTCACGCACAGGGCCAAGGAGATGCGCGGGTCCGGTTCCGGCCTCCGGGATCGCCTCTCGGGAGAGACGGCGGTCCCCAGCAGCAGGGCAACGCGTCCCGCGATGCGGATCAGGGAGTCGTCCGCGTCCCGCGCGTGGGGCTGCCACACCCATGCCAGGTGGACACCGTCCGAGGGGACCGGCGCGGATCTCAACTCCTCCTCGATCTCGGGCACTGCCAGTAGGTTCGCGAGCAGGGTCGCGCATTCCACGGCTTGCTCGCCCTCGCCCCAGATGCACGTCGACAGGGCCACCGCCGCCCGTGGGGTCCTGATCGACCACAGAATGTCCGGTGCCCCGGTCACGCCGTCCGCGACTGCCAGGGACAGGGCGGGAACGGCCACGTCGCCCATCTGCGAGATGGCCTGCGAGGCCTCGACGGGGCGCGACGGCAGGAGTGAGGTGAGGACGCCCGCCGCCTTGGCGGTGTTGGTGGCGCCGAGTGCCTGGATCGCCCACCGGGAGGAGCCGGGCGCGCACGCCTGGACACGCAGGAACTCGAAGAGTTCCGACCCCATGGGCCTGCGGTCGGCGGCGACGATCCCGAAGGCCGTGGCGACGTCGCTGTCCACTCCCTCGTCCCTGAGAAATCGCCCCCGGAAGTGATCGAGGATCTCGGAGGTGAGATCGTCGGCCACAGTGTGCGCGTCGGAGAGACATGCGAACGCCAGTACGGGGTCGACGGAGAAGATCGCGCGGATCACGCCTGTGCAGTCGTGTTCCCCGACACCGCACCACAGGCGCACGGTCTCCCGCCACGTCGGGGGATCGCTGTGATAGCGAGCCAGCAGGCCCTCGGGGTCCTTTGCGAGCAGGCGGGCCGCGAGGAACTCCTGCAAGGTCAGATGGGCGAACTGATACCGCGCACCGTTGTCCACGGCCAGCAGCAGCCCGCTGCGCTGCACGATCTCGTCCAGCACGCCGTCGGCATCCTCGACGTCGCGTCTCTTGCTGGTGAGGACGGTGCGGACGTGCTCGCGCACGATGTCCGCCGGCAGGGCGAGCCGGTCGCGCCCGCCCGGCGGGATGTCCTGTGCCACGAGCGCGAGATGCTCGAGAACGGCATTCTTGAGCGGGTGGGGAAAGTGGGACCAGCGGCGTTTGTTGCCGAGCAGGTGGCCGGTGACCTGCTCGTAGAACTCGGCCCTGGTGTGCGGGAGGGCCTGGTCGGTTCCCGCGTACACGTGGCTGTACAGGTAGGCGATCATGGTGAGCAGGAGAGGGTTGCGTGCCAGGGGCATCAGCCCCGGCGCTGCCCGCAGGGCGCCGAGCAGATGGTCGACAGTGTCCGCGACCGACTCCGTCGTGGGCCTGTCCGCTCCGGCTTCCCAGGGCCAGCCGTGCAGGAAACTGCGGATGAGGTGCTCGTCGAAGTCGTCGACGCGGAGCGTCTGGTGGAATTGCTCGGCGAACTCCCCCTCGTAGACGGCCACTCGGCAAGTCACCACAATGCGGCAGGTGCTGTGACGCTCGGCGAGGCGCGTGATCTGTTCCACCACCTTCGCACGCTGATCGGTGGCCACCTCGTCGAGGCCGTCGAAATACAGAGCCAGATTGCCTTCCGCCAGGGCTCTGTCGACCCACTGAGCGGCATTGGGGAACTCGTGCCGGTCGAAATGGTCGACCATGTGCTCAACGAGGCCCATCTCGCTGCCATTGAGGCGATGCAGCTCCAGAAGAACCGGAATCTCGGTCGGCTTCTTCGCGCTGCCCCCGGGCCTGCGGGCCACGCGTCGGCCGGCTGAGCGGCGACGCGCCCACGCGGAAGAGACGGAAGGGGACGCGTCCGAGTTGTCCCGCGCGGACGCGTCCTTCGAGTGCCTGAGGGCCCAGTCCAGCACCTCGTGGCGCAGGAGCATCGTCTTGCCCGCACCCGGCAGGCCGAGTACGACGCTGTGCCGTTCGGCCCGGACGGACGTGGCAAGTTCCCCATGGGTGGCCGGAGTCGCTGCTGTGCCACGCAGTGGCACGTACACCGAAGCCATGTTCATGCGCAGCGCCGACTCGTGAGGCTGAAAGGACACCGCGAAGGTGGAATGCCGCTTTATCAGCTCGCCCACGTACCGGCGCAGCGCGGTTCTCCGTAACAGGAAGCTGCCGGCGAGTCGTTTGTAGGCCAGGTCGCCAATGCGCTGTAAGCCCTTGCCCAGCCACTCCTTCACCTTTGCCACCAGAACGGCCGCCAGGATGCCCAGTCCGGCTCCCATCCAGAGTGTCGGATTCCCGCCCAGATTCACGCCGCTGTCCCCTTGTTCTCAGCCGGAAGGGGATCCTAGCCCGGCGGGAGCGCGGGGGAGCGCGGTCGTCCGGGCTTCGAAGGACAAGCCGTGGACCGTCCGGATCCGGAC
>CBRG010000271.1 GCA_000470535.1 Streptomyces sp. AW19M42
GCGGCCGGGGACCGCGTGCTCAGCCGACCAGGGACGTGAGCTCGTCAGAGCCGGTCTTCTTCTCCCCCGTGCGACGCGGCTCCGAGACCCGGTGGGCCGGGTCCCGCACCTCACCGACCAGCATCTCCAGGACGTCCTCCATGGCGACCAGGCCGAGTACCCGGCCCGACGCGTCCGCGACCTGGGCCAGGTGCGTCGCGGCGCGGCGCATCACGGTCAGGGCGTCGTCCAGCGGGAGTTCGGCCCGTACCGTGGCCATCGGGCGCCATACGTGCTGCGGGACCGCCCGCTCGCCGTCCTCCAGGTCGAGGACGTCCTTCACGTGCAGGTAGCCCATGAACGGGCCGCCGCCCTCCGCGCAGACGGGGAACCGCGAGTAGCCGGTCCGCACCGTCAGCGCCTCGATCCGGTGCGGGGTGACGGACGGGTCGACCGTCACCAGGTTCGCCCGGCGCAGCAGCACATCGGTGACGGGCCTGCTGCCCAGCTCCAGCGCGTCCTCCAGCCGTTCCTGCGCGTCGGGCCCCAGGAGTCCGGCCTGTCCGGAGTCCTCGACCAGCCGGTTGAGCTGCTCGCTGGTGAAGACGGCCTCCACCTCGTCCTTCGGTTCCACGCCGAAGAGCCGGAGCACCAGCCGGGCGCAGGCGCCCAGCGCGGCGGTGACCGGGCGGCAGAGCCGCGCGAAGCCGACCAGGCCGGGGCTGAGCCACAGCGAGGTCTTCTCCGGGGCGGCCATCGCCAGGTTCTTCGGGACCATCTCACCGATGACGAGGTGGAGGAAGACGACGAAGACCAGTGCCAGCACGTAGCCGAGCGGATGGATCAGGCCCTCGGGCAGGTGGACCGCGTGGAAGACCGGCTCCAGCAGCTGGGCGACGGTCGGCTCCGCGACGGCGCCGAGGGTCAGCGAGCAGATGGTGATGCCGAACTGGGCGGCCGCCATCATCTGCGGCAGGTTCTCCAGGCCGTACAGCACCTTCCGGGCCCGGCTGGACCCGGTTGCCGCGAGGGGTTCGATCTGGCTGCGGCGTACCGAGACGAGTGCGAACTCGGCGCCGACGAAGAAGCCGTTCGCGAGGACCAGGAGTCCGGCGAAGAGCAGTTGGACCAGGCTCATCGCGCCGCCTCCAGGACGCCGCGGGCCGCCGACTGTGCGGTGACCTGGTCCGTGGCCCCGGCCAGCCGTACGAAGCGGACCTTCTCGGCCCGGTAGTGGCCGACCTGGCGGACCGAGATCCGCCAGCCGGGCAGTTCGGCCCGGTCGCCGGGGGCGGGGATCCGGCCCAGCAGGTCGGCGACGAGACCGGCCACGGTCTCGTACGGGCCGTCGGGTACGTCGAGCCCTATCCGGCGCAGGGTGAGGACCCGGCAGCTGCCCTCGGCGTCCCAGGCGGGCCTGCCGTCCTCGGGGGCGGCGGGGGCCAGCTCGGGGCGGTCGGCGCCTTCGGCGTCGTGCTCGTCCCTGACCTCTCCGACGAGCTCCTCGATGATGTCTTCAAGGGTGACGACACCGGCGGTGCCGCCGTACTCGTCGACCACGACGGCGATCGGCTGCTCCTTGCGAAGCCGCTGGAGGAGCTGCTCGACGGGCAGCGTCTCCGGGACCAGCAGCGGGGGCACCGCGATCCGGCCGGCCGTGGTGCGCAGCCGGTCCTTCGAGGGAACGGCGAGCGCGTCCTTGAGGTGGATCATGCCGACGACCTCGTCGATGCGCTCCCGGTAGACGGGGAAGCGGGAGAGGCCGGTGGCCCGGGTGAGGTTGAGGACGTCGGCCGCGGTGGCGGACGTCTGGAGGGCGCTGACCTTCACCCTCGGGGTCATGACGTGCTGGGCGGTGAGGCCGGCGAGCGACAGGGTCCGTACGAAGAGATCCGCGGTGTCCTGTTCGAGGGTGCCGGCCTCGGCGGAGTGTCTGGCCAGCGAGACCAGCTCGCCCGGGGTGCGGGCGGAGGCCAGCTCGTCGGTCGGCTCCACGCCCAGCAGCCGCACCAGCCGGTTGGCGACGGTGTTCAGCAGACCGATCACGGGCCGGAAGACCATGGTGAACCGGTGCTGGGGTCCGGCGACGAACCGGGCGACCTGGAGCGGCTTGGAGACCGCCCAGTTCTTCGGTACGAGTTCACCGATCACCATCTGGACGGCGGCCGCGAGGAGCATGCCGATCACCACGCTGATGCCGGGTACGGCACCGTCGGGGAGACCGGTCAGGGCGAGTGGGCTCTCCAGCAGCTGGGCGAGGGCCGGCTCGGCGAGCATGCCGACCACCAGTGAGGTGATGGTGATGCCGAGCTGGGTGCCGGAGAGCTGGAAGGAGAGTTCGCGCAGGGCGTCGACGACGGTACGGGCCCGCCGGTCGCCCTCGGCGGCGGCGCGCTCGGCGTCCGCCCGTTCCACGGTGACGAGCCCGAATTCGGCTGCCACGAAGAATCCGTTGGCGAGGATGAGAAGGAATGCCGCACTGAGAAGCAGCAGGGGGGTGGTCATGCCGCCGCCTCCACAGAAGGGGCGGCGCAGGTACTACCGGAAGATCCGTCCATTGCTGGAGGGAGTCACTCCTTGGGTCGCAGGAAAGCCCCGCGGGTCTCGGGGACCTCTGGTGGGGGCGGGGCGCCACAGGGCGCCGCCGCCCCCCAGAGTAATCAACAAGAGGCCCTGCGGGGCAGGGGGCTCAGCCGTTGTCCGTACCCGTGCCGTGGTTCTCGGCGAGGGCGCGGAGCGCGCGGGCGTCACGAATGGCCTGCTCCTTGGCGATTCCGGGCTGGATGCCGAGGGCGGGCATGCTGGTCCCGTCGCTGAGGTCGAGGAAGACCCAGGGGTCACCGGCGCGGAGGTTGACGCGCACGATCTCGGCCCAGGACAGCCGCCGGGTACGGGTGAGATTGACCACGGTCACCCCGCTGTCGTCCGCGACGACCTTCGGGCGGCTGAGCAGCGCCAGCACGCCGAGGAAGACCAGCGCGGTGAAGACGAAGCTGGCCCGCTCCCCGTTGCTGAGGTGCTCCAGGGTGAAGGCGACGACGGTGATGACGGCGAACATCATCACGCCGACGCTCAGCAGGACCACACGGGTGCGGGTTGGCCGGAAGGTGACCGGGAGGGAGGGTGCGGGGGCTGACATGGTCTTCTTCCGTGTCCCGCCGTCAGAGCCGGCAGGCGTGGATGGCCGTGGTGAGGATGGCGCGGGCGCCGAGGTCGTACAGGTCGTCCATGATCCGCTGCGCCTCCTTGGCGGCGACCATCGAGCGGACGGCGACCCAGCCCTCGTGGTGCAGTGGGGAGATGGTGGGCGACTCCAGGCCCGGGGTGAGGGCGACCGCGCGCTCCAGGTGCTCGACGCGGCAGTCGTAGTCCATCATCACGTAGCTGCGGGCGACCAGGACGCCCTGGAGGCGGCGCAGGAACTGCTGCACCTTGGGCTCGTCGTCAGGGGCGCCGACGCGGCGGATGACGACCGCCTCCGACTTCATGATCGGTTCGCCGATGACTTCGAGGCCGGCGTTGCGCAGGCTGGTGCCGGTCTCGACGACGTCGGCGATGATCTGCGCGACACCGAGTTCGATCGCGGTCTCGACGGCGCCGTCCAGGTGGACGACGGAGGCGCTGACCCCGACGTCGGCCAGGTGCTTGGCGACAATGCCCTCGTAGGAGGTGGCGATCGTCAGCCCGCCGAAGTCCTGCGGGCCCGCGGCCGTGCCGGGCTTCGTGGCGTAGCGGAAGGTCGAGCGGGCGAAGCCGAGCTGGAGGATCTCCTCCGACTCGGCGCCGCTGTCCAGCAGCAGGTCGCGTCCGGTGATGCCGATGTCGAGGCGGCCCGAGCTGACGTAGATCGCGATGTCGCGCGGCCGCAGGTAGAAGAACTCCACCTGGTTCTCGGGGTCGACGAGAACGAGCTCCTTGGACTCCTTGCGCTGCTGGTAGCCGGCCTCATGGAGCATCGCCATCGCAGGCCCTGAGAGTGAACCCTTGTTGGGGACGGCGATGCGCAGCATGAGGTCGGGTTTCCTTTGCGAAAGGGGTCTGGGAGCGTCGGACGGGTGCGGAGGTCGTGCTCAGAGATGGGCGTAGACGTCGTCGAGCGAGATTCCGCGCGCGACCATCATCACCTGGACGTGATAGAGCAGCTGGGAGATCTCCTCGGCTGCCGCGTCCTTGCTCTCGTGCTCGGCGGCCATCCAGACTTCGGCGGCCTCCTCGACGACCTTCTTGCCGATGGCATGCACACCCTTGTCCACCAGTTCGGCGGTACGGGAGGTGGAGGGGTCGCCGTTGGCGGCCTTGAGCTGCAGCTCGGCGAAGAGCTCTTCGAAGGTTTTGTTCGCCATGATGTCCTTAGAATACGGGGTCCCGGACACGCACTCAGCGCCAGGGTTCGCTGACCGAGCGCAGCGTGGTGGCGGTGGCGACGGCGGCGGTGACCGCTTCGTGGCCCTTGTCCTCGTTGGACCCCTCGATGCCCGCGCGGTCGAGTGCCTGCTCCTCGGTGTCACAGGTGAGGACGCCGAAGCCGACCGGTACACCGGTGTCGACCGCGACCTGGGTGAGGCCGTTGGTGACGCCGTGGGACACGTATTCGAAGTGCGGGGTGCCGCCCCGGATGATCACGCCGAGCGCGACGATCGCGTCGTACCCGCGCCCGGCCAGCACCTTGGCGACCACCGGGAGCTCGAAGCTGCCGGGGACCCTCAGCAGGGTCGGCTCGTCGATGCCCAGCTCGTGCAGGGCGCGCAGCGCGCCGTCGACGAGTCCGTCCATGACCTTCTCGTGCCACTGCGCGGCGATGACCGCCACGCGCAGATCACCGCAGTTGCGTACGGACAGTTCGGGTGCGCCCTTGCCGCTCATGTCTCTCCTACCGCTCGTTTCCTTGATGGCTGCTGGAAGTGATGGTGTTCCGGTTACTGGTTGCCGCAGGTCGACACCGCGGCGGCGTCGAGCCAGGGGAGGTCGTGGCCCATGCGGTCCCGCTTGGTGCGCAGGTAGCGCAGATTGTGCTCGCCGGCCTGGACGGGCATCGGTTCCCGTCCGGTGACGGCCAGGCCGTGCCGCAGGATCGCCGCGGTCTTGTCGGGGTTGTTCGTCATCAGGCGCAGGCTGCGCACGCCGAGGTCCTTGAGGATCTGGGCGCCGGCCGCGTAGTCGCGGGCGTCGGCGGGCAGTCCGAGCTCCAGGTTGGCGTCGAGCGTGTCGACGCCGCGCTCCTGGAGTTCGTACGCGCGCAGCTTGGAGACCAGGCCGATGCCGCGTCCCTCGTGGCCTCGCAGATAGACGACGACGCCGCGTCCCTCGTCCGTGATGCGCCGCATGGAGGCGTGCAGCTGGGGGCCGCAGTCGCAGCGCTCGGACTGGAAGATGTCGCCGGTCAGGCACTCGGAGTGAACCCGGACCAGGACGTCGTCGCCGTCCCCGATGTCACCGTGGACCAGCGCGACGTGCTCGACACCGTCCACGGTGGAGCGGTAGCCGTACGCGGTGAACGCGCCGAAGTCCGTCGGCAGCCGGACCTCGGCCTCGCGGCGGACGGTCGGCTCCGAGGTGCGCCGGTAGGCGATCAGGTCCTCGATGGAGATGATCGTGAGCCCGTGCTTGCGGGCGAACGGGACCAGCTGGGGAAGGCGCAGCATGACGCCGTCCTCGCCCGCGATCTCGACGATCGCCCCGGCGGGCCGCAGTCCGGCGAGCCGGGCGAGGTCGACGGCCGCCTCGGTGTGCCCGTTGCGCACGAGCACCCCGCCGGCACGGGCGCGGAGCGGGAAGATGTGGCCGGGCCGTACGAAGTCACCGGGGCCCGCGACGCCGCCGGCGAGCAGCCGGAGCGTGGCGGCCCGGTCGGCGGCGGAGATGCCGGTGGTGACGCCGTGCGCGGCCGAGGCGTCGACGGAGACGGTGAAGGCCGTCTTCATCGACTCGGTGTTGTGGTCGACCATCTGCGGGAGTTCGAGCCGTTCCAGCTCGGCGTTCTCCATGGGCGCGCAGATCAGTCCGCGGCACTCGCTCATCATGAAGGCGACGATCTCGGGGGTGGCCTTCTCGGCCGCGATGACGAGGTCGCCCTCGTTCTCCCGGTCCTCGTCGTCGACGACCACGACGGGCCGGCCCGCCGCGATGTCGCGGATCGCCTGCTCGACGGGGTCCAGGGTGAGGTCCTCCGCGGGCGCGTGGTGTTCCCGGTGCAACCAGGTGGGCTGGGCAGTCATGCCGTGGCTCCTTCCAGAGCGGGTGTCCGCGTACGCAGCCACCAGTCGCGCATGCCCCACAGGACGAGGGCCCCGTAGACGACGTAGATGAGCCCGGAGAAGGCGAGACCGCTGTGGAAGTTGAGCGGTACGCCGACCAGGTCGACGAGGAGCCAGGCGAACCAGAACTCGACCATGCCGCGGGCCTGGGCGAGCATCGCCACGAGCGTGCCGGCGAATATGTACGCGTCCGCCCACGGGCTCCAGGACAGCGTGGGGAACGCGGTGAACAGGCCGCCGACCGCGAGGGTGCCGAGGGCCGCCCCGCCGAGCAGGTAGCCGCGCTCGCGCCAGGTGGCGAACCGTACGGCGATGGAGCCGTCCTGGGCCCGCTGGCTGCCCCGGGTCCACTGCTGCCAGCCCCAGACGGCCACGGCGATGACGATGACCTGCTTGCCGACGCTGCCCGCCTGGTGCACGGAGACGTTGGCGGCGACCAGGACGACGCCGGACAACAGCTGGGCGGGCCAGGTCCAGATCGAGCGCAGCCAGCCCAGGGTGAGGGCGATCAGACCGATCGTGTTGCCGATCATGTCGGACCAGATGATGTGCTGTCCGAAGACGCTGAACGCCTCCGAGTTCAGCCAGTGCAGAGCGCTCACTTCACCGGCTCCTCGGGCTCCTGCGCGCCGTGGCCGAGCAGCCGCTCGACGTACTTCGCGATGACGTCCACCTCAAGGTTGACCGGGTCGCCGGGCTCCTTGTGGCCCAGCGTGGTCAGGGCGAGGGTGGTGGGGATGAGGCTGATGGTGAAGTAGTCGGGTCCGGCGTCCACGACGGTCAGGCTCACGCCGTCGACGGTGATCGAGCCTTTCTCCACCACGTACCGGGTGAGCCCGGCGGGGAGGGAGACCTTCACGATCTCCCAGTTCTCGGAGGCCTCGCGCTCGACGATGCGGCCCGTGCCGTCCACGTGGCCCTGCACGATGTGCCCGCCGAGCCGGCCGCCGACCGCCATGGGCCGCTCCAGGTTGACCCGGGAGCCGGCCCGCAGCGCGCCCAGGCTGGACCGGTTCAGCGTCTCGGCCATCACATCTGCGGTGAACTCCTGCTCGCCGTGGTCGACGACGGTCAGGCAGACGCCGTTGACGGCGATCGAGTCGCCGTGCTTGGCACCCTCGGTGACCACGGGTCCGCGCAGGCGGAATCGGGAGGAGTCGCCGAGATTCTCGACGGCGGTGACCTCACCCAGTTCTTCGACAATTCCGGTGAACACTCAGTTTCCCTTCGGAGCAGGGCCGGGGACGGCGGTGATGCGCAGATCGGGGCCGATACGCACGGTCTCGGTCACCTGGAGGCGCAACGCCTTGGAGAGGGTGGGGATTCCGGCGTCGGCCAGGGCCGCGGGGCCCGCGCCGAGGAGCACGGGGGCGAGGTAGCCGACGATCCGGTCGACGACTCCCGCCGCGACGAAGGCACCGGCCAGGGTCGGTCCGCCTTCGAGGAGCACGGAGCGGATGCCGCGCCCGTGGAGGGCGGCGAGCAGCGCGGGAAGGTCCAGCCCGGGGCCGGGCGCGGCGCGCGGCAGCCTCAGGACGGCGTCTTCCGGGAGGTGGCGGGCGTCCGCGTCGTCGGCCACGGCGATCAGGGTGGGGGCGCCCGCGTCGAGGACCCGGGCTCCGGGCCGGACGGCGGTGGCGGCGGTGTCCACGACGACCCGCAGTGGCTGG
>CBRG010000272.1 GCA_000470535.1 Streptomyces sp. AW19M42
CCGGCCACCGGCCGCACGGGGTACGCGATCGGCCGGGGCGCGACCCCGCCGGACGGGCCCCGGCTGGCGGAGACCGGGGCGGAGCTGCTGCGCGGAATCCGGGACGCGTCGCTGGCGCCGGTGGGGCTGCCAGCGCTGCGGTCGAGCGTGGACGCGGCGTTCGCGGACGGGCCCGCCTGACAGCGGCGCGCTCCCGCCCCGGGCCCGAGGCGCGCCTACGTAAGGGGGGTCAGCGCCCGGAGGCGTACGGGACGAAGCCCGCCCACGCACCCGCCGCGAAGGAGAGCCGGGGCCCCGGCAGGTTCTTGGAGTCGCGCACGTGCACTGCGCCGGGGGTGGCGGCGACCTCGACGCATGAGTCCCCCTCGCTGCTGCTGCTGTAGCTGCTCTTGAACCAGTCCAGCTCGGAAGCGCCCCCGGCAGAGGTCTCGCTGATCATGTCTCTCCCCGCAGTTGCTCGATGAAGGCCAGCGACTCTCCTGGCGGGAGAGCCTGGGCCCGGATCATCCCACAGCGCAGCTCAAGGATCCGGGGCTGCTTCGGATCGAACACCGGCCGACCTGCGAAGGCACCATCTGACCGCCCCACCGCAGTGCCATCCTCGAACTTCAATACCTCAACCCCGCCATCCATTCCGGCGTGGTCCTCGCAGCTTGTCGGCATCACCTGAATCTCGATATTCCGCAACTGTCCGATCTCCAGAAGCCGTTCGAGCTGTCGACGCAACACCAGTGTCCCCCCAATAGGACGACGCAGGGTCACCTCCTCCTGCACGAAGCTGAGCGTGGGAGCGGGCGACCTCTCGAAAATGCGCTGCCTGGCCATCCGCGCGGCCAACACCCGCTCCACTTCTTCCTCCGAGTACGCGGGTCGCCTCATCTCGAACAGGGCCCGCGCATATTCCGGCGTCTGCAACAGGCCGTGGATGTTGTGGTTGCTGTACAACCCCATCTCAACCGCCCGCGCCTCCATCTTCGCCAGCTCCCGGATCTTCCTCGGGTACCGCACCTCCGCCAGATCCCGCTTCATCGCGGCGAGCTTGCCGCCCGCGCCCACCAAGACGTCCGCCCCGTCCAGGAACTCGGGCCGGGGATACGGCGCCCGCCCTCGACCTTGTAGACCAGGTCCTCCCCGTAACCGAGCGCCGCCCCGAACTCGGCGGCCCGCATCCCGGCCGCTTCCCGCCAGGCCTTGATCTGGCGGCCCACGGCGGCAACGACCGCAACGCCGGACTCGTCATCGGGATCGACGTCCCAACCGGGCTCGTCCGCCCCGCCGCCCTGCTCCGTACCGGTCCCGTCCACACTCATCCGTTGCCCCACTTCCGACGTGCGTGCCGTTCTTCCTCAACCGCCTCTGTTCCCCGCACGTCACTCCGGACAGCCGGGACAGCACTGGACAAGCCCGGGACAATCACCGTACGCAAGGGCTTCGTCACTGGGCAGAGTGCGCAGGAACGGCCACGCTGAGTGACGTGAACCAGGAAACCGTCACCCCCCAACGCCCCGCCACCGAGCGCACGTTCACCGTGCGGCTCTCCCCCACCCGCCGGGGCGCCCGGCTCGCCCGCCTCCTCGCCGTGGCCCACCTCGGGCTCTGGGGCCTGCCGTCCGAGGCGGCCGCGCACATCGTCGCGGAGCTCGCCGCCAACGCCACGGTCCACGGCCGCGTGCCGGGCCGGGACTTCCAACTGCGCCTCACCGTGGACACGGCCGAACGGCTGCGGATCGAGGTCACCGACACCCGGGGTGACCGCCTGCCCGTCGCGGCGATCCCGGAGCCGCACGCGGAGAGCGGGCGCGGCCTGCTCATCGTCGAGGCCCTGGCCGACCGCTGGGGCATCGCCCCGGGGCCGGTCCCGCGCAAGACGGTCTGGGCGGAGCTCGACCTCGTACCGTGACCGAACCCACCGGGTCCCGGGCGCCCACGACCCCATCGGCCACGATCCGGTGAGCCGCGACGCGGCCGGCCACGACGTCCAAAGGCTTTTAAAGAACTCGGGAAAACAACCCGCCCAAACCCCACCCGACCCCGCCCTGACCTGCGTCACTCACACGGGTGACATATGACAACTGGGCTGGATTTGGCCCGGGTTGGCTGGCATATGCTCGCCGCGACAACCACAGAACGAGACGGCCCCCGCCGAGATGGCAATCTCAACCGGGGGCCTGACCACGAGGAAGAGAAGAGCTTCCCGATGGATACCCAGCAGGTTATCGCGCCCCTGTGCGCCCCGCCCGGCTCCCCCGGTACCCGGCCCGACGTCACGCCGACATCCGGCGTCATCCACGTCAACACCCGCCACGTCTCCGGCTTCACGGTCATCGGCAACCACCTCGCGCAGCACCACGAGCTGTCCCTCGTCGCGATCGGGCTCGCCGCGCACATCCAGTCGCTGCCCGCCGGGGCGAAGGTCGGCATCAAGGTCCTCACTGACCGCTTCCCGGAGAGCGAGGCCCGGATCACGGCCGCCCTGCACGAGCTGGAAGCGGAGGGCTACCTGCACCGCAGCCGCGTACGCCTCCCCAGCGGACGCATGGTCACGCGCACGGTCTCGTACAACCAGCCCGGCGCCAAGCCGTCCACGAGGGCCGCTCCAAAACCCCGGCCCCGGCCCCGTCCCCGTAAACCTCCGACGACACCCGCCGCCCCACCACCACCACCACGCGAGGCCGCCGCCCCACCCGCGCCCGCGCCCCCACCCGTCCACGTACCCCCGCCCACCGCTCCCAGGACTCCGCCCCCACCGCTCCCCCAGCCGCACGCACCCACCGGGGAACTGCACCGGACCGCCTCCGCGTTCCTGGCCGACCTACGCCGTCACGCACCCCAACTCACGCTCACCGAGGGTGATATCACCACCCTCACCCCCGGCATCGCCACCTGGCTCGAACGCGACAGCCACCCCGACACCATCCGCCACGCCCTCACCACCGACCTCCCGGTCCCGGTCAAGCACCCCGCGAAGCTCCTGCGCCACCGCATCACGACCCTCCTGCCACCCCCGATCCCCGCCGCGGCCGACCTCACCCCGCCCCGCCGCAAGGTCCTCTTCATCCCGCTCCAGAACTGCCACACCTGCGAACGCGCCTTCCGCGCCACAGAGCCAGGGCACTGCCGCGACTGCCGAACCGAAGATCCGGCCGCCACGCACAGCGCCACCGCGTAACACCCATCCACCCTCAACCCCGAACGGACCTGCATGGTCAGCTCACCCCACGAGGCGATGCACCGTATCTTCCAGGAGTACCCGGGCCTCTTCTCCCGCGTCTCCGAAGTGCTCGGCGTCGACCTCCCACAGCCCACCTCGGCCACCGTCCTGCCGACCGACCTCACCGAGGCCAAACCCGTCGAACGCCGAGTCGACACCCTCCTGCGCATCGAGACAGAGACCGACGGACCCTTCCTCCTCGCCATCGAGGCCCAGGGCAAGAAGGACCGGCGCAAGACGACCAGCTGGCCCTACTACGTCAGCTATCTGCACAACAGATACGACGGGCTGCCCGTCCTCCTCCTGGTCGTCTGCCAGGACCACGCCACCGCCGAATGGGCCGCCCGCCCCCTCACCATCGGCCTCCGCCAATGGCCGACCCTCACCCTCAAGCCGCTCGTCGCGGGGCCGCACAACATGCCGGTCATCACCAACGTGGCCGAGGCACGCAAGGACCTCGCACTCGCCACCCTCGCCGCCATCACACACGCCGACAATCCGGACGTCGGTGCCATACTGAAATCGCTCTCCGCCGCGCTGCGCGAAGCACCGGAAAGCATCGCCGAACCCATCGTCGAACTCACCGCACAGGGCTTGGGCAACCGCCCCGCCGCACAACAGTGGAGGAACCTGGTGGCCGTGGATACCTCTTTCTACAAGTCCTTCATGTCAGAAGAAATCCGGGACGAAGGCAGGGCCCAAGGCCGGGCGGAAGGCCTACTCCTGATCCTCCAGACACGCGGCATCGCCCTCACCGACGAGACCCGCGAAAAGATCAGCACCTGCACCGACCCCCAGCTCCTGCACCGGTGGCTCAACCGAGCCGCCACCGCCACCACCGTCGAGGACGTCTTCACCGAGGACCACTGATCCCCGGCCCTTGAACACCCAGGGCCTGCGTACGCATGCGCACGCTCTCGGGTCGGTCCCCGCCGCGGCCGGGACCGACCCCCCTCGTCCATGCGAAGTCCAGGTCAGCGGCCGCACTCCTCACGACGGGTCCGGGTTGATCAGCCCTGCGCCACGTTCGCGGCGGTCACGTTCTCGATCACGCGGCCGAGTTTGGTCTTGGCCCGGGTCAGGTCCTGGATGCGTGTGGCGATGCGGTCGCGTTCGATGATGAGCTGGTCGAGCATGGCGGGGGTCGCGACGCCGGTGCTCACGCACGGCAGGAGTTCGACGACGGTACGGCTGGAGAGGCCGGCCGCGAAGAGGTCCTGGATGAGCTGGACCCGTTCCAGGGCTTCGTCGGGATAGTCACGCTGCCCGCCGGACGTCCGCGCCGATTCCAGGAGCCGCTGTTCCTCGTAGTAGCGCAGGGCCCGCACGCTGACCCCTGACCGCCTGGCGAGCTGTCCGATGCGCATGCCGCAGGCCACTCCCTTCCCGCTCGTACCTCACGTTGACGTCAAGTTCAGGCTAGCGATACGGGCTCCGGGGCAGCGCTGGGGGCCGCCCCCCAGGGCGCATGGGTGTCGACCGTGGCGGTCGGCGGGATCTCTCGTAGTGGCGCAGCCCCCACGCCCACCCCCGCTCGCTCGGCAACCTCACCCATCCGCGTCCGCCCCTCCTGCGGCCGGGCGGCAGTCGCGGCTTGCACCTCACGTCAACGTCAGGTTCTAGAGTGACGAGCGTCGGATGAACACGTCGTTCCGGCCCGTCGACGTAAGGCAGACCATGATGCGCGCAGCCCGGTTCCACGATTATGGCGGAGTGGAGAGCCTGGTGATCGAGCAGGCCCCCGACCCCCACCCCGGCCCCGGTGAGATCCGTGTCCGCGTCGCGGCGGCCGGCGTCAATCCCATCGACTGGAAGCTGCGCTCCGGTGCCCTGCACCAGATCTTCCCCCTGGAACTGCCCGCCATTCCCGGGCGCGACGGCGCCGGTGTGGTCGACGAGATCGGTGACGGGGTGCGGGGGGTGAGCATCGGGGACCGGGTCTTCGGACTGGGCGGTGTCACCGGGGCGACCGCCGAACTGGTCATCCTCTCGGCCTGGGCGCACACCCCCGCCACGTGGAACGACGAGCAGGCCGCGGGCGCCGGTCTCGCGTCCGTGACCGCGATGGGTGGACTGAACGCCCTCGGCTCCCTCGCGGGGCGCACCCTCCTCGTCGAGGGAGCCGCCGGAGGCGTGGGCAGCGCGGCGGTCGAGATCGCGGTGGCGCAAGGTGCCACTGTGATCGGGACAGCCAGTGAACGCAACCACGAGTTCCTCACCGCACTCGGTGCCGTTCCCACCACCTACGGCCCCGGCCTCGCACAGCGCCTCACCACCCTCGCTCCGCGCGGCGTCGACATCGTGCTCGACACCGCGGCCTCCGGATCGCTGGACGATCTCGTCGCGATCACAGGTGACCCGAAGCGCGTCGCGACGGTCGCCGACCATGCGGGCGGGCAGCGCCTGGGCACGCATGTGGTCAACGCGGAGAACGATTCCACTCTCCTGACGGCGGCGGCGGAACTGGGCGGGCAAGGCCGCTACACACCTCGTATCGAACAGACCTACCCCCTGGAGCGGATCGCTGACGCCCACGCGCACGCCGAGCGCGGACGCACCCGAGGAAAGATCGTGATCAGCGTCTGAACCTTCAGCGCATGTGGGACGTGCCGGTTCGCATCCGGTCCGAACCGGGGGGCGCATCCGGTCCGCCCTGTTCGTCTGCGCTCGGGTGCCATCGGCGTGGCCACAACCCTCGCACCCATGGAGTGTAAAAAGAGGAAGGGCCCCCTCCCACCGCTTGCGCGATGGGAGGGGGCCCTTCCAGGTGCTCTGTGCGGAGCTACCAGGTCAGACGCTCAAGGACTTACTTGAGGATCTTGGTGACCTGGCCGGCGCCCACGGTCCGGCCACCCTCACGGATGGCGAACTTCAGGCCCTCTTCCATGGCGACCGGCTGGATCAGCGCGACGTTCATGAGGGTGTTGTCACCCGGCATGACCATCTCGGTGCCCTCGGGAAGGGTCACAACGCCCGTCACGTCCGTGGTACGGAAGTAGAACTGCGGGCGGTAGTTGTTGAAGAAGGGGGTGTGACGGCCACCCTCGTCCTTCGACAGGATGTAGGACTGGGCCTCGAACTCGGTGTGCGGCGTGACCGAACCGGGCTTGATGATGACCTGGCCGCGCTCGACGTCCTCGCGCTTGATGCCACGGAGGAGCAGACCGACGTTCTCACCGGCCTGGCCCTCGTCGAGCAGCTTGCGGAACATCTCGATGCCGGTGACCGTGGTGGTGGTCTTCTCGGTCTTGATACCGACGATGTCGACGGTCTCGTTGACCTTGAGGACACCACGCTCGATACGACCGGTGACGACGGTGCCACGACCGGTGATCGTGAAGACGTCCTCGATCGGCATCAGGAACGGCTTCTCGACGTCACGCTCGGGCTGCGGGATCGACTCGTCGACGGCCTTCATCAGGTCGAGAACGGTCTTGCCCCACTCGGCGTCGCCCTCAAGAGCCTTGAGCGCCGAGACCTTGACGACCGGAAGGTCGTCGCCCGGGAACTCGTACTCGGAGAGGAGCTCACGGACCTCGAGCTCGACGAGCTCCAGGATCTCCTCGTCGTCCACCATGTCGGCCTTGTTCAGCGCGACGACGATGTACGGAACGCCGACCTGGCGGGCCAGGAGCACGTGCTCCTTGGTCTGCGGCATCGGGCCGTCGGTCGCGGCGACGACGAGGATGGCGCCGTCCATCTGCGCCGCACCCGTGATCATGTTCTTGATGTAGTCAGCGTGACCGGGGCAGTCGACGTGCGCGTAGTGACGCGACTCCGTCTGGTACTCGACGTGCGCGATCGAGATGGTGATACCGCGCTGGCGCTCCTCGGGAGCCTTGTCGATCTGGTCGAAGGCCGAGGCCTCGTTCAGGTCCGGGTACGCGTCGTGCAGCACCTTGGTAATGGCGGCCGTAAGGGTCGTCTTACCGTGGTCAATGTGACCGATGGTGCCGATGTTGACGTGCGGCTTAGTCCGCTCGAACTTTGCCTTCGCCACTGGGTCCTCCTGCGGAGTGGTTCTGTACGCCTTGCTTCATCGGCGCCAGGTGATCTTTGCTGGGATGCCGGGACCCGGGGGCATTCGGCACAGTGCTCGCGCGCTGCGCAGAATGCCCCGCCGGGCTCCGGTGACAAGCCTAAAGCGTGAGCTCGGGAGAGTTACTCGCCCTTGGCCTTCGCGATGATCTCCTCGGCGACGTTCCGCGGAACCTCGGCGTAGGAGTCGAACTGCATCGAGTAGCTTGCGCGACCCGAAGTCTTGCTGCGGAGGTCTCCGACGTAGCCGAACATCTCCGAGAGGGGCACGAGGCCCTTCACGACGCGAGCGCCGCTGCGCTCCTCCATGGCCTGGATCTGGCCACGGCGGGAGTTGAGGTCGCCGATCACATCGCCCATGTAGTCCTCGGGCGTGGTGACCTCGACCGACATCATCGGCTCCATGAGCACGGGAGACGCCCTGCGGGCACCCTCCTTGAACGCCTGCGAACCGGCGATCTTGAAGGCGAGCTCCGAGGAGTCGACCTCGTGGTAACCACCGTCGAGAAGGGTGACGCGGACGCCCACCATCTCGTAGCCGGCCAGGATGCCGAACTGCATGGCTTCCTGGGCACCCGCGTCCACCGAGGGGATGTACTCCCGGGGGATGCGGCCACCGGTGACCTTGTTGACGAACTCGTAGGACGCGTCGCCACCCTCGATGGGCTCGATGGCGATCTGCACCTTCGCGAACTGGCCGGTACCACCAGTCTGCTTCTTGTGCGTGAAGTCGATGCGCTCGACGGCCTTGCGGATCGTCTCGCGGTACGCGACCTGCGGCTTGCCGACGTTCGCCTCGACGCGGAACTCGCGCTTCATGCGGTCGACGAGCACTTCGAGGTGAAGCTCGCCCATACCACCGATGATGGTCTGGCCGGTCTCCTCGTCGGAGTGCACCTGGAAGGAGGGGTCCTCCTCGGAGAGGCGCTGGATGGCGACACCCAGCTTCTCCTGGTCGCCCTTGGACTTCGGCTCGATGGCGACCTCGATGACCGGCGCCGGGAAGTCCATGGACTCCAGGATCACCGGGTTCTTGTCGTCACAGAGCGTCTCACCGGTCGTGGTCTGCTTGAGCCCCATGACAGCGATGATGTCGCCCGCGCCCACCGACGCGATCTCCTCACGCTTGTTCGCGTGCATACGGTAGATCTTGCCGATGCGCTCCTTCTTGCCCTTGACCGAGTTCAGCACCGCGGTGCCGGCCTCAAGGCGACCGGAGTAGATCCGGACGAAGGTGAGCTTGCCGAGGTGCGGGTCGCTCGCGATCTTGAACGCGAGGCCGGAGAACGGCTCGTCGTCCGAAGGCCTGCGCTCGATGACCTTCTCGGGGTCCTTGACGTCGTGGCCCTCGATGGCCTCGACGTCCAGGGGGGAAGGCAGGTAACGGACGACCGCGTCGAGCAGGGGCTGGACGCCCTTGTTCTTGAACGCGGTGCCACAGAACACCGGGGTGACCGTGACGGAGTCGGCCGTGCCCTTCGACGCGAGGGTGATCCGGCGGATCGCCTCGTGCAGCTGGTCCTGGGTGGGCTCGACGCCCTCCAGGTACAGCTCCATCATCTCGTCGTCGTTCTCGGAGACGGCCTCAAGGAGCTTGCCGCGCCATTCCTCTGCGGCCTCCTTGTGGGTGTCCGGGATCTCGACCGTGTCGTACATCTCGCCCTTGGCGGCCTCTTCGGGCCACACGAAGGCCTTCATCGACACGAGGTCGACGACGCCCTTGAAGTCGGCCTCTGCGCCGATGGGGAGCTGCATGACGAGCGGGACGGCACCAAGGCGGTCGACGATCATGTCGACACAGCGGTGGAACTCGGCACCCGTGCGGTCGAGCTTGTTGACGAAGCAGATACGCGGCACGCCGTAGCGGTCCGCCTGACGCCAGACGGTCTCGGACTGCGGCTCGACGCCGGCCACACCGTCGAACACGGTGACAGCGCCGTCGAGGACGCGGAGCGAACGCTCCACCTCGACGGTGAAGTCGACGTGACCCGGGGTGTCGATGATGTTGATCGTGTGGTCAACATCATTGAGCGGCCAGTGGCAGGTCGTCGCGGCCGACGTGATCGTGATGCCGCGCTCCTGCTCCTGCTCCATCCAGTCCATCGTGGCAGCGCCGTCGTGGACTTCACCGATCTTGTAGCTCACACCGGTGTAGAAGAGGATCCGCTCGGTGGTGGTCGTCTTCCCCGCGTCGATGTGGGCCATGATCCCGATGTTGCGGACCTTGGCCAGGTCAAGCGAAGTGGTGGCCATAAGGCTCAATCTTCTCTCGGTCTCGATGGGGTGAGCGACTACCAGCGGTAGTGCGCGAAGGCCTTGTTCGACTCGGCCATCTTGTGGGTGTCCTCGCGCTTCTTGACGGCAGCGCCAAGACCGTTGGAGGCGTCGAGCAGCTCGTTCATGAGCCGCTCGGTCATCGTCTTCTCGCGACGGGCACGGGAGTAACCGACGACCCAGCGCAGCGCGAGGGTGGCGGCACGACCGGGCTTGACCTCGATCGGCACCTGGTAGGTGGCGCCACCAACACGGCGGGACTTGACCTCGAGCGAGGGCTTGACGTTCTCAAGCGCGCGCTTCAGCGTGATGACCGGGTCAGCGCCGGTCTTCTCGCGGAGGCCTTCCATGGCGCCGTACACGATCCGCTCGGCGGTGGAACGCTTGCCGTTGAGCAGGATCTTGTTGATCAGCGAGGTGACAAGAGGAGAACCATAGACCGGGTCAATGATGACCGGGCGCTTCGGGGCGGGGCCCTTACGAGGCATTCTTACTTCTCCTTCTTGGCGCCGTAGCGGCTGCGGGCCTGCTTGCGGTTCTTGACACCCTGGGTGTCAAGGGAGCCGCGGATGATCTTGTAACGAACACCCGGCAGGTCCTTCACACGGCCACCACGCACGAGCACGATGGAGTGCTCCTGCAGGTTGTGTCCCTCACCCGGGATGTAGGCCGTGACCTCGATGCCGGAGGTCAGACGCACACGTGCGACCTTCCGGAGCGCGGAGTTCGGCTTCTTCGGGGTGGTCGTGAACACACGCGTGCAGACGCCGCGGCGCTGGGGAGAACCCTCAAGCGCGGGCGTCTTGTTCTTCTCGACCTTGTCCTGCCGGCCCTTCCGGACCAGCTGCTGAATCGTAGGCACTACTTCTCCGGTTTCTGTGTGCCGTCGGTGAAACTAACCTGGAACAACTCCGACCCACGCGGTCGGGTGTGTCGAATACTGCGGGCCACTCCCCTGGAGCAGTGGAAGCACAGATTGCGGTGGCCAAAGACGGACTCGCCGTGCGGTTGAGGACACGCACACGAGCCCAGGCACAACCCAGGCACAAGGTATGAGCGTACCTACCTCACGGAGCTGGGTCAAAACAAATAGGGAGCTGCCGCCCGGTCGCCTCCGGTGGGGCACCCCTCGCCCCGCACGAAGGCCGACGGCGCCGGAACGCGACCGGCGCGGGAACGCGGAACGGGCCCGCCCCGAAAAGCGTCCCTCCATCAAGATTGCGCGCGATCCACACGGGGATTATCAAACCGCCGCCCGGCCAGGTCCGGCGGATCACGAGGAGACTGTGAATGAGATACGAAGTACTCGGCCCTGTCCGTGCTGTGACGGGCGACGTCTTCCTCGACATCCGGGCGACGAAGATGCAACTGCTGCTCACCACACTGCTCGTCCGCGAGGGAAAGGCTGTGACCGCCCAGCAGCTCATCGGAGAACTCTGGGGCGACAACCCTCCCCGGCGCGCGATGGCCGCCGTCCACGTCTACATATCCCAGTTGCGGAAGGTACTGGCGGACCTCTACGGGCCTGTGGCCCGGGACGGCGGGTCAGGTGTCCAGGAGGCCACACTCCTCACGCGCCCCTGCGGCTACGCGTTCCAGCTCGCCGACGCCCAGCTCGACACCCTCGACCTGCGGGCCCTGATAACCGAGGGCCGAGCCCACAGCACGGTTGGTGATCACGAGCGGGCGTCGGACGCTTTCAGCCGGGCGGCTGCCCTGTGGCGGGGGCCGTCGCCCTGCGACACGGCCGAGGGGCCGATCATCAGTACCTTCGCGACCTGGGCGGGCGAGGCCCGGCTGGAGTGTTGGGAGCTAATGGCCGAGGCGTACCTGGCCAGCGGTCGCCACCGCGAGATCATCGCCCCCCTGCGCACGCTCGTGGCGCAGCACCCGCTGCGCGAGGCGTTCCACCGGCTGCTCATGCTGGCGCTCTACCGCTCGGAACGGCAGGGCGAGGCCCTGATGGTGTACCAGGAGGCCTGGAAATCCCTGGACCGCTCCCTCGGCGTCGAGCCCGGAAGACTGTTGAAGCAGGTGCAGCAGCAGATCATCCGCGGGGACCGCTGCCTCGATCTGTCGGCGGGCTGAACCGGCCGCCCCGTCCCGTCCTCGCTTCAGGCGGCGGGCGCGTCGGCACCGGACTCGTCCGGTGTGTCCGCCTCGACGCCCTGCCGGGCACGGGCCACCGAGGGTCCTATCGCCGCGACCCCCACCAGGAAGATCAGTCCCACAGCGAGCCAGCCGAGCGCCGCGTGCCCCACCACCAGGAGCGACACGGCCGCGGGACCGACCGTGGCCTGGATCACCATGTGCAGGTGGAAGGCGCCCAGGTACTCGCCGCGTGCCTTCTCGGGGGCGAGGCCGAAGCCCAGCCCGAACCCGCTGGCGGACTGCCACAGTTCGGCCAGGGTGAGCAGGAGTACGGCACACACGACCAGGGCGCCCGTGGCCGCGTTCCCCCAGACGCCGCCCAGCGAGAGCACGGCGCAGGCGACGGCGCTGACGAGCCCGGCCCTGCGGGCGGCGGTCACCGCGCCGTCCAGCGTGTCGGAGCCCCGGGATGCCGCCACCTGGAAGAGGACCACCAGCACGGTGTTCACCCCCATGATCAACGGGACGATCCCGTGCGGGAGGTCGGTGTTCTGCACGATCCACAGCGGGATGCCGACCAGGAGGACGGCGCTGTGCAGAGCCAGCAGGCTGGAGGCTCCGACCACCGCCAGGAACGGCCGGTCACGCAGCGCGCGGAACCTGGCGCGCCCCGCGCCGCCGGGCTTGACCAGGGTGGCGGGCAGGGCCAGCACCAGTGCGGCGGCCAGCAGGAAGGTCAGTCCGTTGCCCAGGGGAAGCATCTGGAGCGCCGTGCCTCCCAGCCCGATCAACAGGGCGGCGGCCAGCGTGCCGATGGTGAAGCCCACGTTGAACAGGGAGCGCAGGGCGGCGCGCGCGGTCACCCGGTCGGTCTCCGGTACGAGATCCATGATCAGGGCACCGAACGCCGGACCGCAGCCGAATTCGAGGGCCCCGATCACGATCACCAGCGGGAAGAACAGCGCAGCCGAGTCGACCAGCGGATAGAGCGCGTAGGCGCCGCCGAGGGTGAACAGCAGGACCGCCAGGAGCCGCCGCGCGCCGGTCCGGTCGGTCATCCTGCCGAACAGGACGCTGGACACGAAGCCACTGAACCCGGCCAGGGAGAGCCCGAGTCCGACCGTGGCCACGGGCAGGTGCGCGACGAGGACGAAGTAGACCGCTGATCCCGACAGGAACAGACCGTTTCCCATGCTGTCGAGGAAGTGCAGGACTCCCAGCGTCCTGGCCGGTCCCGTGAGCGTGGAGAAGTTGTTTCGGACGAAGGTTCGCAGCATGGTCAAGGCCAATCGGGGGTGACGGGCAAAGGGGGTGTTGAACCGACCGGGGGCAGACCGGGGGCGGCCGCCGGAGCAACCACCACGCCGGTCAGCGACTGATGCAGATGTCTGGCGGCGATGCGTGCCACGTCGTCGGCCGACACCTCACGCAGTCGGCGTTCGTACCCCTGGAGCCAGTCGGGGGCGAGTCCGCTCGCGAAGATGCCGGTGAGACCGGACGCGGTCCCCGAGCGCGAGGAGAAGGCCATCGCCATCGATCCGACGGCGTAGTTGCACGCGTTGCTCAGCTCCTCCGCCGGGAAGGCACCCGCGGCCAGCCGGTCCAGCTCTTCGCGGATCAGGGCCAGGGAGCGGGCGGCGCCGTCCGTCCTGACGTCCGCCTCGATCGTGAACGCCGCGGTCCGGCCGAGCGGGTCGAGCACCGCACGCGGGGCGTAGGCGAGTCCCTCGCGCTCGCGCAGTACCCGGGTCAGCCTGCTGCCGAAGTAGCCGCCCAGCATCAGGACCGCGAGTTGCAGGGCGGGGTAGACGGGGTCGGCACGGCCGGGAACATGGCTGCCCAGCCGGATCAGCGTCTGGGGGGCCGAGGGGAGCACCAGCGTGGCGGGCTCCCGCCCGCTCGGCCCGGGAAGCGGGTCCGGGGCCGCTTCGGGGCCCGTAGGCGGTGACGCCGTCCCCGTGGGCGTGCCGGGGAGGAGCGGGGCCGCTTCTTCCAACAGGCCGGCCGAGGTCCCCGGCCCCACCACGACCACGCGTCGTTCCGTGGCGGGGACGCCGGCCACCAGGGCAGCCAGGGCGGCTCCCGCGATTCCGTCCAGCTCGGCTCTTCGGGCCGATCCGCCGTAGGGGTGCGTTCCGTACACGGCGGTGAGGAATCCGGCGCGGGCCACCACGGCGGGGTGGCCGTCCGCGGCCGAGAGGGCCGTGTCCACTCGCGCCGCCGCGCGCCGCACGGGTCCGGGCGCGAACAGTGCGTCGGAAGTGAGCGAGGCCGCGACGCGCCCACAGACGGCGGCAAGGTCCTCGCGGAAGGTGCGCAGAGCGATCACCGAGCGGTCGCCCCGCACTTCGACACGGACCACCGCCAGCGCCCCGACCTCGGCCTCCAGCGCCGACCGGAGCACCTCGGAGAGGACTTTGGTGCCGGTGGCGTGGGCCTTGTGGGCGGGTGCGAGGGGCAGCAGCAGCCGTGCCTCGGCGAGGCCTCCGGTCCCCGGCTGCCCGATGCCGACCGACATACCGCGCGGACCGGCCGCGCACTGATGCCCAGGGGGTACGAAGTGGGGCTCGGGGAGCCCGGAGGACACGGTCCGGTTCATCGTGCGGCTCCTGCCGGCTGGGGTGCGGAACCGTCACCGGCGGCCACCGGGACACTGCTGATCCGGGCGCCGGGCTGTGTCGCGTACCGGGCGGCCCACCTGGCCACGTCCTGGTCCGTGACCGCCCGCAGGGCGTCCGGTACCGAGGCGAGGTGGCGCGGATCGCCGTGGACCGCCGCACCGATGCCCAGCCAGGAGGCCCGGCTGGTCACCGAGTCGAGCTCGGCGTGAAGGTGGAGGGCGGTCTGACGGCGGATGACGGCGAGTTGCTCACCGACCGGGACACGCCCCTCGGCGATGCCGCCGAGCAGGTGGCGCAGACAGTCCTCGGCCTCCTGCGGCGAAGCTGTCACGGGGTGCGGGAAGTCCACCGCGAACAGGCAGCCGTGCGCCACGTCGAACGGGTTGCCGGTGCGGCTCACCCGAGCCCGGAACTCTCCCCAGGGATGCTCTGAGGGGGTGTGGCGGCCGCACTGCCCGCCGACCGTCTCCACGAGTTCGCTGAGCAGCACCGTGGCGAGGTGGCCCGCCGGGTCGGACGCCGGGTCGGGGCTGCGGAATCCGCAGACGGTACGGGCGGCCGGGGCCGCACGGTCGGTCCGGGTCCGCTGCCGGGGGGCGGTCAGGCGCTCCTCGGCGACTGTGGTCCGCTGCCATGTCGGCCGTCCGGGCAGCGTGCCCAGCGTCTCTTCGGCGAGCAGCAGCGCCCGGTCGGTGTCGAAGTCCCCCGCCAGGGCGAGGTGGACGTTCTCCGGCGCGTACGAGCGATCGTAAAATGTGCGGAGCCCGGCCGGGTCCAGCCCGCTGAGCGCGTTGGCGTCCCCGTAGCCGTTGTGCCGGTTCTCCCACGAGTCGTGCAGCAGGTCGGGGAGTTCGAAGAGTACGAGTCCGCCGTGCGGCCGCTGGGTGATGTTGCGCCGGATCTCGGCGAGTACGACGTCCTTCTGGGCCGCTACGTGGGCCGCGGAGAGGTCCGGCCGGGAGAGCCGGTCCCGCTCGATGCGCAGCCCCGTCTCCAGTCCCGCCGCGGGCAGTACCGTCGTGTACTGCGTGTAGTCGGCAGCGGTCCGGGCGTTCATGGTGCCGCCCGTCGCCAGCACGGCGTCCGTCAGCGGCCGACTGCTGGACGCGCCCTGCACGAGGACGTGTTCGAGCAGATGGGCGGCGCCCGCGACCGGTTCGTTGCGGAAGCCCGTACCGACGTGCAGGCAGATCGCGACGACATGGGTGCCGGGCAGCGGCTCCAGCAGGACCGTCAGTCCGTTCCGGAGCCGCACCACCTCGGGCAGGGCATCGTCGGTCATCGCGTCTCCTCACCGCGCAGAACCGCGTACAGCATCTGGTCGTGCCAGGCCCCGGCCCGCCACTGAGCGCGGCGCAGGGTGCCCTCCAGTACGAACCCGGCCTTCTCCAGGGCGCGTTGCTCGGCAATGTTGGCGTGGTCCGTCCAGGCCTGTACGCGCTCGGCGCGCGAATGGTCGAACAGGTAGCGGACCAGCCGGCGCTGGGCCTCGGTGCCCGTACCCCGTCCCCGTTCCGAGGGGTACAGCCCGATGGCGACCGTCCAGCAGGACGAGGTGTCCGGGCGGCCCCATGACGACCGGAACCACTCGGTCCTGCCCACCGTTTTACCTTCGGCCGTCACACTGAGCACTCCCCCGTCGGTGCCGAGCAGCCCGTCCTCGGCGTGCCGGCGGCGCATTGCGTTGGCCGGGGTGAATCCGAACCACTGGTGGGGGCCCGTTCCTTCCTCGGTGCCGAATTCGCGCTCGAACGCATCGAGATCGTCGACGGTGACGGGACGGAGGGAGACTTGACGGGTCATGCGGTGCTCTCCTGATGGTGGCTGTGTCGGTGTGCGCGCACGTTCAGACCCGCGGGCCCACCGGCGGACAGGGAAGCGGCCCGTCGGCCTCCACCACATCGCGCCAGCCGGGCGGTGCGACGCCGCGCCGCAGGTCCCGGTGGCCCAGCAGCCGGCGGGCCGCGAAGCGCACCAGCGGACGGACCGGCACCGCACGGCAGACGCTGCCGCCGATGCGCACCGTGCGCAGTGGCTCCCCGGCCTTCTCGTACGCCGCTCCGATGGCCGGGAAGTCCCCTTCCCAGACAAGGAGTTCAGGTACTTCGTACCACTCGGTGCGGTCCGCTCCGGCACGCGGCAGCGCCCACAGCCCTGCCCGGCGCCCCGGGTAGGCGGCCTCGTACTCGGCGAGGTGCAGGGCGGTGCACTTGTCCCAGCCGGTTCCGAGCATCAGGACAGTCGCGTCCAGGTCCCACAGGCGTCCCAGCGGGCTCTGGGCGGAGAACCGCCAGGCGTCCGGATGGCCGGCGACCACGGTGGAGGCGTGGGGCCCCTGCGCGGCGAAGGATACGTGCGGGTGCGACGACCTCAGGGCGTCCGGCAGCGCCCGCACCAGGTCGGGCAGCGCGCCGATGCTCCGCGCGACCGGCGTGCGCAGCGGATCGTACGGCGGCATCTGCGAGGACACGTCACCGCAGGCCTCCAGATCCCGGCCGTGCCAGGTGCTCGGGTGGCACAGCTGCGGAGTGAAGGCCGGGACGACCAGGGTGCCGTCCGGGCCGAGTGCGTCCCTCAGCGCGAGATGGACCGCCTGGGCGCCGCCGACAACGTATCCGAAGGAGCGCAATGACGTGTGGACGATCACCACGTCCCCGGGACTGGTGCCGAGTTCGCCGAGCCCGCGCAGGATGCGCTCGCGTGTCACGACCGGGGACGGCGTCACGAAAGTACCTCGTCCGTGTCGGCCGGATGCGCACGGAGCTCTTCGGCACAGGCGGTCAGGGCCCAGCGGTACCACGCCCGGATGTTGCCCGGTCTGCTCAACGGGTGTGCCTCCGAGGGGAAGAACGCGACTTCGCTGCGTGCTCCTTCGCTCAGCAGGGACCGGTGGGCACGCAGGGTCTCCGTGGGAGGTACGAGTCCGTCACCGGCGCCGTGGGAGAGCAGTACCCGGGTGCCGGGGCGCACCGGCCGCCGGGGCAGGCTCTCCGTCAGGTAGTCGGCCTCGCGGGCGGTGAGGCTGCCGTACTCACGTACCCACTGCCAGCCGACGTCGCTGCCGGCGGCGACTTGGACGAAGTCGAGGGGCGCCGCGTGCGCGGCGACCAGCCGAGGGCGTAGCTCCGCCGCGGTGGCCAGGGCCAGGTAGCCGCCGAAGCTCCCGCCCATCAAGGCGAGGGGGGTGCCGTCCAGCCCGGCTTCCGCCCGGAGCATACGGACCTGCTCGGTGGCGGCCGCGGCGATGCCGGTGCGCCAGGCCCGCCAGCCGGCCCCGACCGCTGCCCCGTATCCCAGGCTCATCGGCGGCTCGACCAGCGCGACCGCATAACCACAGGCGACGAACGGCCACGGATTCCAGCGCCAGGACCATTCCGTCCAGCTCTTGAACGGGCCGCCGTGGAAGAAGACGACCGTGCCGCGTGCGGGCCCCTCGTCGGGCAGGCAGAGCCAGCTCGCCAGCGGTCCGTCCACCGCCTTCACGTCCTGCGTCACGTAGGACAGGCGTCCGGGCACCCGGGGAAGCCGGGTCGATTCCACCCGCCGGTCAGAGCCGCCCCGCAGGTCCACCACGTCGACGGCCGGGGGTTCCCCCGGGGTGGACACCAGCACGGCTGCCGCCTCGTCCCACACCCGCAGGTCACCGACGGATCCTCTGGTCCGGACGGTCGTCCAGGTGTTGGTGTACAGGTCGTGGACGTGGACCGACCTGGCCGATCCGTCCTCGGCGGTGCAGACGAGCCGCCGGGAACCGCTCCAGCCGCAGGGACGCTGCCACAGCCCGTCGGGCGCGGCGAGGGTCCGCAGTTCCCACGAGTCGCCGTCCAGTACACAGGCGGTCTGCTCGGGTGGTTCGTCGCCGGCCGGGACGGTGGTGGCGAGGTAGGCGACCTGCCCGCCGTCCGGGTCCTGCACCGGGTAGCAGAGGTCGAGCCCGTCGAACTCAAGCACGCGCCGGGTTCCGTCGTCCACGGACACGGCGAGCAGCGAGAAGCGGCGCACACCGCCGGGCGACTGGGCGCACGCCCCCAGGAGGAGCGTGCCGGCTCCGGCCCACGCCACCTCTCCGGTGAGCTGCCTGCCCGCCGGCAGGTGGACCGGCACCTTACGGGGTTCCGTGTCGGTGTCCGTCGCGAGCAGGAGTACGTGCCAGGTGTCCAGGGGCCTGCGCGCGGCACCGAGGGAGGCGTCCGAGCCGGCGGACCACACCGCGTCCGAGCCCGCGAACAGCCCCTGCGGGTGGCGGGCGGACGCGTCGGCCACCCCGACGACGCAGGCGAGGACGCCGGTGCCGGGCCGGGGGGCGAGACCCAGGACCCGCCCGTCGCAGTGGTGGAGGACGCGTTCGGGGCCATCGGCCGGGCGCAGGACCACGCTCTGCCCCCGGCGTCGCCGTACGCACGCGAAGCCGCCCGGTACGGGCACCGCTTCATCGGCGTGGGGCATGGTCCACACGGGCTTCCAACCGTGGCCGGCCGCGAGCCGGTAGCAGACCAGGGTAGGGACCAGCGCGTTGTCCGTGGTCGGTGCCGATACACCCAGCACCACCGCGTCACCGCTGAAGGCGGCGATCCGGCCGGCCCGGGGTTCGCAGACCAGCTCCTCCACGAACCGCATGGCGCCCTCGAAGAGATCGGCCCTGTCCGCGAGGGGGGCGTCAGCGGGGGGACCGGGGACGAGTGCGGTCATCACGCGGCCGTCCGGGCGAGACTGTCCACCAGGTCCAGGTCGAATGCCCGCGCCAGACGGGCGGCCTCCGCCTCGTCGCGGAAGCCACGCTCCAGGACGCTCAGCCGGTACTCGTGATCGCTGCCCGCCTGCCACAGATCCCTGAGCACGGCGTGGCAGCGCGCTTCGGGCACGCCCGGTCGTCCGTCGGGGCGCAGCAGCCGCAGGCACCACCGCTCCACCTCCGCCGGGCCGGCCCCCGCGAGGGCCTCGGGGGGCAGGTCGTGATAGACGAGCCTGCCCGGAGGCAGCCGGAACGTACGGGCCAGCAACCGCTCCTCCGCCATCCACCCGCCGGTGGCAGCGGTGGCGCGGGCCAGCAGGGCGTCGGAGCGGGGAGCGGGGGGAAAGCCCGCGGCGCCCAGTATCCGAGGGGCGGCCTGCCGACCGACCGCGGAACCGGCCAGTCGCAGGACGTAGGCCAGGTGCCGTTCCGGGAAGTCTGCCGCGAACAGTTGCAGGCACGCGAGCGCGAGCCGGGCCCCGACCGGCGAGCCAGGGGCCAGCCGACGGTGCTCGAACTCCCACTCCCGGCCGTAGGAACTCCCCCAGACGGCCGCGGGATCACCGGCCGACGGCACCTCGGCTTCCAGACCCGTGCCGGTGGCTGAGGGAGCGTCGCCCGAAGTACCGGCGGCCAGGGACCGCAGGGCGAGCAGCGCGTCCTGCCGCTTGACGTCGCCCCGGAGGGCGATCCTCGCGAGCACGGCCTCCACCGCCTCACGTGCGGGCCCCGCGTGGTGGAGGAGCGACCGGGCGGACCGCTCCGTGAAGTGCAGGCCCGTGGCCAGCCGCTCGACCTCCGCGGCGGCACCGGCGTCCAGCTCTCCCGAGCCGCTGAGTTCCCGGGCCGCGTGGCGTACGGCGACCAGGGGCAGGGTCAGGCCACGGGCGCCCGCGCTGTCGTCGGCGTGCAGCACCGCGACGTCGGAGTCCGCGACCAGCAGCCCGGCTCGTGCCTGCGCGTACACGTGGCCGAACCCCCTCATGCCGAAGCCGTCCAGTTCGGCGGCCCGGAGCGCGCCGAGGCTGCCCGCACCGGCCACCCGCACGCCACGGCCGAGCTGGGCCAGGATCTCCTTGTGCCGGATCGGCGCGAAGTGCTGGTAGACGCCGTCGATGATCAGGATCTGATCACCGGGGTCCGGGGCGAGCGCGAACAGGTCGCCGTGCCGGATCGGTGGCAGGTACACAAACCCGTTGTCGGGACGGGCGTCGGGAGGCAGCGTCGGGCCCACGAACGCGAAGCGGCGTGTCATCACACAAAACTCCTGCTCGTAAGTTCCTGCGGGCGCGGGTGCTCCAGGACCAGCCCGAGGCCGGGGGCGAAGACCTGGACCGTGGGCGGCCAGGGATCGGTCGGCGGGGTCAGATCCACGGCGATGACCGGCCGGCCGGTGCTACGGTGGACGGCTCCCACCACGTCGTCCAGCACAGCGGCCAGCGGGCGGGCCGGGCCGTCCGCCAGGGGCAGCGGTTCCTGGCCGTCCGAGGCCGGCCGGGGGAGCGCGCCGACGCGGCCCGAGCGGCGGAAGGTCCAGTCGGGGATGTCGTCACGGCCGCCGCTGATGGTCGATCCACGGCTCTGCACCGCCTCCATCAGTGCCCGCTCGGCCGCGATGGCAGCCACGGTGTGGCAGCCGGAACCGCCGAAGACCTGCCACATCTCGGGCTGGACCAGCCAGCAGGTGTACGTCCAGGTGCCGGGAACGGACGGAACGCGCTCCAGCACGGCTTCGGCCCCCGTCGCACGGATCCGTTCCAGCACACCGCCCAGGCGGTCGCCCACGGTGGCCGGGTCCACCCGGGCACCCCCACCCGGCACCAGCCGGGCCAGGGCATTGCGCTCGACCAACTCCAGCAGCCCGTGAAGCGTGGCCTCCACGTGGTCGTTGCCGCCGGCCAGACCGTTGGTGGTGGTCAGGAACATCGGCGGGTGCCAACTGTCGGCCGCCCACCCACGCAGCCCGACAGCCGCCGCGGGGACCAGGGCGGTGGCACCGGACACCAGGTCCCAGCCCTCCACCCAGTCCAGGACCGAGCGGTCGTCCATCAGCGACACCGGATGCAGGGACAGCTCCGATACGCTGTAGCCCGGGTCCGTCCCGGTCCCGGTCCCGCGCCGGGCGGCCGGGAGCCGGGCCGCCTCCGCCGCCGCCACCTCCAGTGACTCCATCACCGCGGAGATCCGTGCGGCGCAGTGCGTGAGTCCCTTGCCCGCGCTGGCCACGAGGGTCGCCGCGGCCGGACGTATCGCCGTCCACACCGGGACACCGAGCACGTCGAGGTCCGTCAGGTCCGCGATCCGGGTGATGCCCCGCGCGGCAAGCAGCGGCTCGACCCGTGCCCAGGTCTCCTCCGGGTCAACGCTGCGCAGGGTCCCCCGCGTGACAGCCGGCATCGCTCCGCCGGTCATCCAGGCGGCGTGCGCGGCACTCACCTGTGCTCCCTGCGCAGCTTCACCGCCGCGTCGCGGACACTCCGTTCGTCGGCCTCCGCCAGGTGGCCGAGGAGCGCCTCGCGCACCGCTTCCACCCGCTGGTCCAGGGTCCGGGTGTGGTGGTCCCGCTCGATCTCGGCGAAAGCCGTGCTGCCCATGAACGAAGCGAGGAAGACACTCGCCAGGTTCTCGGCCGTCGGCTCCTCGACGGTGATGGCAATGTGGATCGAGTTGCCCTCACGAGCGGTGGCGCAGTGCGGCGTCCCATGCGGCATGTACAGCACATCGCCCGGACGCAGGGTCGTCTCGACCCTCATGTCATCGGCAATCACGCCCTCGTGCAGGACCGAGTCGCTGGTGGACCCCGCGTGGATCCGGCCGAACGTCCAGTCCTTGACCCCCGCGATCTGGAGGACGAAGACATGGGCACCGTCGTAGTGCGCCTGCATGGCGGTCTTGCCGGGCGGGCTGAGGAAGACGAAGGACTCCAGCCCGCCCCGGAAGTGCGGCTCCATGCCCTTGACCAGGGCGCGGATGCGCGGATGCCAGTGCTCGGCCTGATTGAACTTGAAAGTGCCGCCGGCCTCGAAGTCCTGGCGGATCTGCTCCTCCCTCACGTAGCCGGGGAGTTCGTGCCCCACGACACTGCGCTTGGTGGTCATGTCGCTGATCGCCGTGCGGACGCCTTCGTTGAACGCGGTGAAATAGGGACGCGAGAGCATCCCGCACTCGACCTCGTCCCACATCTCCTGCTCGTTGATCAGCCCGGACAGGTCATGGGGGGCTCGCATCACCACGGGCTGGTGGGACCAGTGGTCACGGAAGAACGCGCCGGTGTCGCCGACCAGATGCTCCAGCAGGGTGGGAGTGCCCTCGGCCTCCCCGCCGGTCCGCGGTACGGGAACCTGTGCCGTCGTCGTCATCGGCTGATCGCCTTTCGCATGGAGTCCAGTGCCGCGCTTACCCAGGCACGGCCGTCGAGTTCACCGACCGTGCGGGCGAGCACCGACCGCACCTCGCCCGTGCGCGCGTCCAGTGAGCGCGTGTGGAAGTGGTGTACGAGGTCTTCCTCGTCCTGGAGGAAACGCTGCATGACGGCGTCGACCAGGTCTTCCGGGGTGGGCTCGGTCAGGGTGAAGGTGAGGTGCAGCGAACCGCCGTCCAGCGCGACGGCGTCATGGGGCCAGCCGTGCGGCAGGTAGAGCACGTCTCCCGGCTCCATGGTGAACACGTGCGTCGGACGGGAGCTGTCGACATCCAGTCCGGCCTGCGCCCCGATCTGGTCGGGGGAGGCATGCAGCCGCCATTCCTTCCGGCCCTCGACCTGGATGGCGAGCACGTGGGCCGCGTCCCGGTGGGGCAACATGCCCTGCTGCGCCCCCGGGGTCCAGAAGATGTACGAGTTCGCCGCGCAGTCGGTCTGCTCCTCCAGGCTCCGCGCGAGGTCCCGGGTCGGCCGGTGCCAGTCGGCGACCTGGTTCAGCTTCAGGCTGGCGCCCCCGGCCATGTGCTTCCGGATAGCGCCGGGGTTCGCGAAGCCGCCGACCTTGTGGCCGATGACGTCACGCACCGTGGTGTAGGAAGCGGGGGCCGGGGCCTCGCCGCTCTTGAGCAGGGTGAAGTAGGGCCACTTGAGCAGACTGGCGTCCAGCCGGGCGTCGATGTCGGCTGAGGACAGCAGCAGTGAGGGATCGACCGCCTTCCGTACGATGCGGTGCGAGAGCCCCCACGATGTCTCTCCCAGGAGCTCCTCCCGCAGCGAGGCGGACAGGACGTTGGCTGGGCTCATGCGATGTTCCAATCCCTCTGCTCGGTGGGGCCCGGAAACGCTGTGCGCGCCCCCGGGCCTCGTTCAACCGCGAACCGCTCAGGCCTCGTTGATCTGGCTCATGACCATCATCGGAGCGTCCTGGGACTCGTCGTGGTGCAGCACGGCCGCACGCTCGGGGTCGATGACGCCCTCGCCGGCCAGCCGCGACTCGGCCGGGTTCGCGACGAGCTCGGTGTCGTTCAGGGACTGGAGAACATCACGCAGTGCCATGGGGCAACCTCCGGGTAGACCACTGCTGATCAGTGGCGCCGGAGCAATAACCGCACAGGCCGCTTAGGCAGCTCTTAAGCCGCGCTAAATTCCCCGGTCACGGCTCTTTCGAGCCGCGTGGCCGGAACCCCGGCTCCGGACACGCCGGAGGGCGGCCACCCCGCGTACGGGATGGCCGCCCTCCGGTCGTATCAGGCGACCCGCTTACTGGTTGTACGGACCGTAGTCGTAGTCCTCCAGCGGAACGGCCTGGCCGGAGCCGGTGCCGAACGGCGAGTAGTCGATGTCGTCGTAGCCGACGGCCGAGTACATCGCGGCCTTGGCCTCCTCGGTCGGCTCGACCCGGATGTTGCGGTAGCGGGACAGACCCGTACCGGCCGGGATGAGCTTACCGATGATGACGTTCTCCTTGAGGCCGATCAGGGAGTCGGACTTGGCGTTGATCGCCGCGTCCGTCAGGACCCTGGTCGTCTCCTGGAAGGAAGCCGCGGACAGCCACGACTCCGTCGCCAGCGAGGCCTTGGTGATACCCATCAGCTGCGGACGGCCGGAGGCGGGGTGACCGCCCTCGGTGACCACACGACGGTTCTCGGTCTCGAACTTCGAGCGCTCGACGAGCTCGCCCGGCAGCAGTTCCGCGTCGCCGGACTCGATGATCGTCACGCGGCGGAGCATCTGCCGGATGATGATCTCGATGTGCTTGTCGTGGATCGACACGCCCTGCGAGTTGTAGACCTTCTGGACCTCGCCGACCAGGTGGACCTGGACCGCGCGCTGACCGAGGATCCGCAGCACGTCGTGCGGGTTGGTGGCACCCACGGTGAGCTTCTGGCCCACCTCGACGCGGTCGCCCTCGCCCACCAGCAGACGGGCGCGCTTGGAGATCGGGAACGGGATCTCCTCGCTGCCGTCGTCCGGCGTCACGACGAGCTTCTTCGTCTTCTCGGTCTCCTCGATCCGGACCCGGCCTGCGGACTCCGAGATCGGGGCGACACCCTTGGGCGTACGGGCTTCGAAGAGCTCGACGACTCGGGGCAGACCCTGGGTGATGTCGTCACCGGCCACACCACCGGTGTGGAAGGTACGCATCGTCAGCTGGGTGCCGGGCTCACCGATGGACTGGGCGGCGATGATGCCGACCGCCTCACCGATGTCGACCAGCTTGCCGGTGGCGAGCGAGCGTCCGTAGCAGAAGGCACAGGTGCCGACCGCGGACTCACAGGTCAGGACCGAGCGGGTCTTGACCTCCTCGACGCCGGCGCCCACCAGGGCGTCGATCAGGACGTCACCGAGGTCGACGTTGGCAGGCGCGATGACCTTGCCGTCGATGACGACGTCCTCGGCGAGCATGCGGGCGTAGACCGAGGTCTCGACGTCCTCCGTCTTGCGGAGCACGCCGTCGGCGCCCTTGACGGCGATCTTGAGCTTGAGACCGCGGTCGGTGCCGCAGTCCTCCTCGCGAATGATCACGTCCTGCGAGACGTCCACCAGACGACGGGTCAGGTAACCCGAGTCGGCGGTACGCAGGGCGGTGTCCGCCAGACCCTTACGGGCGCCGTGCGTGGAGATGAAGTACTCCAGGACGGTGAGGCCCTCACGGAAGGACGCCTTGATGGGACGCGGAATCGTCTCGTTCTTGGCGTTGGACACCAGACCACGCATACCGGCGATCTGACGCATCTGCATCATGTTTCCTCGGGCACCCGAGTCAACCATCATGAAGATGGGGTTCGTCTTGGGGAAGTTCGCGTTCATCGCCTCGGCAACCTCGTTGGTCGCCTTGGTCCAGATCGCGATGAGCTCCTGCGTGCGCTCGTCCTTGGTGATCAGACCGCGCTCGTACTGCTTCTGGACCTTCTCGTCCTGGTCCTCGTACCCCTTCACGATGGCCTTCTTGGCCTCGGGCACGACGATGTCGGCAACGGAGACGGTGACGCCTGAACGGGTCGCCCAGTGGAAGCCCGCCGCCTTCAGGTTGTCGAGCGTCGCCGCCACGATGACCTTGGGGTAGCGCTCGGCGAGGTCGTTGACGATCTCTGAGAGCTGCTTCTTGCCGACCGAGTAGTCGACGAACGGGTAGTCCTCGGGCAGCAGCTCGTTGAAGAGCGCGCGGCCCAGGCTCGTCCGCAGCCGGAAGGTGTCACCCGGCTGGTACTCGGGCTCGCCCTCCTCGGCGACCGGCGGCACCCAGCCACGCGGCGGGATGGTGCCCACCGGGAAGCGGATGTCGACGGACGACTGGAGCGCCAGCTCGCCGGAGTCGAACGCCATGATCGCCTCGGCCGTGGAGCCGAACGCGCGGCCCTCGCCCTTGGTGTCACGGAGTTCACCGTCGGTGGTGAGGAAGAACAGACCCAGCACCATGTCCTGGGTCGGCATGGTGACGGGACGACCGTCGGCCGGCTTCAGGATGTTGTTCGAGGACAGCATCAGGATGCGGGCCTCGGCCTGCGCCTCCGCGGAGAGCGGCAGGTGCACGGCCATCTGGTCACCGTCGAAGTCCGCGTTGAACGCGGTGCAGACGAGCGGGTGGATCTGGATGGCCTTGCCCTCGACCAGCTGCGGCTCGAAGGCCTGGATGCCGAGACGGTGCAGCGTGGGCGCACGGTTCAGGAGAACCGGGTGCTCCGCGATGACCTCTTCCAGGACGTCGTACACGACCGTGCGGCCGCGCTCGACCATGCGCTTGGCCGACTTGATGTTCTGCGCGTGGTTCAGGTCCACCAGGCGCTTCATCACGAACGGCTTGAAGAGCTCCAGCGCCATGGCCTTCGGCAGACCGCACTGGTGCAGCTTGAGCTGCGGGCCGACGACGATCACGGAACGCGCGGAGTAGTCCACACGCTTACCGAGAAGGTTCTGACGGAATCGACCCTGCTTGCCCTTCAGCATGTCGCTGAGGGACTTGAGCGGGCGGTTACCGGGACCGGTGACCGGGCGACCGCGGCGGCCGTTGTCGAACAGCGCGTCGACGGCCTCCTGCAGCATCCGCTTCTCGTTGTTCACGATGATCTCGGGGGCACCGAGGTCAAGGAGACGCTTGAGGCGGTTGTTGCGGTTGATCACACGGCGGTACAGGTCGTTCAGGTCGGAGGTCGCGAAGCGGCCACCGTCCAGCTGCACCATCGGACGCAGGTCCGGCGGGATGACCGGCACGCAGTCGAGCACCATGCCCTTGGGCTTGTTGCTGGTCTGCAGGAACGCGGAGACGACCTTGAGGCGCTTGAGCGCACGGGTCTTCTTCTGGCCCTTGCCGGTGCGGATGATCTCGCGGAGGCGCTCGGCCTCCTCGTCGAGGTCGAAGGACTCCAGGCGCTTCTGCAGCGCGGCGGCGCCCATGCAGCCGTCGAAGTACGTGCCGAAGCGGTCACGCAGCTCGCGGTAGAGCAGCTCGTCGCCCTCCAGGTCCTGGACCTTGAGGTTCTTGAAGCGGCTCCACACCTCGTCGAGACGGTCGATCTCGCGCTGCGCACGGTCGCGCAGCTGCTTCATCTCGCGCTCGGCGCCTTCGCGCACCTTGCGGCGCACATCGGCCTTGGCGCCCTCGGCCTCAAGCTCGCCGAGGTCGGTCTCCAGCTTCTTGGCGCGGTTCTCCAGGTCGGAGTCGCGACGGTTCTCGACCTGCTGGCGCTCGACGGAGACGTGCGCCTCCAGCGACGGGAGGTCGCGGGTACGGCGCTCCTCGTCGACGAACGTGATCATGTACGCGGCGAAGTAGATGACCTTCTCAAGGTCCTTCGGCGCGAGGTCCAGCAGGTAGCCCAGGCGCGACGGGACGCCCTTGAAGTACCAGATGTGGGTGACGGGAGCGGCAAGCTCGATGTGGCCCATGCGCTCACGACGCACCTTGGCGCGAGTCACCTCGACGCCACAGCGCTCACAGATGATGCCCTTGAAGCGGACACGCTTGTACTTGCCGCAGTAGCACTCCCAGTCCCGGGTCGGACCGAAGATCTTCTCGCAGAAGAGTCCGTCCTTTTCGGGCTTGAGCGTGCGGTAGTTGATGGTCTCCGGCTTCTTCACTTCGCCGTGGGACCAGGTCCGGATGTCGTCCGCGGTGGCAAGGCCGATCCGCAGCTCGTCGAAGAAGTTGACGTCGAGCACTTGTCGTCAATCCCTCTTTCGGGGGTTCGAGCCCCCTCGCGTCAACGCGAGAAATCGGGGCACTTCAGCAATGGTCTGAACGGGTCCGGGGAGAGCCGACCGGATCACAGGGATCCGGCCGGCCAACCCGTCAGACCTCTTCGACGCTGCTCGGCTCGCGCCGGGACAGGTCGATACCGAGCTCCTCCGCCGCGCGGAAGACGTCCTCGTCCGTGTCGCGCATCTCGATGGACATGCCGTCGGAGGACAGCACCTCCACGTTGAGGCAGAGCGACTGCATTTCCTTGATGAGCACCTTGAAGGACTCGGGAATGCCGGGCTCGGGGATGTTCTCGCCCTTGACGATGGCCTCGTAGACCTTCACGCGGCCGGTCACGTCGTCGGACTTGATCGTCAGCAGCTCCTGGAGGGCGTATGCGGCGCCATAAGCCTCAAGCGCCCACACCTCCATTTCACCGAAGCGCTGTCCACCGAACTGGGCCTTACCACCCAGCGGCTGCTGGGTGATCATGGAGTACGGACCCGTCGAACGAGCGTGCAGCTTGTCGTCGACGAGGTGGTGGAGCTTGAGGATGTACATGAAGCCGACCGAGACCGGCTCCGGGAACGGCTCGCCGGAGCGGCCGTCGAACAGGTTGGCCTTGCCCGAGGGCTGGACCAGCCGGTCGCCGTCGCGGTTCGGGATCGTGGCCTGGAAGAGGCCGGTGATCTCGTCCTCGCGCGCACCGTCGAAGACCGGGGTGGCGACGTTGGTGCCGGGGGCGACCTGGTCGGCGCCGATGAACTGCAGGCGCTTGGCCCACTCGTCACCGAGGCCGGAGACGTCCCAGCCGCGGCTGGCGAGCCAGCCGAGGTGGATCTCCAGGACCTGTCCCGGGTTCATTCGGGACGGGACACCCAGCGGGTTGAGGATGATGTCGACCGGGGTGCCGTCCTCCAGGAACGGCATGTCCTCGATCGGCAGGATCTTCGAGATGACGCCCTTGTTGCCGTGACGGCCGGCGAGCTTGTCACCATCGGTGATCTTGCGCTTCTGCGCGACGTAGACGCGGACCAGCTGGTTCACGCCCGGCGGCAGCTCGTCGCCCTCTTCGCGGTCGAAGACGCGGACGCCGATGATCTTGCCGATCTCACCGTGCGGCACCTTCAGCGAGGTGTCGCGCACCTCGCGCGCCTTCTCACCGAAGATCGCGCGGAGCAGGCGCTCCTCGGGGGTCAGCTCGGTCTCGCCCTTGGGCGTGACCTTGCCGACGAGGATGTCACCGGCCGTGACCTCGGCACCGATCCGGATGATCCCGCGCTCGTCGAGGTCCGCGAGGACCTCTTCGGAGACGTTCGGGATGTCCCGGGTGATCTCCTCCGGACCGAGCTTGGTGTCACGGGCGTCGACCTCGTGCTCCTCGATGTGGATCGAGGAGAGGACGTCGTCCTGTACGAGGCGCTGCGACAGGATGATCGCGTCCTCGTAGTTGTGACCTTCCCAGGGCATGAACGCCACGAGCAGGTTCTTACCGAGGGCCATCTCACCGTTCTCGGTGGCCGGGCCGTCGGCGAGTACCTGCTCGGCGACGATCCGGTCGCCCTCGGAGACGACGACCTTCTGGTTGACCGAGGTGCCCTGGTTCGAGCGCATGAACTTCGCGATCCGGTACGTGGTGTACGTACCGTCGTCGTTGGTCACGGTGATGTAGTCCGCGGAGACCTCCTGGACCACACCGTCCTTCTCGGCCTTCAGCACGTCACCGGCGTCGGTGGCGCAGCGGTACTCCATGCCGGTGCCGACGAGCGGGGCCTCGGACTTGATCAGGGGCACCGCCTGACGCATCATGTTCGCGCCCATGAGGGCACGGTTGGCGTCGTCGTGCTCCAGGAACGGGATCATCGCGGTGGCGACGGACACCATCTGGCGCGGCGAGACGTCCATGTAGTCGACTTCGGTGCCGGGCACGTAGTCGACCTCTCCGCCACGACGGCGGACCAGGACGCGGGGCTCGGTGAAGCGCAGCTCGTCGGAGAGCGTCGCGTTCGCCTGGGCGATGACGTAACGGTCTTCCTCGTCGGCCGTGACGTAGTCGACCTCGTCGGTGACCTGGCCGTCGACGACCTTGCGGTACGGCGTCTCGATGAAGCCGAACGCGTTGACGCGGCCGTACGAGGCGAGCGAACCGATCAGGCCGATGTTCGGGCCTTCAGGGGTCTCGATCGGGCACATGCGTCCGTAGTGGGACGGGTGCACGTCACGGACCTCGAAGCCGGCCCGCTCACGGGAGAGACCACCCGGGCCGAGCGCCG
>CBRG010000273.1 GCA_000470535.1 Streptomyces sp. AW19M42
CTGGCTGCTGGAGGACCGGCTCGTCCAGCTGGGCGCCGACTACACCGCCGCCGCGCCCTTCGCCCCGCACACCGTCACCGACCGCACCCTGCACACCGGCCAGAACCCGGCCTCCTCCGAGCAGCTCGCCCGGGAGATCGTCGCCGCGCTCGCCCCCGCCGAGACCCCGGCCGAGACCGTCGACCGCCTCCGCGCCACCTTCCGTACCGGCCGCACCAAGAGCCTCGACTGGCGCACCGGCCAGCTCGGGCAGTTGCGCGCGCTGCTCACCGAACGCGGTGACGAACTGGCCGACGCGCTCCACGCCGACCTCGGCAAGAGCCGCAAGGAGGCCTACCGCACCGAGATCGACTTCACGGTCCGCGAGATCGACCACACAGTGGAGCACCTGGCCCAGTGGCTGCGGCCGGAGCCCGCCCCCGTACCGGCCCGGCTGGGCGGGGCGACGGCCCGCACCGTGCAGGACCCGCTCGGCGTCGTCCTGGTCATCGCGCCCTGGAACTACCCGGTGCAGCTGCTGCTCGCCCCGGTCGTCGGCGCGCTGGCCGCGGGCAACGCGGTGGTGGCCAAGCCGAGCGAGCTGGCGCCCGCGACCTCCGCGGCCGTGGCCCGGCTGCTGCCGCGCTATCTGGACGAGGACGCGGTCGCCGTCGTGGAGGGCGCGATCCCCGAGACGACCGCGCTGCTCGCCGAGCACTTCGACCACGTCTTCTACACCGGCAACGGCACGGTGGGCCGGATCGTGATGGCCGCGGCGGCGAAGAACCTCACCCCGGTGACCCTCGAACTGGGCGGCAAGTCGCCGGTCTTCGTCGACCGGGACACGGACCTGAAAGCGGTCGCGGGACGGCTCGCGGCCGGGAAGTTCCTGAACGCGGGCCAGACCTGCGTCGCCCCCGACTACGTACTGACCGACCCGGAGACCGGCGCCGCCCTCGCGGACGCGCTCGCCAACGCCGTCGAGGGGCTCTACGGGGCGGACGCATCGACGCACCCGGAGTACGGCCGGATCGTGAACCGGCGCCACTTCGACCGGCTGACCGGGCTCCTCGACTCGGGCCGCACCGTGACCGGCGGCACCTACGACCGGGACGCCAAGTACATCGCCCCGACCGTGCTGGCCGACGTGGCACCGAACGCGCCCGTGATGCGGGAGGAGATCTTCGGCCCGGTGCTGCCGATCGTCACGGTGGACGGCCTCGACGAGGCCATCGCGTTCATCAACGACCGGGACAAGCCGCTGGCGCTGTACGCGTTCACCGAATCGGACACCGTACGCGAACGGCTGGTCGCAGAGACGTCGTCCGGCGCCGTCGGCATCGGGCTGCCGCTGGCCCATCTGACCGTGTCCGACCTGCCGTTCGGCGGGGTCGGTGAGAGCGGCATGGGCAGCTACCACGGCCGCTACTCGCTGGAGACGTTCAGCCACCGCAAGGCGGTCCTGGACACCCCGATGGCCTGAGGCCTCAGAAGCGACGGCCCCCACCCCGAGCGGAAAGGGGTGCGGGCCGTCGCCGTGTGCCTGCCGGTCAGACTCCGGCGTAGGAGTGCTTGCCGGTCACGAAGATGTTGACGCCGTAGTAGTTGAAGATCCAGCAGCCGAAGGCGATCAGCGCCAGGTAGGCGGCCTTGCGGCCCTTCCAGCCGGCGGTGGCGCGGGCGTGCAGGTAGCAGGCGTACGCGACCCAGGTGATGAAGGACCAGACCTCCTTGGGGTCCCAGCCCCAGTAGCGGCCCCAGGCGTCGCCCGCCCAGATCGCCCCCGCGATGATCGTGAACGTCCACAGCGGGAAGACGGCCGCGTTGATCCGGTACGAGAACTTGTCGAGGCTCGACGCGGCGGGCAGCCGGGAGAGCACGGACTCGGCGAACGCGCCCGGCCGGCCGCCGTTGGCGATCTTGCTCTCGTAGCTGTCGCGGAAGAGGTACATCAGGGTGCCGGCCCCGCCGATGAAGAACACCGCACCGCAGATGATCGCGGTGGAGACGTGGATCCACAGCCAGTACGAGTGCAATGCGGGCACCAGCTGGTCGCTGGAGGTGTACAGCAGGGTGGTCGCGATCCCGAGGTCCAGCAGCACGGCCGTGACCAGCAGCAGCCCCATCCAGCGGACGTTCTTCTTCAGCGCGAGCAGCACCAGGTACGCGGCCACCACCACCACGGAGAACGTGATGGAGAACTCGTACATGTTGCCCCAGGGGGCACGCCGCACGGACATCGCGCGGGCGAGGACCCCGCCGGCCTGGACGAGGAACGCCAGCGCGGTCAGGGAGACCGCGATCCGCCCGTACAGGTCGCCCTTGAAGGTGCCGCCGGCCGCGCCGGGCCCGTCCGGGACGTCGCGGGACCCGGCTGCGGAACGGGTGACGATCTTCGGCCGGTCCAGTACGGCGGTGGAGCCGGACTTCTGCGCGACCTCGACCTTCACCGTGGCGGCGGCGGCCTCCTCCGAGGTCAGCGCGGCGGCGGTACGGCCCACCTTGCTGCGGCTGCCGAACACCCACTCCGCGATGTGCGCGAAGAAGGCCAGCGTGTAGACGGCCATCGACGAGTAGATCAGCACATTGCTGGTGTGTGCCAGGTTCTCGTTGGTTGCGGCGGCGAGATTCACTTCTCAGCCCCTTCGAAAGGCTCTGCGGAGGACGCGTCGACGACGTCGGGGTCCGGATCGGTGTCGGGGTCGTTGTCGGGGCCGGGCGCCGTGGGCGCCGCGGCGTTGAGCGTGACCGCGAGATCGGCCAGCTCCTCTGGAAGCTTCGCGGACTCGCTGCGGCCGAGCCCCGCCATCTCGACGACGGTCACGCCGTCCTCGCCGCGCACGGCCCGGACCCAGATCCGGCGGCGCTGGATGAACAGCGAGCCGGCGAGCCCGGCGATGGCACCGATGGCTCCGGTGAGCGCCCAGCCGCTGGCGGGCTGCTCCGAGATCTGGAAGCTGGCCCACTCCTGGATGCCCTCGAACTTGATCGAGCCGGCACCGTCGGGCAGCTTCATCGTCTCGCCGACCAGCAGCCGCTGCTTGAGCTGCTTGCCCTTGGAGTCCTTGAACTCCTTCATCTTCGACGTGTTCAGCTGGTACACGTTCTGCGCGATGCCGGAGTTCACGCCGATGGAGCCGTGGAAGCCGTTGAGCGCGAGGACGGGCATGTCGGCCGCCGGGAACTGCGAGAACATCGTGCCCTTGCCGTTGCCGGCGAAGGTCGGCACGAAGAAGGCCTGGAAGCCCAGCTGGTCCTTCTTGCCGCCCTTGTCCCGGTAACCGTCCAGGACCTTGATCGCGCCGCTCGACGTGACGTTGTTGTCGAGGGGCAGCAGCGGGACGGCGGCCTTGTAGACCTCCTTGCCCCTGCCGTCCTTGACCGAGACGACGGGCGCGTAGCCGTGGGCGTTGAGATAGACCTTCGTACCGTCGACGACAAGGGGATCGTTGACCTTGATCACGGTCTTCTTCGGCTTGCCGTAGGCCCCGTCGGCGTACGTCACGTGCGCCTCGTACGTCCGGGGGGTGCCGATCTGCGGGCCGCTGCGCTCGTACGTGCCGACGAAGTTGTCGAGGGTGAAGCTGAAGGGGGCCAGCGAGTCCTGGTCGAAGAGGGAGCCGGACTTGAAGTCGTCGTACTGGGTGATCGTGTTGGAGAACCCGTCGCCCTCGACGATCAGCTTGGCGCCCTCGGACTTGAAGAGCTGCCCCCAGGCGAAGGCCACCAGCATCACGATCAGCGCGATGTGGAACATCAGGTTCCCGGCCTCGCGCAGATAGCCCTTCTCCGCGGCGACCGCGTCCCCGTCGACATGGGCCCGGTAGCGGCGCTTGCGCATCATCACGCGCGCGGCCTCGCGGACGTCCTCGGGTTCGGCCTCCGTGCGCCAGGTGGTGTACGCGGGCAGCCGGGTCAGCCGCTTGGGCGCGCCGGGCGCGCGGCTGCGCAGCTGGCCGATGAAGGTGCCGGTGCGCGGCACGATGCAGCCGATGAGCGAGATGAACAGCAGGATGTAGATCGCGGAGAACCACACCGAGCTGTAGACGTCGAAGAACTGGAGCTTCTCGTAGATCGGCGTGACGGTGGTGTGGAGGCCCTTGAAGGTCTGCACCTTGAGTTCGTCGACGCTGTTCTGTGGGATCAGCGAGCCGGGGATGGCCCCGAGCGACAGCAGGAAGAGCAGGATCAGGGCGACCCGCATCGAGGTCAGCTGCCGCCAGAACCAGCGGACCCAGCCGACGATCCCCATGGCGGGGAGGTTCGCCAGGGTCTCCTCGCGCGGGGCGGTGGAGAGCTGGGAGCCGGCGGCACCGAGCTCACGGGCGGTCTCCCGGTCCTGCTCGGCGCGCACCTCCCGCTCGTCGGGGCGCTCGCGCTCCTGGGGAGGGTTGGACTTGGTGTTGCTCATTCGGTACTCAGATCCCCACCTGGAAGCCGGTCGACCAGCCCTGCAGTTCCTGCATCATGCTGCCCCACGCGCCGGTCAGCAGGAGCAGCCCGGTCACGATCATCATCCCGCCGCCGATGCGCATGACCCAGACGTAGTGGCGCTTGACCCAGCCGAACGCGCCGAGTGCCTTGCGGAAGGCGACGGCGGCGAGCACGAACGGGATACCGAGGCCGAGGCAGTAGGCGACGGTCAGTATCGCCCCGCGCCCGGCGGTGCCCTGGTTCATCGCGAGGATGCTCACCGAGCTCAGTGTCGGGCCGAGGCAGGGCGTCCAGCCGATCCCAAACAGCGCGCCGAGCAGCGGGGCACCCAGCAGGCCGGTGACCGGCTTCCTGTGGATGCGGAACTCGCGCTGGGTCATCCACGGCATCAGGCCCATGAAGAAGACCCCCATGAGGATCATCAGGACGCCGAGGACCTTGGTGAGCGGGCCGCTGTTCGCCTGGAGCGTGTCACCGAAGTAGCCGAAGAGCGCGCCGCCGGAGACGAACACGGCGGTGAACCCGGCGACGAAGAGCGAGGCTCCCGCGACCATCCGCCCCCGTCTGGCCTCGGCCAGATCGGCGCCGCTGACCCCGGTGACGTAACTGAGGTAACCGGGCACGAGCGGCAGGACGCAGGGCGAGAAGAAGGAGACGAGTCCGCCGAGCAGGGCGAGGGGCAGGGCGGCCAGCAGCGCTCCGCTCAGGACCGTCTCGTTCTGCGTGGCGGCGGCGAGGGCGATCACCTGATCACTTCTCCGCGATCAGCGGGTCGAGCATCTTGCGCAGCTGGGTGTCGTCGAGCGGGCCCACGTAGCGGGCGGCCAGCTTCCCGTTCCGGTCGATGACGACGGTCGACGGGATGGACTGGAGCTTGAACGTGCCCTTGGGAAACCGCAGCAGGAGCTTGCCGGTCGGGTCGTAGAAGCTCGGGTAGGTGACATCGAAGTCCTTCTCGAAGCTGACCGCCTGGGCCCGCTCCGGGTCGCGGGTGTTGACCCCGACGAACTGGACGCCCTGGTCCTTGGTGGCCTCGGCCACCTTGGTGAAGTACTTCGATTCGAGTCGGCAGGGGGCGCACCACGAGCCCCAGGCGTTGAGGACGACGATCTTGCCCTTGTAGTCGGCGAGGTCGAGCTGCTTGCCGTCCAGGCTCGTGCCGTCGAGCTTCGGGGCGTCGGCGCGCTCGCCCTTGGCCGCGGTGGAGATCCCGCTGTTGCCCGTGACGAAGTTCGTGTCGCCGCCGCCACTGGTCTTGTTGCCCGAACCGCACGCGCTCAGCGTCAGTGCGAGCGCGGCGGCCACCGCGGGGGCGGCGAGCAGGGTGAAGCGGCGTCGGGGTGCGCGGCCATGGCTCATGTGAAAAGTTTCGCATGGCGGTTTCGGGGATCTTGGGCACCCCCCTCGGTGCCCGTAAAGACCGTTGTCAGGCTTGTTTAAAGAAGGTGTTCCAGCCGCCCTGGGGTGCCTGTCCGACCTCAAGCGAGCGGAGCTTCGCGAGCACCGCCGGGTCCTGGACATCGAGCCAGTCGACGAACTGCCGGAATGAGACGAGGCGCACATCCGGCTTCCCCGCGATGTGCTTGAGGGTCTCCTCCACGGCGTCCATGTAGATGCCGCCGTTCCACTCCTCGAAGTGGTTCCCGATGTAGAACGGGGCGCGGTTCGTCTCGTACGCGCGCTTGAAACCGCTGAGATACGCCTGGGTGGCCTGTTCGCGCCAGCCCGGATACCGGGACGGCATTCCCTTGGTCGAATTCTGCGACTGGTTGGCCAGGATGTTGTAGTCCATCGAGAGGACCTCGAAGGTGTGGCCGGGGAACGGCATGCCCTGGAGCGGCAGGTCCCAGACGTCCATGCGCTTCGTGGGCCAGACCTGGGTGCCGCCCGGCGAACTGGCGTCGTAGCGCCAGCCGAGCTTCTTCGCCGTGGGAAGCAGGTTCTCCTGCCCGAGCAGACAGGGGGCGCGGCCGCCGATGAGTTCCTTGCGGTAGTCGAAGGGCAGCGGATCCTCGTCGGTCCAGCCGGTGTTGGTGCGCCATTCGGTGACGAAGGAGATCGCCTGGTCGATTTCGCTCTGCCACTGGGAGGCGGACCAGTTCTCGACGGATCCGGAACCGCTGCAGAAATGGCCGTTGAAATGGGTGCCGATCTCGTGGCCGTCGTACCAGGCCTGGCGTACGTTCGTCAGCGTCGCCTTGAGGTGTTCGTCGGTGAGATATCCGATGTCGGACGCGCCGACGGGGTTGTTGGGCGGGCGGTAGAGCGATTTCTTCGATTCGGGCAGCAGATAGAGCCCGGAGAGGAAGAAGGTCATCGCCGCGTCGTGTTCCTTGGCGAGTTCCAGAAAGCGCGGGAAGAGCCCGTTGCCGACCTCGCCGGCGCCGTCCCAGGAGAAGATCACGAACTGCGGCGGCTTCTGGCCCGGTTCGAGCGGGACCGGCGCGGCCGGCTGGTGCGGCTGCTTTCCGGTGTCGGCGGTGGAACCGTCCCCGATGGACCTCACGTCCTTCTTCGCGGGCCCGGTCCCCTTGGCGGTCCCGTCGGCACCCTTCTCGCCCTTGTCCGGCCCCGCCCGGCCGGTGTCCGCGGAGTCGGACGAACCGCAGCCCGCCACCCCGATGGCGGCCGCGGCCCCAAGCCCGGCTCCGAGCAAACCCCTTCGGCTGATGTCACGCATGCGGTTCCCATCTGCGGTCGTTTTGCCTGAAGTCCATACAAACTGCTAAAGGCTTAGATGGGCGAAGCAACACGAGGGTTCCCCGAAATAGCACACAATTCTTTACAGAACCAGGCCCCGACGGTTACCGAACATAAGATCGACCATGAAAGCGCCTCAAAAACGGCATACCGAAACCCCGGACGTCAGAAATCGGCCCGGTCGGCTCACGAACGATCAGCGGCCCCTACGTAAGGGACAAGTCGGTCACATCCCGGACCGCAGCAGCCGGAACAGGCCCGTCCGGCGTTTGAGGACAGAACGGCCACCGGCTTCGCCCGGGTCCGCCGGCAGACGAACCCGGGCGGACCCGAAGGCCCCCGGCCCGAGGGCCGGCTACGCGCCGAACCCCTTGGACGCCCCCTTCACCGGCTTCGCGCCCGCGCGCAGGTGCGCCGGCACGAGATCCCGCGCCGGCTCCGAGTACCCGACCGACACGATCTTGTCGCCCTGGTAGGTGAAGCTGGTCAGCGAGGCGAGCGTGCACTGCCGCTTGCGCGGGTCGTGCCACAGCCGCCGCCGCTCCACGAAGCTCCGCACGATCCAGATCGGCAACTGGTGGCTGACGCACACCGCCTCGTGCCCGCGGGCCGCGTCACGCGCCGCGTCCAGGGCGCCCATCATCCGTACGACCTGCTCGACGTACGGCTCACCCCACGACGGCCGGAACGGGTTCGTCAGGTGCTTCCAGTTGTCCGGCTTGCGCAGCGCCCCGTCACCGACGCCGAAGGTCTTGCCCTCGAAGACGTTGGCGGCCTCGATGAGCCGCCCGTCGGTGGCGAGGTCCAGTCCGTGGGTCTTGGCGATCGGGGTCGCCGTCTCCTGGGCGCGCTCCAGCGGGGAGGCGACGACATGCGTGATGTCGCGCTTCTCCAGGTGCTCGTCGACCCGGTCGGCCATCTGCCGGCCGAGCTCGGAGAGGTGGTAGCCGGAGCGGCGCCCGTACAGCACGCCGTCCGGGTTGTGCACCTCTCCGTGGCGCATCAGGTGGACGACGGTGATGTCCTTGCGTCCGGTGTCGCTGCTGGTCTCGCTCATGCGGTGGCCTCCGATGCGGCGCGGGCTGCGGCGGGCAGTGCGGCGGCGATCCGCTCGACGGCCCGGGTGTCGTGGGCGGTGGAGACGAACCACGACTCGAACGCCGACGGCGGCAGATAGACGCCCTGCGCCAGCATCGAGTGGAAGAACGGGGTGAAGCGGAACGCTTCCTGCCGCTTGGCGTCGCCGAAGTCACGGACCGGCCGGTCCGTGAAGAAGACGGAGAACATGTTGCCCGCCACCTGCACGGTGTGCGCGACGCCCTCCTTGGCCAGGGCCTCGCTCACCAGCCCCCGGATCTCCGCGGAGACCGCGTCGACCTTCGCGTAGGCGGCGTCGTCCAGCAGCCGCAGCTGGGCGAGCCCGGCGGCGGTCGCGACCGGGTTCCCGGAGAGGGTGCCCGCCTGGTAGACCGGGCCGGCCGGGGCCAGGTGCGCCATCACGTCGGCGCGCCCGCCGAAGGCCGCGGCCGGGAAGCCACCGCCCATCACCTTGCCGAAGGTCATCAGGTCGGGCCGCACGCCGTCGATGCCGAACCAGCCGGCCTTCGACGTACGGAACCCGGTCATGACCTCGTCGGAGATGTACAGCGCGCCGTCGGCCGCACAGAGCTGCTTGAGCCCGGCGTTGAAACCGTCCAGTGGCGGCACGACGCCCATGTTGCCCGGCGACGCCTCGGTGATCACACAGGCGATCTCGCCGGGGTGCGCGGCGAACGCGGCCCGCACGGCCTCCAGGTCGTTGTACGGCACCACGATCGTGTCGCCGGCCTGGGCGCCGGTGACCCCCGGTGTGTCCGGCAGCCCGAAGGTCGCGACCCCGGACCCGGCGGCGGCGAGCAGCGCGTCGACGTGCCCGTGATAGCAGCCGGCGAACTTCACGATCTTGGCCCGTCCGGTGAATCCGCGGGCGAGGCGGATCGCGGACATGGTCGCCTCGGTGCCGGACGACACGAGCCGCACCTGCTCCACCGGCTCGACCCGGGCGACGATCTCCTCCGCGAGCGCGACCTCGCCCTCACCGGGCGTACCGAACGAGGTGCCGCGGGCGACAGCCTCCTGGACTGCGGCGATGACCTCCGGGTGGGAGTGGCCGAGAATCATCGGCCCCCACGAGCACACGAGGTCGACGTACTCACGGCCGTCGGCATCGGTGAGGTACGGGCCGGTGCCGGACACCATGAAGCGGGGTGTACCGCCCACGGCCCGGAAGGCACGTACCGGAGAGTTCACGCCGCCGGGCGTCACGAGGGACGCGCGGTCGAAAAGCGTCTGCGAAACTGGTGCGTCATAGGGAAAGCTCACACATGCCATGGTGTCAGAGCCACGGACGGTATTTGCGGACAGGTGTTTCACCGCACGCCCGTGGGGGAGGTCACTGACACGATGATCGGGTTGCGCGGCGGGGGCTGTGTCTCCTAGTTAGTAGTCGGGTGGATGAGATATGCATCGCGGTGGCGGAGTGGGCGAAGGGACCGACGACCTGGGGCCCGAGCCTGCCCGGCGGGGTCGGCACCGGCGCGAGGCTGAGCGCAGACAGGGCATACAGGCCGGTGGTGCGCAGGTGGGCGGCGGAGCCGGAAGCAGGAGTGGTGGCCGGGTGGGGGTGACCTACAAGTACTTCGGGGCCCCCGACGGGGCCACTGCCGCACGCGTGCCCATTTCCATGCGCCCGGAGGAGCTCGGCGGCGACGAGCTGGGCATGGGCGGCATGTTCAGCAAGATCAAGCCGGAGACGGTGGCCGCGATGGTCCTGACCGGCATACAGGGCATACCCCTGCACAAGGTCCCGCCGCTGGAGCTGGTCGTCCTGCACCCCGACTACGCGGTGGTCAGGCTCCCGATGACGGTCGTGGACCCGCTGCGCGGAGTCGGCGAGGAGTCGGTGGGTGCCGCTGCCTTCATCTGGTCCACGGTCCCGGACCGCGGCGGCCCGCGCGACGCGTACAACGTCTACCAACTGCTGCACGAGTGGCAGGACTTCTCCCACCGGCTGCATGACGCGGGGCACCAGGCGTACTGCCTGGTGTGGCCCTGACCGAGGTTCCTTCGGGGGCTGGGCGGCGTCTGCCGGCCCTCCACCGCGCCGCCTCCGGGCGCCCACCTACACGGCGGGCGCCCATCGGCCAGCCATATCCGGCCATTCATTGGCCGAAGAATGATCTTCAGCTGACCTGCCGAACCTGCCGATGCAGGAGGCACAGAAACTGAGGGAGGCCCGCCATGGGCGACATTCTTCCGGCCCTGTCCATCCCCGCGCTGGTCTTCGCCTCCGGCATCTACGCCGCAGGTGAGAGCTGGTGGCGGCGTCGGCACCCGGCGCCGCCGTCCCCGTACACCCACCAGGCGGCCCGGCTGGCCGAGCGCGCGACACTGGTGGACGCCGAGAGGATCGTGGACGGCGCGTACGAGAACGTCGGGGCGCTCTACGACGGGCCGAGTGCGCCGGGCACACATATTCCGGCCACGGGTGTCACCCCCGGGCAGGCCGCCAGCCGGGGTCCCGACCGGTCAGCGCCAGCACCCGCGCGAAGGGGCTAGCCCCCTCCGGTACGGGGAACGGCTCACCGAACACCTTCGCCTCCCGGGCCTGCGGCGCCATCGCGGCCATCGCCGGGGCCAGCTCGTCCACCACGTCCGCGTCCGGCACGAATTCCTGACCGGTCGCGCGGGCCAGGTCCCACACGTGGACGGTCAGGTCACCGAGCACCATGTGGCCGACGGTCCGGGCCGGGAACCCCATGGCACCCGCGGTGCCCTCCTCGGCGCCGGGCCGCGCCCACGCGTCGACCAGCGCGGCCGTCTGCTCCCCGAAGCGGTTGCGCCAGTCGCCGGTCACCGCGTCCGGCGTCTCACCGAACTCCGCCTCCTCCCGGGCCGCCAGGGCCGTGAAGTTGACAACCACCTGGGTGAGATGGCTGACCAGGGCGCGGACGTCGTACTCCGCGCAGGGGGTGGGATCGCCCAGCCGGCTGTCGTCGATCCCCCGGACCACGGGCAGCGCGACGCCGACCGCCGCATCCAACAATTCGCTGATCTTCTTCATGCTTCGACCATGCACGCGGCGGCGGCCCGGGTCTTGAAGAAACGCGACAGCCCGGGACACGGAACCGGCCGCCGCATAGGATCGGCCCTCATGGCGCGCCCCACAGGTCCCCGACGCGACACCCGCGGCATCGTCGACGCCCCCGAACTGTTCACGAACGTACGGTTCCGGCGTCGCGAACCCGCCCCCGCGCTGCGCCCGTACCTGGAGCACTACTGGCTGATCGACTGGGATCTGCCGGAGCCCTACCTCTCCCACCTGGTCCCGCACCCCAGCGTCAACCTGGTCTTCGAGCGGTACCCGGGCTGCGGTGACGACGAGGCCGGTTTCGCGGAGGTCTCCGGCATCGGCCTGGAGTTGTTCACGCAGAAGCTGGAGGGGCGGGGGCGGGTCTGCGGGGTGCAGTTCCGGCCCGGCGGCTTCCACCCGTTCGCACCGGACCGGCCGGTGTCCGAGTGGACGGGACGACGGGTCCCGGCGCCCGAGGTGTTCGCGCCGCCCGCCGCTCCGGCCGCGGTCCTGGACCCCGCCGCGGAGGACGAGCGGATCGCGGCGCTCGACGCGTACCTGATGGCGCTCGGCCCCGAACCGGATCCGCAGGCCGACCGGGCGATGGCCCTGGCCGAACTGGTGCGCACCGACCGCACGGTCCGCCGGGTCGACGGACTCGCCCGCGCCGAGGGGGTGTCGGTCCGCTCGCTCCAGCGGCTGTTCGCCACGTACGTCGGCGTCGGCCCGAAGTGGGTCATCCTCCGCTACCGCATCCACGAGGCCCTGGAACGCGCCGAATCGGAGCCGGAGGTGGACTGGGCGGCGCTCGCGGCGGATCTCGGCTACAGCGACCAGGCGCACCTGGTCAGGGACTTCACGGCGACGGTGGGCGTGCCGCCGACCGCGCTGAACGGCCACTGACTGTCAGTGCCCCGTCCTACAGTTCCGGCATGGAGCACACCGAAGCATCATCCGTACGGATCGAGCCCTGGTCGGACAGCGATCTGGAGCTGCTCCGCCGTGCCAACGCCCCGGAGCTGATGGGACATCTGGGCGGCCCCGAGTCCGAGGAGCAGCTCATCGGCCGCCACGCCCGCTACGTGGCACTGAGCGCGGACCGCACCGGCCGGGGCAGGATGTTCCGCATCGCGCTGACGACCGGCGAGGACGAGGCCGTGGGCACCATCGGCTTCTGGGAGCGCACCTGGCGGGGCCAGGAGGTGTACGAGACGGGGTGGGCCGTTCTCGCGGGGTTCCAGGGGCGGGGCATCGCGTCGGCCGCGACGGCGGCGGTGGTTGAGCAGGCGCGCGCCGAGCGCAAGCACCGCTATCTGCACGCCTATCCGTCCGTGGCCAACGGCGCGTCGAACGGGGTGTGCCGCAAGGCGGGGTTCACCCTGCTCGGTGAGTGCGAGATCGAGTACCCGCCCGGACATCCGCTGCTGACGAACGACTGGCGGCTGGACCTCCACCCGGACCGCTGACGGACTGCTGAGGGTCGCTGCCGGACCACTGACGGACCGCTGCCGGACCGCTGCCGGGGTCCGATGGGCGGGGTCCGATGGGCGGATTGCGCCGAACCCGTTTGACGATCGGGCCCGCCTCCTGGATATTTATCTGCGCTGCGCAGCTTATGCGCTACGCATTCACCGGATGGCCCGGATACCCCGAGGAGACCCCCCCCGCCATGCTTACTCTCGTCACCGGCTGCCGCGGCCGCATCGGCTCCACGCTCGCCGCGCTCCTGCGCGACCGCGGCCATCCCGTCCGCGCCGCCTCCCGCAATCCCGCCGAGCTCTCGCTGCCGGCCGGCGTCCCGGCCGTGGCCTGCGACCTCGGCGACCCCGGGACCTTCGCGGCCGCGCTGGAAGGCGTCGACTCCGTGTTCCTCTACGCCGAGTCGTCCCACATCAACGACTTCCTCTCCGCCGCGCGGGCCGCCGGGGTCGGGCACATCATGCTGCTCTCCTCCAGTTCGGTGCTCGCCCCGGACGCCGCCTCCAACCCGGTCGCCGCCTCCCACCTCGCGGTCGAGGAGGCCCTGGCCGCCTCGCCCACCGGCTGGACGTTCCTGCGCCCCGGCGACTTCGCGAGCAACGCCTACCAGTGGGCGGGCGCCCTCCGGAGCGGGCGCCCCGTCGACCTGCCCTACCCCCTCAGCCAGACCAGCCCGATCGACGAGACCTCCATCGCGGAGGCGGCCCTGGCCGTGCTCACCGACACCCGGCTGCAGGGCGCGTCGTATCACCTGACCGGTCCCGAATCCCTCACCGCGACCGAACAGGTCGAGCTGCTGGCCGCGGCCTCCGGGAGCGCCACGACCGTCAACGCCGTGAGCCGGGAGGCCTGGAAGGAGTCCGTCGCCCCCTTCCTGCCCTCGGAGTTCGCCGAGGGGCTGCTCGACCACTGGGCCGCCACCGACGGTTCACCGGCCGAGGTCACCCGCGACATGGAGAAGCTCACCGGCCGCCCGGCGCGCACGTTCGCCTCCTGGGCCGCCGAGCACGCCGCCGCCTTCCGCCCCTGAGCCCGCGCCGCCCCGGCCCCCACACCGCACCGCACCGCCCCGGCCGAATTCCCTGGCAGGCGCACCCGGCCCAATGACATCCTGACCAGGTGAACGGACCGGAGATCCACCTCGAAGTCGCCCCCGAACTCAGGCTCTTCGTAGCGCACCACCGCCGCGCAGGACGGACGGCCGTGACCACCGACGGCTCGTCCACCCTCGGCCATGTCGTCGAATCGCTCGGGGTCCCGCTCACCGAGGCCGGACAACTCCTGGTGGACGGACGCCCCGTACCGTTCTCGCACCTCCCCGCCGAGGGCGAGGTCGTCGACGTCCACGCCGTACGGCGACCGCAGCGGGTACCTGGCGCGCCCCTGCGCTTCCTTCTCGACGTCCACCTCGGCACCCTCGCGCGGCGGCTGCGGCTGCTCGGCGTCGACGCCGCCTACGAGTACGAGGACATCGGCGACCCCGCCCTGGCCACCCGCTCGGCGCGGGAGCGGCGCGTCCTGCTCTCCCGGGACCGGGGGCTGCTCCACCGGCGGGAGATCTGGGCGGGGGCGTACGTCTACAGCGACCGGCCGGAGGCGCAGCTGCGGGACGTGCTGGAGCGGTTCGCGCCCGAGCTCGACCCGTGGAGCCGGTGCACCGCGTGCAACGGGCTGCTGGCGCCGGCCGACAAGGACACCGTGGGCACCCGGCTGGAGAACGGCACGCAGCGCTCGTACGACGTCTTCGCGCAGTGCACGGAGTGCGAGCGGGTGTACTGGCGCGGCGCCCACCACGCCCGGCTGGAGGCGATCGTCACCGAGGCGGTCCGCGACTTCGGCGGTTCCCCCGCCGCACGGCCGGACCGCTCCGGCGGCTGAGCGCGGCACGGCAGCTCCGGCCCCGGGCTCACCGCTGCCCGCCGCCGCCCTCCCGCAACCCCGCGACCTGCGCCGCGCTCAGCTCCACCGTCCGCCGCATATGGGCGACGAGCAGCGCGACCTCGTCGTCGCCGTAACTCTCGAACATGGCCGCCCAGCCGCCGTTCAGCTGCTCCCAGACCGCCCCGAACTCCGCCATGCGTTCCGGCACCGTCGCGACGAGGACCCGCCGCCGGTCCACCGTGTCCCGTGCGCGGGTGACGTAACCGGCCCGCTCCAGCCGGTCGACCAGCCGGGTCGCGGAGCCCGTGGTGAGTCCGGTCAGTTCCGCGATCCGCCCCGTGGTGACGGGAGCCGCCTCCAGGCTGAGCAGGTTGAGGCACTGGAGGTCGGTCGGGTGGAGCCGCAGTCGGTCCGCGACGGCCTGGTTGAACAGGGCGTACGCGGCCATGTAGCGGCGCGACACGACGGACAGCTCAGCAAGCGTGGCGGCACGACGGGGAGGGACGGACTTCTGCGGCATACAGAGAGTGTACGAAGCAGAGATCACCCCGTCCGCCCGCTCGGGCGGCTCGGGGCGGTCGATCTCAGAAGACGTACTCGTCACCGGTGGCCGGCGCCAGCACCTCGTGCTCGCTGTTCTTCGCGTTCCGGTCCGTCGCCCCGCCGTTCCACACGGTGTCGATCCGGACGACCACCTCCGGCGGCCGCCCCCGAAGCTGGAGTTCGAGGGCGAGCCGCCGCTGCTGCGAGCCGTCCGCGCGCAGCGGGCCCGTGCGGCACAGCACGGTCTGCGCGTCGGCCCGGAGGCACGGTGCGGGCAGCACCTGGCGGCCGGAGAGCGGCACGGACACCCGTAGCCGGACGGTGGTACTCGTGAGGTCTGAGGGGCCGCTGTTCTGGCTGGTCAGCCAGACGCCGAGCCCGGTGCCCCACAGCGAGACGTGCCCGTGGTGCGACACATCCGCCTCGGGCGCGACGCTCCGCACACCCGGCGCAACCGTCGGCGCAACGGCCGCGGCCGTCCCGCCCGCACCCAGCGCCAGAGTCGATGCCATGGCCGCCGCAGCGGACACCCTCAGCAGGGCCTTACGCGTCAGTACCATGTCCTGAAGATACAGATCTGCACGAAATATCCATATATTCCGACCGGTTCGGCGCGTCTCCGTGGCGCGTCCCCTCCCGCACTCCGCCGCCCCGCCCATGACACGCTGATCGCATGTCCGTGGTCCGCTCCATCGCCCTGTTCCTCGTCGCCGCACTCTTCGAGATCGGCGGCGCCTGGCTGGTCTGGCAAGGCGTCCGGGAACACCGCGGCTGGGCCTGGATCGGTGCGGGGCTCGTCGCGCTGGCCACGTACGGCTTCGTCGCCACGCTCCAGCCGGACGGGGAGTTCGGACGCGTGCTCGCGGCGTACGGCGGGGTATTCGTCGCGGGCTCGATCGTCTGGGGCATGGTCGCGGACGGCTACCGGCCCGACCGCTGGGACGTCACCGGCGCACTGGTCTGCCTGGCCGGCATGGCCGTGATCATGTACGCCCCCCGCACCCGCTGACCGCACCCTGCCCAAGGGCTGTCCGGTAATCCCTGGTGGATCGGCGCGCGGCGTCAGACGCGGTGCATCGCAAGGCGCCTGAGCGCCCTCATCGCGGAGCGATTCGGGCGTTTCGGCCACGCGGCGAGGTGCCGCAGCTGTCGTCGCGCGCCCGCCAGGGGTTATGGGACAGCCCTTATCCTGACCCCGTACCGATCAGCTGTCCGAGGAGCCCGCCATGGCCGCATCCCCCATCGCCGTCATCACCGGAGCGAGCAGCGGCATCGGTGCCGCGACCGCCCGGCAGCTGGCGGCCGCCGGTTACCGCGTCGTGATCACCGCCCGCCGCAAGGACCGCATCGAGGCGCTCACCGCCGAGATCACCGCGGCGGGCCACGAGGCAACGGCCTACGCCCTGGACGTCACCGACCGGGCCGCGGTCGACGAGTTCGCCACCGCGTTCCGCTCCCTCGCGGTCCTGGTGAACAACGCGGGCGGTGCGCTCGGGGCCGACCCCGTCGCCACCGGCGACCCGGCCGACTGGCGCCAGATGTACGAGACCAACGTCATCGGCACCCTCAACGTGACCCAGGCCCTGCTCCCCGCGCTCACCGCGAGCGGGGACGGCACGGTGGTCATCCTCTCCTCGACCGCGGGCTTCTCCGCCTACGAGGGCGGCGGCGGCTACGTGGCCGCGAAGCACGGCGAGCACGTCCTGGCCGAGACCCTCCGACTGGAGATCGTCGGCACCCCCGTCCGCGTCATCGAGGTCGCCCCCGGCATGGTCAAGACGGAGGAGTTCGCCACCACCCGCTTCCGCGGCGACACCGAGAAGGCCGCCAAGGTCTACGCGGGCGTCGACGCCCCCCTCAGCGCGGACGACGTGGCCGACACCATCACCTGGGCCGTCACCCGCCCCAGCCACGTCAACATCGACCTGCTGGTGGTCCGCCCCCGCGCCCAGGCCTCCAACTCCAAGGTCCACCGCACCGCGTGAGGGCACCGCCCGGCGGACGCTCAGCCCTTCACGCAGATGACCTGCTTCAGCTTCGCGACGACCTCGACCAGGTCCCGCTGCTGGTCGATGACCTGCTCGATCGGTTTGTACGCACCGGGGATCTCGTCCACGACGCCGGAGTCCTTGCGGCACTCCACGCCCCGCGTCTGCTCCTCCAGGTCCTTGGTGGAGAAGCGACGCCTGGCGGCGTTCCGGCTCATCTTCCGGCCCGCGCCGTGCGAGGCCGAGTTGAAGGACTTCTCATTGCCGAGGCCCTTCACGATGTACGAGCCGGTGCCCATCGATCCCGGAATGATCCCGAAGTCACCGGAGCCGGCCCGGATGGCACCCTTGCGGGTGACCAGCAGGTCCATGCCGTCGTACCGCTCCTCCGCCACGTAGTTGTGGTGGCAGGAGATGACCGGTTCGAAGGTCACCCTGGCCTTCTTGAACTCTTTGCGGACCACGTCCTGGAAGAGCGCCATCATGATCGTGCGGTTGTGCTTCGCGTACTCCTGCGCCCAGAACAGGTCGTTGCGGTAGGCCTCCATGGGCGGGGTGTCCGCGACGAAGACCGCGAGGTCGCGGTCGATCAGGTCCTGGTTGTGCGGCAGCTTCTGCGCCTCGCCGATGTGGAAGGCGGCCAGTTCGTTGCCGACGTTCCGGGAGCCGGAGTGCAGCATCAGCCAGACCGAACCCGGCTCATCAAGACAGAACTCGACGAAGTGGTTTCCCGCTCCGAGCGTTCCCATTTGCTTTGTGGCACGTTCCCGACGGAATTTGACCGCTTCAGCCACTCCGTCGAACCGCCCCCAGAAGTCGTCCCAGTCGGTCGACGGGAGCCCGTGCAGCCGGCCCGGGTCCACCGGATCGTCGTGCATCCCGCGGCCCACCGGAATGGCCTGCTCGATCTTCGACCGGAGCCTGGTCAGGTCCCCGGGCAGGTCGTTGGCGGTCAGCGAGGTCTTGACCGCGGACATGCCGCAGCCGATGTCCACGCCCACCGCCGCCGGGCAGACCGCACCGTGCATCGCGATGACCGAGCCCACCGTGGCGCCCTTGCCGAAGTGGACGTCCGGCATGACGGCCAGACCCTTGATCCACGGCAGGGTGGCGACGTTGCGCAGCTGCTGCATCGCGACGTCCTCGACCTTCGCGGGGTCGGTCCACATGCGGATGGGGACCTTCGCACCCGGCACCTCTACGTACGACATAGTTCCTCGATTCCCCCGAAAAGCCTGAAAGCGCAAAACCGGTACCAAGGTCGGCAAAAGTATCGGTCGACCGGCAACCACGGCGGCGCGTGCGATACACATTGTGTCCATCGGCCGCCGACGAGCGGCAACCGTTTTTCGCACGAAGGGAGCTCAGGAACGTGCGACGAATGGCGTACGCGCCCGGCGCCGTGCTCATTGCAGCGCTCGCGGTCGGCTGCAGCAGCGGCACCGGAACCGATGATTCCGCCACCGACAGCAAACCCGGCGCCCTGGCCTCCTCCACCGCGCCTCCGGGCAGGTACCGCACGCTTCCCGAGGCCTGCCGCTCGGTCTCGCCCGCCACCCTGAAGGACCTGCTGCCCGGCTCCGCCGAGCTGCCGGAGGCCCAGCAGGAGAAGGTGTTCGACGGTTCGCCCACCGTCACGTACGACACCGACCGCCGGGTCGGCTGCCGTTGGAAGACCGAGGCGCCCGACGGCGCCCGCAGCCTCTCCGTCGACTTCGAGCGGGTCGTCTCGTACGACCCGTCCGTGAGCGACGACGACCGCGCCCGTGGGGTGTACGAGAAGAAGGAGGCCGCCGCCGACCTGCCCTCCGCCCTGCCCGGCAGCACGGACAGCGGCACCCCGGACGCCTCGGACTCCCCGTCCGCGACCGCGAGCGGAAAGCCCGGCAAGGGCGGCGGCAAGGACGCGGGCAAGAGCTCGGACCCGGACGCGGGCGGGAAAACCGGCTCGGACACCACAGGCACCACAGACACGGGCGGCTCCGGGGACGGCGGCGCCTCCGAGAACCTCCAGCCCCGGGTGCTCGATTCGCTCGGCGACAGCGCGTTTCTGGACGATCTACTCACCCGAGCAGGTTCTGCCGCACAGCACCGCACGGTGAGCGTGGTATTCCGCACATCGAATGTCATCGTCACCGTCCAGTACACCGCGCAGCCGACCCTCTCCACGGAGATCCCCGACAGCAAGGAACTGCAGGAGAAGGCCCAGGCACTGGGCCGGAAACTGGTCGACAGCTTCAGCGAGTGACCCCGTCCCCGACCGGCCCGGCCCGGCCGCCCGACGCCCCGTGAGCCGTCCGGCCGAGGCGGCATCCGGGCGCCGTCCGTCGTACCGTGGCCCTTCCGGGACCACCGTCCGCGTCCCCTGTCCACCGACCGTCCGGCCGCCCGAACGCCGCGCCACCCGAGTGAAGGAACCATGCACCGATCAGCCCCGCGACTCACCCGCATACTCGCCTGCGCCGCCGTTCCGGTGATGCTCGTCGTCGCCGGCTGCTCGTCGGACTCCGACAGCGGGAAGGACAAGGCCTCGTCCTCTTCCCCCGCGCCGGACGCCACGAAGACGGAAGCCAAGGTGGCGGACGCGAGGTTCGCCGCGCTGCCCGACCCGTGCAAGTCGATCACCGCGAAGACGGTCAAGTCCCTGGTCCCCGCGGCCAAGGACAAGAAGGGCACGCAAGGCAGGTCCAGCGACACCGCCGCCCGCGGCAGCTGTTCCTGGAACGGCCTGGACGACAACGGCGTCAAGGGCTCCCAGTACCGCTGGCTCGACACCGGCTTCACCCGCTTCGCCTCCGACCAGGCCCTGGGCAGCGGCGCGGACCGGGCCGGGGACGACCTGACGAAGCAGATCGACAAGGTCAAGGCGACCGAGGGCGCCAAGAAGCTCGTCACGGCTCCCGTCAGCGGGATCGGCGAGCAGGCGACCCTGATCACCTACGACCTCGAAAAGACGAGTGAGGACTTCCGCTACGCGACGATCGTCGCCCGTACCGGGAACGTCGTCGTGACCCTCACCTACAACGGCGCGGGTTACGCGGGATCGAAGACCCCCTCGGCCGAGAAGATCACCGCGGGCGCCAGGATGGGCGCGCGCGACGCGGTCGCCGCGGTCACCACCGCCAACGAGACCCCGAAGACGAGCGCATCGCCCGACGCCCCCAAGACGTCCGGCAAGCCCTCGGCCAAGGCATCGGGCAAGGCTGCCGAGTAGCGCCCCATCGGGCGCCCTGTAGCCCCAACTCCCCAGCGCAGAAGCGGATTCACGAAGCCCGGCCCCTCTCGGGGAACCGGGCTTCGCCCCTCCCCGCGCAACGCGGCTCGCACGCATGTGCCAGGCTGTGCCCGCCAGAACTCGAAATCGTCCCTCCGGACCGGGCGTCGGAGACGAAGAAGCGGGAAGGGGATCGCGGGTGGCCGCGATGCAGCTCACACGCACGCACCGCATACTCATCGGGCTCGTGGTGGCCGGTGCGGTGCTCATCGCAGCGATCGGCTTCGCGGGCTCGTACGCCGCGGTACGCGAACTCGCCCTGGAGAAGGGCTTCGGGAACTTCTCGCTGGTCTTCCCGATCGGCATCGACGCGGGCATCTGCGTCCTGCTCTCGCTGGACCTGCTGCTGACCTGGCTGCGCATACCGTTCCCGCTGCTGCGCCAGACGGCCTGGATGCTGACCGCCGCGACGATCGCGTTCAACGGCGCGGCCGCGTGGCCGGACCCGCTGGGCGTCGGCATGCACGCCGTGATCCCGGTGCTGTTCGTGGTCTCCGTCGAGGCCGCCCGGCACGCCGTGGGCCGGATCGCCGACATCACGGCCGACAAGCACATGGAGGGGGTCCGCCTCACCCGCTGGCTGCTCTCCCCGGTGCCGACGTTCCGGCTGTGGCGGCGGATGAAGCTGTGGGAGCTGCGGTCGTACGAGCAGGTCATCAAGCTCGAACAGGACCGGCTGATCTACCAGGCCCGCCTCCAGGCCCGGTTCGGCCGCAGCTGGCGCCGCAAGGCCCCCGTCGAGTCCCTGATGCCGCTGCGCCTCGCGAAGTACGGCGTTCCGCTGGCCGAGACCGGCCCGGCCGGGCTCGCCGCCGCGGGTATCGAGCCGGTGCTGCTGCCGCCGGCCCCCGCCGCCGGGGCTGTCGCCGCCGTCGACCCGGCCCGGTCCCAGCAGCCCGAACTCGTCGGCGCCCCGGACCAGGAGCAGTACGCCGGGCCGCAGGGGCAGCAGCAGAACCAGCAGCCTCAGCCCCAGAGCGCCTTCCAGCCCCAGCCCCGGTCGCAGAGCGCCTTCCAGCCGCACTCCCCGATCCTCACCCCCGCCCCCGACTCGCACGAGAGCCCGTGGTTCGCGGCGCAGTCGCCGGACGGCGCGTACGAGGGTTCGTACAACCCGACGTACCTCGACGTCCCGGAGCCCGGCCCGGTCATGATCCCGACGGGCCCCGGCCGCACCCGCCCGCTGGGCAACGTCGGCACGATCGGCGGCGTGCCCGGCCCCCGCGCCGTGCAGCCGCAGCCGCAGCCGCAGCCGCAGCCGGCCCACGAGGCATCAGAGGCGCCCAACGCATCTGCGGCAGAGCAGGTCCCGGAAGAGCAGCAGCCCGTCGCGGAGGCGGCCGAGGAATGGGCCGAGGAGTGGGCGCAGGAGGACGCGGAGTTCAGCGAGATCGCCTACGAGGTCTTCGCCGCCTTCGTGACGCAGCACAGCACGTACCCCAGCATCGAGGTCCTCGACATACACCTGTCGGACGGCCACAACGTGCGGCACCCGCGCAGCGCGGCGCTGCTCCGCCAGCTGATCCAGGGCTTCAAGAACCGCTACCACGCGGAGCTGGAGGCCGACCACATCGCGTGAGCCGCTGGGCCCCCTGAGGGCTTTCAAGAACAACACGCACGGCTCCGAGGGCCGTCACCCGCGTCACCGGGGAACGGCCGCCCTAGATGTTCTGTGTATCGCGCGGCCACCGGCCTAGATTCATTCGTGTACCGCAAGTGATGACGCACCAGCGAATACGCACCATGGCGAGTTACGAAACCACCGTTCCCGGTTCCCCGACAGCGATGACGCCCGAGAGAGCCGGCCCGTGACAGCCGCCCGTTGAACCATCCGTCGAACCGACCGACCGGTCCCGGCCGGACCCTGACCGGCCTGGCCGAGGCCACCGCCCCCGGGTGCCCCGCGACACGTTCTCGGACCCGAGGGCGTCCCTGGCCCCCATCCCCGCCGCCTGAGACAGCCGGGCGGCGACGAAGGGCCGCTGGAAACCGCCTCCGCGGTTCCCAGCGGCCCTTCGCGTCGTCCGGTCAGCCGCCGAGCAGCCCGCGCACCCGGTCGGCCCCGACCGCGAGCAGCAGCGTGGGCAGGCGCGGCCCGGTGTCCCGGCTGACGAGCAGCCGGTACAGCAGCGCGAAGAACGACCGCTGCGCGACCTTCAGCTCGGGCGTCGGCTTGGCGTCGGGCTCCAGCCCGGCCAGCGTCTTCGGCACGCCGTAGACGAGCGTGGTCAGCCCGTCCAGCGACCAGTGCGAGTCGAGACCCTCCAGCAGCAGCCGCAGCGACGCGCGGCCCTCGTCATCGAGCGAGCCGAGCAGTTCCTTGTCCGGCTGGTCCCGGACGATGGTGCGGGCCTCGGCCGGGACCTGGGTGGTGATCCAGTTCACGGCCCGGTCCAGCCGGGGCCTGGCCTCGTCCAGCGAGGTCAGCGGGGACGAGGGGTCCAGCTCGCTGAGGATGCGCAGCGTCTGGTCCTCGGCCCCGGCGGTGATGTCCGCCACCGAGGCGAGGGTGCGGTACGGCAGCGGGTGCGGGGTGCGCGGCAGCTCACCTGCGGCCGTCCCGATCGCGCGGGCGTGCGCCGCGGCGTCGGTCGGCAGCACGGAGCCGTCGGCGACCTTGCGCTCCAGCGAGTCCCACTCGTCGTAGAGCCGCTGGATCTCCTGGTCGAAGGCGATCTTGAAGGACTGGTTGGGCCTGCGGCGCGCGTACAGCCAGCGCAGCAGCGGCGCCTCCATGATCTTCAGCGCGTCGGCCGGGGTCGGCACGCCGCCCTTGGAGGAGGACATCTTCGCCATGCCGGAGATCCCGACGAACGCGTACATAGGACCGATCGGCTGCACACCGTCGAAGATCTCGCGGACGATCTGCCCGCCGACGACGAACGAGGACCCGGGCGAGGAGTGGTCGACGCCGCTCGGCTCGAAGATCACGCCCTCGAACGCCCAGCGCATCGGCCAGTCGACCTTCCAGACCAGCTTGCCCCGGTTGAACTCCTTCAGCCGGACCGTCTCCGCGAAGCCGCAGGCCGAGCAGGTGTAGTTCAGCTCGGTGCTCTCGTCGTCGTACGACGTGACCGTGGTCAGGTCCTTCTCGCAGTTGCCGCAGTACGGCTTGTACGGGAAGTAGCCGGCCGAACCGCTGCCGCCGTCGTCCTCGCTCGCGGCGCCGGAGCCCGCCTCGGCCTCCAGCTCCGCCTCGTCGGCCTTCTTCTGCTGCGGCTTCTTGCCCTTGGCCCCCGCCGCCCCGTCCTTCTTGGTCCGGTAGCGGTCCAGGACGGCGTCGATGTCGGCACGGTGCCGCATCGCGTGCAGGATCTGCTCGCGGTACGTCCCCGCCAGGTACTGCTCCGTCTGACTGATTCCGTCGTACTCGACGCCCAGCTCGTCCAGCGACGCCAGCATGGCGGCCTTGAAGTGCTCGGCCCAGTTCGGATAAGCCGAACCGGCCGGGGCGGGCACGGACGTCAGCGGCTTGCCGATGTGCTCGGCCCACGACTCGTCGATCCCCGGGACGCCGTTCGGCACCTTGCGGTACCGGTCGTAGTCGTCCCAGGAGATCAGGTGCCGGACGGTGTACCCGCGGCGGCGGATCTCGTCGGCGACCAGGTGCGGGGTCATCACCTCGCGGAGGTTGCCCAGGTGGATCGGGCCCGACGGGGAGAGACCGGAGGCGACGACGACCGGTTTGCCAGGCGCACGACGCTCCGATTCGGCGATGACCTCGTCCGCGAAGCGGGAGACCCAGTCGGTCTCGGTGCTGCTCTGACTCTGAGCCACGGTCGGCACGTCCTTCTCTCTTGTAGGACTCATAGGGGCAGAGGCCATTCTCCCAGGTACCACCCACAGCGCGAAAACGGCTTTACGCCCCGTGGGATACTTGGGGCCATCCCCTGTACTCCTACGGAAACGGCAGCCAGCTGATGGCCTCGGTCAACTCCCTCGCTTCCACGCTCCAGCAGCAGCTGGCGGACGCCCTGACGGCAGCCCTGCCGGATGCCGGTACCGCGGACCCGCTGCTGCGCCGAAGCGACCGGGCCGACTTCCAGGCCAACGGCATCCTGGCGCTCGCCAAGAAGCTCAAGGGCAACCCGCGCGAGCTGGCCGCCCAGGTCACGGCCGCCCTCCCGGCGAGCGAGCTGATCAAGGACATCGAGGTCTCCGGACCCGGCTTCCTGAACATCACGCTCTCCGACAGGGCGATCACCGAGACGCTCGCCGCCCGTGCCGCGGACAGCGAGGACCGGCTCGGCGTCCCGTACGACAGCGCCGCCGGCACCACCGTCATCGACTACGCCCAGCCGAACGTGGCCAAGGAGATGCACGTCGGTCACCTGCGGTCCGCCGTGATCGGTGACGCGATGGTGCAGATCCTGGAGTTCACCGGCGAGTCCGTCGTCCGGCGCCACCACATCGGTGACTGGGGCACCCAGTTCGGCATGCTCATCCAGTACCTGATCGAGCACCCGCACGAGCTGGACCACAAGGACGACAAGGGCGGCAAGGCCGACGGCGAAGCCGCCATGTCGTCCCTGAACCGGCTCTACAAGGCCTCCCGGGCGCTCTTCGACTCCAACGAGGAGTTCAAGGCCCGCTCGCGCGACCGGGTGGTCGCGCTCCAGGCCGGTGAGCCGGAGACGCTGGCCATGTGGCAGCGGTTCGTCGTCGAGTCGAAGATCTACTTCTACTCGGTCTTCGACAAGCTCGACATGGAGATCAGCGACCCCGACATCGTCGGGGAGTCCGGCTACAACGACATGCTGGAGGAGACCTGCCGGATCCTGGAGGAGACGGGTGTCGCCGTCCGCTCCGAGGGTGCGCTCTGCGTCTTCTTCGACGACGTGCTGGGCCCGGACGGCAACCAGGTCCCGCTGATCGTCAAGAAGACGAACGGCGGCTACGGCTACGCGGCGACCGACCTCTCCGCGATCCGCGACCGGGTGCGGAACCTCAAGGCGGACAGCCTCCTGTACGTGGTGGACGTGCGGCAGTCCCTGCACTTCAAGATGGTCTTCGAGACGGCCCGCCGGGCGGGCTGGCTGAGCGACGGCGTCAAGGCGCACCAGCTGGCGTTCGGCACCATCCTCGGCAAGGACGGCAAGCCGTTCAAGACCCGTGAGGGTGTCACGGTCAAGCTGGAGGACCTGCTGGACGAAGCGGTCGAGCGGGCGACGGCCGTGGTCCGGGAGAAGGCCGAGAAGATCGGCCTGTCCGAGGAGGAGATCGTCGAGAACGGCCGGTACGTCGGCATCGGCGCCGTGAAGTACGCGGACCTGTCGACCTCCGCCGTGCGGGACTACAAGTTCGACCTGGACCAGATGGTGTCGCTGCACGGCGACACGTCGGTCTACCTCCAGTACGCGTACGCGCGTATCCGGTCGATCCTGCGCAAGGCCGGCGACGCGAAGCCGGTCGCGCACCCGGAGCTGGAACTGGCCCCGGCCGAGCGGGCGCTCGGTCTGCACCTGGACCAGTTCGGTGAGGTGCTGTCCGAGGTGGCGGCGGGCTACGAGCCGCACAAGCTGGCCGCGTACCTCTACCAGCTGGCCTCGCTCTACACGACGTTCTACGACCAGTGCCACGTCCTGAGCGAGGACAACCCGGCCGAGGTCGTGGAGAACCGGCTGTTCCTCTGCGACATCACCGCCCGCACCCTGCACCGGGGCATGGCGCTGCTCGGCATCAGGACCCCCGAGCGGCTCTGAGCGCCACTCGTTCCCTACGCAAGGGGCCGCTGACACCTCCGGGACCCGGAGTGCTGTCAGCGGCCCTCCGTGCGTCCGGCCGGGCACGGTCCCGGCACGGTGATGCCTCAGGAGGGCGAGACCCCTGCCGCTGTGATGCCGGCGCCGATGTCGCACCAGGTGGTGGAGGTCCCACCGGACACCGCTACGGACGGTCGTTCGACGACGGCGGCGTACTCGCCGCGCAGAGCCACCACCGCCGTACTACCGAGCGCGTGGTCGTACTACTCCGGCCGCCCCAGCGCCCACCCCGACACGTCGGACAGCCGCCCGCGCCACAGCGGCAGCCGCAGCGGAGCCGTGCCGCCGAACACGAGGGTGGCGTCGCGCAGATGAATCCACCGGGGCAGCTGCTGGCTGTCCTCGCCGGCGCGGAGCTCCTGGATGCCCTGGTCCACCGTCTCGGGGAACGCCGCGATGAGGTTGGCGCCCTCGCCCTCGACCTGCCGCAGACTCCTGGACCACTCGGCCTTCCAGGCCTCGTGCCCGATCACGTCACCGTGCAGCACACCGGCCGGGATGGTCAGCGTGAGCGGCAGACCGGAGCGTGTCTCCCGGTCGAGGAGCTGGATCAGCAGCTGGAGCTGGAGATCGGGCACCGCCTCGGTGATCACCGCGGTCGAGTCCGGTGCGAGATCGACGGACTCGTTCATGGGCTTGTTCCCTTCGCCGCACTGTCTGGTCCCGCTCATCTGCCCAGGGAAGACCGCCGCACGCCTCGGAACGGAAGGCCACCCGTACGGGTCATCTTCGGATATACGGCACCAGCTTGGGTACACGCAGCGAGGACCGGCCACCGCGCCTTTCCCTCAGGGGTGAATCCACATGACCGACCAAGGCACAGCGCCCGAATTCTCCGCCGAGGAAGTCCGCTCGGAGCCCGCACCCCCGCCGCAGCGGGCCTCCGAGGCCCGCGAGGCCGCCGCCGCATTCGTCGCGCGGCTGAACCCGGCGCCGTCCACCCGCGCCGTCCAGAACCTGGTGCTGCTCGTCTCGGAGCTGGTGACGAACGCCATCCGGTACGCCGGAGGCGTCACCGCCCTGTCGTTCGGGGCCGATCACGGCGCGCTGCACGTCCGGGTCGTCGATCCCAGCCCCGCCCATCCGCAGTGCCGCGTCCCGGACCTGACCGGCCAGACAGGCGGTTTCGGCTGGCCGATGATCCTCCGGCTGGCCAGCAGCGTCACCATCCACCGCCACGGCAACCAGGGAAAGACCATCCTGGCGACGCTGGCACGCTGACCGGCTCCCCCCCC